>CADBOP010000130.1 GCA_902796255.1 uncultured Ruminococcus sp.
AGGATTATGAAGAATCAGATATCCGTGTTGCTGTTATCGGTAAGCCGAATGCAGGCAAATCCTCTCTGATTAACAGAATCGCCGGTGAAGAACGTGTGATTGTCTCGGATATCGCCGGAACTACCCGTGATGCAACAGATACGATTATTGAACGGGGCGAGGACAGATATGTCTTTATTGATACTGCCGGTATCCGGAAAAAATCCAAAGTCACAGAAAAAATTGAACATTTCAGCGTTCTGCGGGCATATATGGCCATTGACCGTGCAGATGTCTGCGTGATTATGATTGATGCAACTGTCGGCTTTACCGAACAGGATTCCAAAGTCGCCGGATATGCTCACGAACAGGGCAAAGCCTGTATTGTGGCTGTCAATAAATGGGATGCTGTTGAAAAAACAGAGAAAACTATGAACGAGTTCAGAACAAAATTAGAAAATGATTTCAGTTTCATGTCCTATGTGCCGTTTATTTTTATTTCAGCCAAAACAGGCCAGCGTGTCGAAAAATTATTTGAGTTAATCAAGCATGTCTATCAGCAGAATACTATGCGAATCAGCACAGGAATGCTCAATGATGTCTTGGCCTATGCTGTCGCAAGAGTACAGCCCCCTTCGGACA
The DNA here is from genome assembly GCA_902796255.1 of uncultured Ruminococcus sp. Classification (GTDB taxonomy): domain Bacteria; phylum Bacillota; class Clostridia; order Oscillospirales; family Ruminococcaceae; genus UBA3855. The sequence continues at coordinate 622 of CADBOP010000130.1, forward strand.
AGGGACGGAGATTAAAAATTTATTATATGACACAGGCTTCCACCCAGCCGCCGACTTTTGTCCTGTTTGTCAACAGAGCAGATTTATTCCATTTTTCTTATCAGCGATATATTGAAAATCAGATACGTTCTACATTCGGTATGGAAGGTACGCCCGTCCGGCTGATTGTACGTGAACGGAACCGTAACGATGACTGACAGGAGGCACAGCATATGGTAATTATATCCTGTCTGATTTCGGCTCTGGTGGGCTATCTGTTCGGCAGTATCAATTCGGCTATCCTGACAGTAAAATTATTGAAACATGAGGATATCAGAAATTTTGGAAGCGGAAATGCAGGTCTGACCAATACACTCCGCTGTTTCGGAAAGGGATGTGCTTTGATTACCCTGATAGGCGATTTGTCCAAAGGCATAATTGCTGTGATAATAAGCCAGTATTTCGGGAAACTGCTTTGCGGTACAGCAGCGGATTTATATTTATTGGGCTGTATTGCTGGTATTTTTGCAATTCTTGGTCATGTATTTCCGCTGTATCACGGTTTCAAAGGCGGAAAGGGCGTACTGGTCGGGGTATCTATATTTTTAATTCTTGACTGGAGAGTATTTTTGATTTTAATCGGCATTTTTTCGCTTGTGCTTGTCATTTCAAAATATGTCAGTCTGTCGTCTGTGATTGCAACGGCCTGCTGTCCGTTTGTGACATTTGCAGCACAGTATTTCTGGAAGGATATGCATCATCAGGAATTTGCTCTTTCACAGATTTTTCTGCATTTCGGTCTGTTGTGTGTGATGGCTTGTATGATTATTTTCATGCATCGTTCTAATATCCAGCGGCTGAAAGCCGGAACAGAAAGCAAAATCGGCCAGAAAGGCAAGAAAATTAAATAAATATTCTGTAACATTCTGATAAAATCCGGTACTAACTGATAAATCAGCACAGAAACGTGAAAGATATGGCTGCATGGATATAAAAAATTATAAAATCTGAAAGGAGCGTTTATTATGGCAGAAATTACAGTATTAGGCTCAGGAGCTTTCGGGCTGGCATTGGCTGTCATGTGCCGCAACTGCGGCCATGATGTTACAGTCTGGTCAAAATTTGAAGAGGAAATCAACGAAATCAAAACTACAGGAGAACTCTCCGGAAAACTTCCTGGGGTGAAAATTCCTTCTGATATTCTCCTGACAACAGATATTTCCTGTGTTTCCGGAAAAGATGCCGTTCTGATTGGTATTCCTACTTCGTTTTTAAGAAGTGTCGTACAGGAGGCCGCTCCGTATATTACAGAAAATACCGTTATCGTGAATACTTCCAAAGGCCTCGAGGCCGGAACGTACAAGAGAATGAGTCAGGTCATTCATGAAGAAATACCGAAAAATCCGGTTGTTGTGCTGACAGGCCCTTCCCATGCCGAAGAACTTTCCAGAGGAATCCCGACTACTGTCACAGTTGCCAGTGAAGATGTGAAATATGCAGAGTATATTCAGGATTTGTTTACCTGTGGTACACTCAGATTATATGTGAATATTGATGTTATCGGTTGTGAACTCGGCGGTTCTATGAAAAATATTATTGCACTGGCCGCCGGAATCAGTGACGGCTTGGGATTCGGCGATAATACAAAAGCGGCTCTCATGACAAGAGGGATTCACGAGATAACCTGTTTAGGCTTGGAATGCGGTGCTGAAATGGATACATTCGCAGGGCTGAGCGGTCTGGGCGATTTGATTGTTACCTGTACCAGTATGCACAGCCGCAACAGAAGAGCTGGTATTCTGATAGGGCAGGGCATTTCTCCTGAAGAGGCTGTGAAGCAGGTCGGCACAGTAGAAGGCTATTATTGCTGTGAAGCTGCTTACGGGCTTGCGAAGAAATTAGGTGTGCCGATGCCTATCAATGAAGAATTATATCATCTTCTCTATGAGAAAGGCGATGTAAGAGAGTCTATGAAAAAACTGATGGGCAGACCCAATAAACATGAATGCGAACACTATATGACTGCTGAGCAGCTTGCAAAACTTGGACAGATATAATTTCTGTCCGGACGAATCTGACAGGAGGGTGACTATGCATTTACTGAAAGAAATTGAATCATTCTGTCCGCATACAGAACAGGAAGAACAGACAAAACAGGAAGTATTAAAATTAATTCAGAAATATAATAATAAAATTTTAGACAGAGACTGCGAAGCCGGACATATTACATGTTCCGGCTTGGTGCTTTCTCCGGACTTGAAAAAAACACTCATGGCATATCATCTGATTTATCAGTCTGTCGGCTGGCTGGGCGGCCATGCGGACGGAGAAGAAAATTTATCTGCTGTCGCTTTCAGAGAAGTCAGGGAAGAATCTTCTGTAGAAAAATTGTATTTCCTGACAAAACAGATTTTAGCAATTGATATTCTCCCTGTTCCGGCACATGAAAAGCATGGGAAACCTGTTCCGGAACATCTGCATTATAATGTCACTTACGGGCTGATTGCCCCTGAAAATCAGAAACTTGCTGATAAACCGGACGAAAATAAAAATGTCCGCTGGATAGAAATAAAACAGATTCCGGAATTATGTACAGAACCGCATATGATTCCTGTATATCAGAAAATTATTGCAAGAATGCAGCATATCGCAGAACAGAAAAAAAGGATTCCGGTTTTGATAAAACAGCCTGTTCTGGACTGGTATCCGGAACATCACAGAGATTTGCCATGGAGAAAAGATAAAAATCCCTATCATGTATGGGTGTCGGAAATCATGCTTCAGCAGACCCGTGTCGAGGCTGTGAAAAATTATTATAAAAGATTTCTCGAAGCTCTTCCGGATATCAGGGCTCTTGCAGAATGCCCCGAAGACGAGCTGTTAAAGCTCTGGGAGGGGCTGGGCTATTATAACCGTGTCCGGAATATGCAGAAAGCCGCCCAGACAGTCATGCAGGTGTATCAGGGGAAATTCCCTGATAAATATGACCAGATTCTGAACCTCTCCGGAATCGGTGAATATACTGCCGGAGCAATCAGCTCTGTCTGCTATGATTTGCCTGTGCCGGCTGTTGACGGAAATGTTTTGAGAGTCCTTGCAAGGCTGGAAGAAGATTTCCGGAATATTCTGGATAATTCTGTCAAAAAGGATTTTACAGAACAGCTTGAAAAAATTTATGATTCCCAAAATGCCGGAACACTCACACAGGCTTTTATGGAGCTGGGAGCGACTGTCTGTATTCCGAACGGTGTACCAAAATGTGAAAGCTGTCCGCTGAAAAAAATCTGTATGGCTTTTCAGAATCACAGTGAAATGCTGCTGCCTGTCAGAGAGAAAAAACAAAAACGCAGAACGGAATATAAAACAATATTCGTTCTGCAATGTGAAAATAAAATTGCTGTCCGGAAACGTCCGCCGGAAGGTCTGCTTGCAGGACTGTGGGAACTCCCTAATACGGAAAATTTCCTTTCTCCTGAAATGGCCGTCCGGCAGGCGGAAGACTGGAATACCCATCCGGAAGAGCTGATAAAAATTATAAACAGAAAACATGTCTTTACCCATATCACATGGGAAATGCAGGCCGTTTTTCTCAGATGCCGAACACAAAGTCCGATGTTCGTCTGGGCAGATGTGCAGGAACTGGAGAAGAAATATTCCCTTCCTACAGCTTTTCGCTGTGTGTGGAAGTAATTATTTTAATAATTCCTGCCGCAGGAATAATAATAATTTTTTTTCCCGTCTGGATACCTGTACTTGTGTCATGCCGAGTTTTTCGGCGGTTCTGACCTGTGTCAGATTATGATAATATCTTAATTGCAGCAGTAATCTGTCCTGTGGGGCAAGCAGGGCCATCACCTGCCGCAGAGCAATTTTGTCACTGATTTGTTCGTCCGGCGGTGCTACTGCAATATCTGTCTGGCCTTCGTCATCGTCCTGTGCCGTCAGCGATACGGTCGGACTGACTGCACACAAGGCCATGGAAACGTCTTCCGGTGTGGAATCTGTCTTTTGTGCCAGTACGCTCAGAGGCGGTTCACATCCGGTTTCTTTCAGAGCTTCTTCACGGATTTTCTGAATTTTCATTGCTAATTCCCGAAGCCCTCGGGAAACATGGACTGTTCCGGATTCACGGAACAGTCTTTTGATTTCCCCTAAAATCACAGGTACAGCATAAGTGGAAAACTGTACCCCCCTTTCTGTGTCAAAAGCATTGGCTGCTTTGACAAGCCCCTCACAGCCGGCAGAATATAAATCTTCATATGCAATTCCACGATTTCGGAAGCGGTTTGCACATAAATGCACCAGCCCCAGATTTTCTTCCGGCTTTGGCCTTTCAGCTTTCTGGTTCTGCATGAATCTGCCCCAGTTTCCGCCGCATTGTCAGAACTGTTCCGTTTCCGGCGGAACTTCTTACATGCAGGGAATCTGTAAATTCCTGCATGATGGCAAAGCCCAGTCCGGCACGTTCCTCTTCCGGTGCAGAGGTATACAAAGGAGTCATAGCCTGTTCAATATCCGGAATGCCACAGCCTTTGTCACTTACCCGTATGTAAAGCACTCTGTCCGGCAGCATCCGCAGACAAATTGCCACATCTCCGGAACTGTTCCGGTAACCGTGTACAATTGCGTTTGTTACGGCTTCTGAAATTACGGTTCTTAAGTCTGCCAGTTCCTGAGCAGTCGGGTCAGACGGTATCAGAAATGCGGACAGTGCTGCTCTTGCCAGTGCTTCATTGGCAGAAACTGCTGGGAATACACAACGGAATTCATTTTGGATTTTCATGCACTCACCTCCTCAGAGATTTTTGCAAGCCGTTCCATGCCGGCCAGCCGGAGAACACGGCCGATATAGGCAGAGGGATTCTGAATCTGAATTTCTCCGCCCATTGGCTGAAGAATTTTATATCTGCCCATAATCAAGCCAATACCGGAGCTGTCCATAAATGTCACATCATGGAAGTCTAAAATCAGCACAGCAGGCATGTGCATATAGACAGCAGTATCAATTTCATTCCGGAGCAGGGCACTCCTGTGATGGTCAAGTTCGCCGTCCAGCAGAACGAGCAGTTCACGCTTGTCGGCATCATAATGCAGTTTCATAATCAAAAAAATTCCTTTCTTGTTCTGTTTATTTTTACAAATTTATTATAGCATATCATGCTTGTCAGAATTTGTCAGAATCAGGAAGGATTTTTTAAAAGCCATATTTTATTTCCGGAAAGAAAAAACAAAAAACTCTTCTGTTGAAACAACAGAAGAGTTTTGGAGCTGATGACCGGATTTGAACCGGTGACCTACGCCTTACCAAGGCGTTGCGCTACCACCTGTGCCACATCAGCCTCACGAC
>CADBOP010000131.1 GCA_902796255.1 uncultured Ruminococcus sp.
ATCAGAAAATATATTGTGCAATAAGCAGAAAACAGAGTTGTTATGCTGTCCGAACGGGCTGGAGAGTGTTTATATTCCGGCAAGTATCACCAGTATGAAAGAAACAGATGCTTTCGCCGGATGTAAGAAAATAAAAAAGATTACTGTAGATAAAAATAATAAGAATTTTACTGTCCTGAACGGGATTCTGTATGAACATGACGGTTATAAATTAACCAGATTAGTCCGCTGTCCGGTGGATAAAGAATCTGTGCAGATTCCGGAAAGTGTCTCAGGGATTTATAATCATGCCTTCGAGGGCTGTGCAGAACTCAGAGAAATCAGGATTCCGGAAGGCATTAAAGAATTAAAATCCTATACGTTCAAGCATTGCCACCAGCTCGAACAGGTACAGTTCCCGAAACATCTGGTCAGTATCGGAGATTCCTGTTTTCGGGAATGTCACAGCTTAAAAGAAGTGGTTCTGCCGGACGGACTGAAAACAATTATTCCCGGAGCATTCAGTTATTGCAGAAGCATGAAAAAGCTCGTGATTCCGGAAAGCGTCAGAGGTGTCGGATATATTGCTTATGAATGTGAGTCTATGGAAACGCTGTCCTGTCATGGCATTGTACTGGAAAAACAGAATATTAGGATTCTTTCGGAAAGAACCAGTGAAATTATTTCTTTGATGATAAATAAAGATTTTGATGAGACAAGAATTGCACCGGAAATTAAGTATCAGATTATTTATGAAATGTTTATCAGAAATCAGGATGATAAAAAAACCAATGCGTTTATTAAAAATAATTTTGATACTATTGTTCTGACTATGATTGAAGCAGACCAGTTTACGGCAGTACAGGGCTATGTGAACGCATTCCGGAGATATTTGAATGCACAGAATCTGGACAGGTTTATTCAGACAGCGATTGAAAAACAGAAATATGAGATTCAGATATACCTGACAAATATAAAATATAAAAGAAATGATTTTACACAGAAAGACTGGAGTTTATAAAATTCCGGCAATATCCGGAAATGACAGGAAATAAAAGATTTTTTTAAGATTTCCGGCAGGATTCGACAGATTTTACAGCAGCTCTCTGCTATAATAAATATATTATTATATGCGAGGAGCGGAATCATTATGCTGAAAAAATTAGTCAAGTCCGAATGGGTACAGATTCCCCTGTGCTGTATACTGGCAACAGGCGGAGGCTATCTGCTGTCAATAGGCACTGTCAGCGGGATAGTTTCCCCGCTGGCTGCTGCCGTTGCCGGAATATGCAGCCCGTTATATAGTTTCTGTATTCTGCTGGGGGCTCTGCTTTCTTACTGCATACAGGGAGCACCAGAAGAAATGCAGTTCCTCCTGACCTGCCTGACAGCCGTTTTCTGTATCAGAATCTTTTTCTGTGAAAGCTATAAGCCTTGGATTTCGGCAGTAATGACAGCTTTTACCTGTATCGGTGCAGGCATGGTGCTGGATATCTTTTTGCAGGGCAGAAGCGGAAAATTGCCTCTGTATATTCTCGAAGCCTTTATGACCGGCACAGCTGCATATTTTATTTCTGATGCTGTGCAGAATCTGAAAGAAAATAAAAAAATTCAGCTCAGTACAGGGAAAAGCTTTACTTATGCTATCTGTTATCTGTTTTGTATTACCGCTCTGTGCGGAATTGATTTTCAGTTCTGCAATCTGGGCAGAATTGCAGGGATGACAATTACACTTCTGGCGGCTCGGCAGTTCCGGCAGGCAGCAGGTACGCTCTGCGGAGCACTGACGGCTTGCGGAGTGGTATTATGCAGCGTTTCTTTAGGAATGCCGTTGCTGTTTTTACCCGTGACAGCGATGCTGGCAGGATTTTTATACCAGATTCCCAATGCGTTTTATATCCCTGTGTTTTTCCTGATGCAAATATGCAGCAGTGCTGTCCTCGACAGCAGTATTGCAGTTATCAGAATTTTAGCAGAATTAATCATTTCCTGCACGCTCTATGCCGTGTTCTGTCAGACAGGATTCAGAAAATTTATTTCTCTCCCTGTTACGCCGGCTGCCGGAGAAAGACAGGTGGTACAGCAGGAAATTTTTCTTAGTCAGGCTTTGCAGGAATTAAGAGAAGAATCCTCTGCCGTCATGCGGCATCTGACTCTGGATTCTCCAGCTGACCCCATACAGCAGGCAAAAACAGAAATTTGTCAGGAGTGTAAATATTTTCAGAAATGCTGGAAACTGCATCAGGAACAGACAGAAAAAATATTCCGTCAGCTTCTGCACACACCCTCAGTCATGCCGGAAATATTGGAAACTTGTCCGGAAAGAAAACATATTTCAGATAAAATTCATGTCTGTGCCCAGAGAAGAACCGTATCTCAGATACAGAATCAGCATTTAATCTCCAATCGGGAAATGATGCTGGAATCCCTCCGGCTGCTGGAACATATCACGGCAGATTCTGCCAGAAGACGAAGCTTGCAGTTCTGTGAGGCAGAAACGGCTGTATTAAAAAATATGCTTCTCCGCTGTGCGGTAAATTACGAGGGCTGTTTTGTCTATCGCCTCCGCAGCGGCAGATATGCAGCAGAGATTTATTCTGCTCAGGAGGATTTCCCTCTGGCAACCATTCAGGAACTGTTCAGCCGTCAGACAGAAAAAGATTTCAGCTCTGTTTCCATTGCACAGAAAAGAATTGTAAAACACTGCCTATATGAAATACCAGCCTATTCGCTTGTATATACCCTCCGGAGTCAGAATGCCCCTGCTTATGAACGCTGCGGAGACCATGCCGATGCTTTTACAGATTCTGTCGGGAATCAGTATTTAATCCTCTCAGATGGCATGGGCAGCGGCAGCACAGCTGCTCTTGCTTCCAGAATCGCCGTCAGAACACTCCGGAATTTAATCAGGTGTGATATGCCTGTTGATTCTGCCCTGCACCTGCTCAATGCCCTGCTGATGACAGAAACCAATACTGAAAATTTTGCTACAGCAGATATTTTATTTCTCAATGCAGACACCGGAGAACTGTTGTTTTATAAATCCGGTTCGGCAGCGGCTCTGTTTTATCATGCTTCTGAAATGCACCAGATTACAGCCAAAAGCTTTCCTCTTGGCATGATGGCAGATGCACCCCCTGCAAAAATCACCATGCAGGCACAGGCAGGAGATGAAATTCTTCTGCTCTCTGACGGTGTCAGCGAGGCAGAGTATTCTTATATCCGGCAGCTTTTGCCGCAGAATTTCAGTACAGAAATCCTGACAGATAAAATCTTTGAGAAAGCTGCTGTCTTTCATGGCGGTGTCCTTCGGGATGATATGACTGTCATTTCAGCACAGGTCACCAGCCGGATTTCTCCTGCACAGCAGAAACAAACGCATAAAAAAAGACAGCATTCGACACCGCAGACGGTGTTACGGTAAAAATTTCCATATTTTTTTGTTAAACATATACAAAACAAAATATTAAAAATTATAGAAAAACATGAAATTTTAACACGCATATAAAAAATACTTGAAAGAATTCATAATTTCTGTTAGAATATATAGAGGGGATGATAAAGGGGACAAAGAAAACCTGTACTCTTAACTATCCTGAAATCAATCGAACAATTGGCAAATCAATTAAGAAAGGATAAAGTTACTGGTATTGCAAAGATACTGTGTAATCAGCCTATGCAATATGTACCCGTTCGTTTGCGGGGAATTTACGCCTTGGGAGTGCCATGCCAACATGGTGCAGAAATCACTTTCTGCCAGTGGGCACGTTGAATAAGGAATGTATCAGCCCGTATACAGGCTGAAACAGTAACGGCGGAGATTTCATGAACAAAACAACGACTGAAAATCCAAATGATTTTCCTCTGTATTTATTTTATCAGGGGAAAAACAGCGAAAGCTACAAGTTCTTTGGCGTACATGCCATAGAAGAAAATGGCGTGAAAAAACATCGTTTCCGTGTATGGGCTCCTAATGCTGCCAGCATTTCTGTTGTAGGCGATTTTAATCAGTGGAACAGAAAATGCCACCCCATGGAGATTATTGCTGATGGTGTCTGGGAAACTGTAATCGAAAATCTGACACAGTTTGATACTTATAAATATAGTATCGAAACCCGTTCCGGTGAAATCCTCATGAAAAGTGACCCGTATGCCAGCCATTTTGAAACACGTCCAGCTAATGCTTCCAAAATCTATGAAAGTAATTATACCTGGCATGACAAGGAATGGTTCGAGAAAAAGAAAAAACAGATTGTCTATAAAAGTCCTATGAATATCTATGAAGTGCATCTGGATTCATGGAAACGGAATCCGGATAATACAGTTCTGGATTATGTGACATTTGCCAGACAGATGATTCCCTATATGCAGAAAATGTCTTATACGCATATTGAGTTTATGCCCCTGACAGAATATCCGTTTGATGGTTCATGGGGATATCAGGTAACCGGTTATTTTGCTCCTACCTCCCGTTATGGTACACCTGACCAGTTCCGTGAAATGATAGATTTGTTCCATCAGAACGGCATCGGTGTCATTCTGGACTGGGTGCCCGCACATTTCCCCAAAGATGCTGCCGGCTTGTATGAGTTTGACGGCACTTGCTGCTATGAATATACTGACCCCAACAAGATGGAGCATAAATCGTGGGGAACACGTGTATTTGACTACGGCAAAGGCGAAGTACGCTCTTTTCTGATTTCCAGTGCCTGCTACTGGCTCGGCGAATTTCATCTTGACGGCCTGCGTGTGGATGCTGTCGCTTCTATGCTGTATCTGGATTATGACAGACGTGACGGCGAATGGACACCCAATATTAACGGCGGCCATGAGAATTTAGAAGCTGTTGAGTTCTTCAGAACCCTGAATGAATCTGTATTTGCCAAATATCCGGATGTACTTATGATTGCAGAAGAATCCACTGCATGGCCTCTTGTGACAAAGCCGACAGATATCGGCGGTCTGGGCTTTAATTTCAAATGGAATATGGGCTGGATGAATGATATGTTGCAGTATATGTCACTCGACCCGATTTACAGAGCATTTAATCATGATAAATTAACTTTCTCGTTCTTCTATTGCTTCTCGGAAAATTATATTCTGCCAATTTCACATGATGAAATTGTATATGGCAAATGCTCTATGCTCAGGAAAATGCCCGGCTATGATACAGATAAATTCTCGTCCTACAGAGCGTTTCTGGCATATATGACAGCCCACCCCGGAAAGAAAATGCTGTTCATGGGGCAGGAATTCGCACAGGTCAATGAATGGAATTATGAGACGCAGCTTGACTGGGATTTGCTCGAGAAACCAGAACACCAGAAAATGCAGAATTTTGTTGCAGACCTCAACCAGCTTTATCTTGAAACAGCACCGTTATGGGATAATGACGATTCATGGAGCGGCTTTAGCTGGATTTCTCATGATGATTATAAACAGAGCGTAATTGCCTTCCGGAGAATTGCAGATGATGGCAGCGAAGTGATTGCTGTGTGCAATTTCGTTCCTGTTACCCGTGAGGATTATAAAATCGGTGTGCCGTTTGATGATAATTATGAACTGTTATTCAGCACAGATGATGTAAAATACGGCGGTCAGGGTCTCGCAAAAGAAAAATATGAACCAATTGATTTCAGTATGCATGGCTTCGACCAGAGTATTTCCCTGACTTTGCCTGCACTCTCAGTATTATATCTCAGACGTGTGCCTAAAAAACAGAAAACCCTTGCCGAACTTGCAAACGAAATCGCCGAACGCAAAGAAATGGAAATTGCCGCAGAAAATGCGGAAAAAGTGAAACTTACATCAGATGCACAGACAGAAGAAACAGCAGACAAATAAATAACACCCAGAGCAGCACATTATTTTACACATACTGCTCTGTGGATTTAGGAGGAATTTTTTTATGAATGCAAAGAAGAAAGTCATTGCAATGCTTTTGGCAGGCGGGCAGGGCAGCAGATTATATGCACTGACCCAGAATGTGGCAAAGCCTGCTGTACCCTATGGCGGCAAATATCGTATTATCGATTTTGCTCTGTCCAACTGCACCAACTCCGGTATTGATACTGTCGGCGTTCTGACACAGTATCAGCCGCTGGTTCTGAATGAATATATCGGTAACGGCCAGCCGTGGGATTTGGACAGAATGTACGGTGGTGTGCATGTGCTCTCACCGTTTGAAACCAAAGAAGGTGCAGACTGGTTTCAGGGTACCGCAAATGCTATCTATCAGAATATGCGTTTTATTGAACGCTATGACCCTGAATATGTGATTGTCCTCGGCGGCGACCATATTTATAAAATGGATTATTCTAAATTAGTGGAATTCCATGAGAAAAATCAGTCTGATGGTACAATTGCAGTTATCAATGTACCAATGGAAGAAGCTTCCAGATTCGGTATTATGACCTGCGATGCAGAAAACAGAGTTGTCAGATTTACTGAAAAACCAAAAGAACCGGAATCGACACTTGCTTCTATGGGTATTTACTGCTTTACATGGAAGAAACTCAAGAAATATCTGATTGAAAATGAAAATGCCAATACCGGCTCGAAAGACTTCGGCAAGGATATTATCCCGTCAATGCTGGCAAATAAAGAACGCCTGTTTGCATATACATTTGATGGCTACTGGAAAGACGTTGGTACACTGGACAGCCTCTGGGAAGCAAATATGGACTTGTTAAGCCCCTCTGTGCCGCTCGATTTGTATGACCCGAAATGGAAAATCTATGCAAGACATAATAATATGCCCCCGCAGTATATCGGCGAACATGCACAGATTGAAAATTCTATGATTACAGAAGGCTCGGACATCAACGGTAAAGTAGACTTTTCCATTGTCTTCTCCGGTGTCACGATTGAAGAGGGTGCTGTTGTCAATTATTCTATCCTGATGCCCGGTACAGTAGTCAAGTCCGGTGCAGTGGTGGAATATGCCATTGTCGGCGAAAACTGCGTTGTGGAATCCGGTGCGAAAATCGGTGTAAGTCCGGAAAACGTAGAAAACAGAGATGACTGGGGAATTGCAGTAGTCGGACACAATGTAACAGTTTCCGGCAGTGCTGTCATCAAGCCGAAAGAAATTATCTCAGAAAATGTCTGATTTGAAAATTTGATTAAATAAATAATAGGAGGCTTTGCTAACTATGAGCGTAAATAATAACGTACTCGGTCTGATTTTTGCAAGTCTGCATGACTCGACTGTGATTGAATTGACAAAACACAGAACAATGGGTTCTATCATGTTTGGTGGCAGATACAGACTGATTGATTTTCCGTTATCTAATATGGTAAATTCCGGTATCACACAGGTGGGTGTGATTACAAAATCCAATTACGGCTCTTTGCTCGACCATCTGGGCACAGGCCGTGAATGGGATTTGGCAAGAAAACAGGGAGGCCTGCACTTATTGCCCCCGTTCAGCCAGAATGTGGGCGAAGGCGTTTACAGAGGCCGTCTGGAAGCACTCAGTAATGTCTGGAGCTATGTAGAGCATTCCAAATGCGAATATGTCGTTCTGACAGACTGTGACTATGTGGCAAACCTGAATTTTGAAAACGTGATTAAACAGCATAAGGAAACAGAAGCAGATATTACTGTAGTATATGGCAAATATAAATACAGCGAAGAATCCGGCTCTTGTGTGGATGTGCTTGAACTGGACAAAACAGGCAGAGTCAATGCGGTTCTGATTGACCCCGCTATTTCCGGCGGATGCAATATCAGCTTGGATATGTTTGTCATGAAAAAAGACTTCCTGCGTAAAATTGTCAAAGATGCTGTCAGCAAGAATCAGTACAGCCTTGTTCGGGACTGCTTGCAGCCAAATGTGAAGGAATTCAAGATTATGGGCTATGAATTTGATGGCTATTTCAGCAGAATTGACAGCGTAAAGCATTATTATGAAGCCAATCTTGCCTTGCTGAAAGCAGAGAACAGAAAACAGCTGTTCAAGACAGGTGCACCTATTTATACCAAAATCGGTGATAATGGCCCTGTGAAATATGGTCTGGAAGCAAAAGTTTCTAATTCTCTGATTGCAGACGGCTGCATTATTGAGGGTACTGTAGAAAACAGCATTCTGTTCCGTGGGGTAAAAGTCGGCAAAGGCAGTGTTGTCAGAAATTGTATTTTAATGCAGAATACAAATATTGGTGCAGACTGCTCACTGACTTCTGTTATCACAGACAAGAATGTCACAACTGAGGACGGCCGTGTTCTGACCGGTTCAGAGAGCTATCCTGTTTACATCAGCAAAAACGCAAAACTCTGATTGCAGGAAGGTGATGCATTTTGAATATACTGTTTGCTGCAAGTGAAGCCGTACCGTTTGCTGCCTCCGGCGGTCTGGCGGATGTTGTCGGTTCGCTCCCTGCCGCAATCCGGAACAAAGGACATGAATGCCGTGTGGTAATTCCCCTGTATAAATCTATTCGTCCGGAACTTCGGGCACAGATGACGTTTTTAACGAATATTACAGTGGATGTGTCATGGAGAAAACAGTACTGCGGTATTTTTACAGCACTCTGGAATGGCATGACGTATTATTTTATTGATAACGAATATTATTTCGGCCGTGACGGGTTATATGGGTTCTATGATGACTGCGAACGCTATGTATTTTTCTCACGGGCAGTTCTGGAAATGCTGCGGTGTATTGATTTTGCACCGGATATTATTCATGCCAATGACTGGCAGACAGCTCTGATTTCTGTGTTCTATCAGGTATTTTATAAATATCAGCAGGGATATCAGAATATTAAAAATATTTTTACAATTCATAATATTCAGTATCAGGGCAGCTATGGCAGGGAAGTCCTTAATGAAGTGATGGGCATTCCGTTATATCATATCGGGATTCTGGAATACGATGGTGCAATTAATATGATGAAGGGTGCAATCGAGGCAGCGGATAAAATTACAACTGTCAGCCCCAGTTATGCATGGGAAATTCTTGACCCGTATTATGCACACGGTCTGGACAGGATTTTAGTAAATAAACAATACAAGCTCTGCGGTATTCTCAACGGAATTGATACAGAGCTGTATAATCCGGAACAGGATAATCTGATTGCACAGAAATTCAGTGCAGCAGACCCCTCCGGAAAGAAAGCCTGCAAAGAAGCTTTGCTTTCAGAACTGGCCTTGCAGGAAGGCGATGAGCCTGTCATCGGTATTGTCACAAGATTCGTTTCCCATAAGGGAATTGACCTGATTCGCTATGTGTTTGAAGATATTTTGAATTTAGGCTATAAATTCGTCATTCTTGGCAGTGGTGAAAAAATCTATGAGGATTTCTTCTCGGAAATGGGCTGGAGATACCCTGACAGAGTGAGCGTCACTCTGGGATTTCAGCCGGATTTGGCGAAAAAAATCTATGCCGGTGCGGATATGTTCCTGATGCCCTCGCAAAGTGAGCCCTGCGGCCTTGCACAGATGATTTCTATGCGGTATGGTACAGCACCGATTGTCAGAGAAACCGGCGGTTTGCGGGATTCTGTGAAAGATAACGGCAACGGTAACGGAAACGGCTTTACATTCCGGACATATAATGCACATGATATGCTCAATGCCTGCGAAAGAGCCAAAGTCTGCTATGATGATGCAGAAGCATGGAATGCTCTGGTGAAGAGAGCCATGACAAGCGATTTCAGCTGGAATACCTCGGCAGATGCTTATATTAAGCTTTATAAAGAATTATGTAATTAAAATAAAATGAACAAGCGGCCGGAGTTTTTGTCCGGCCGCTTGTTTTTATAAAAAGAGGTTTTATGAATTTTGTTCCAGTTCCGGCATGTTGTATTGCTTTTTATAGGCCTTTGGTGTCATGCCCATATGCTTCCGGAATATCTTGATAAAATAGCTCTGCGAACTGAAACAGAATAAACTGCTGATTTCAGAATCAGAATAATCTGAATATCTTAACAGACTGGCAGCTGCTTCAATCTTTTGCTGACTGACATAATCACTGAATGCCATGCCGGTTTCTTCTTTGAATAATCTGGAAAGATAAGCTTCACTGATAGAAAGATAATCTGCCACATCACTGAGCCGAATCCTGCTGTGCAGATGTTCACTGATATATTCAATCGATTTTACAATCTGTTTGGAATAGACTTTGCTGTTGCGGACTCTCTGCATTTTTCTGGTATAGCCCTCCAGCATTTCTTTGTGAACATCCCGTACTTCCTGTTCTGTATGAGATTCATCAGCTTTCATAATATATAAATCACTTAACTGATAGGCTGTTTCTGGTGTCATGCCGTACCGGATACAGAAACGGGCAATCAGTGCCGCAGAAACAACAAGATGATATTTTAAATTCCGCAGGGCATCTTTGCTGAGTGTTCCGCAGCCTTCAGCAAATAAAGGAGAAGCAAAAAAACGCATCATTTCCATATTGCCTGTGCCAATACTCTCATAAAAAGCAATTTCTCTGTCAAAAGAAGCCCGCTCAAAGCCGTCTTCTCTTTGTTGAAATAATAATTCAGCCACTTTTTTCTCCGTTTCTTGTTTCATACAGCATCCCTCCTGTTTTGATTATAGCATAATTGCTATAAAAAAAGCAAGAGAAATACGCTGGAATTTATAAATTTTTAATAATTTCTTCCCGAACAGAATTTAATCTGGTATCAGAAAGCCCGAAATCCATTTCTTTATAGCTCCATGCACAGCGGGCAATCTGGTGCTTTTCAAAGACATCATGAATCGTTCTGAACCATGAAAGTGTGTCTTCCGGAGAAACTTTGTTGATTACACCGTACTCTCCGCAGTACAGAACAGTATGATGCTTTTTTGCCTTGTCAATGGCAGAGGCAAATAAATTTTCAAAATATTCAGGAGTAATCCGGCTTTCTGAGAAAGAATATTTTTCTTCCGGATTGATGGCTTCTGTCCAGTAAGCCCCCTGATGTGTGAATTTCAAAGGTTCATAGCAGTGCATGTTATAAATTAAGTTTTCATCATCCGGAATATCCAGATACTGGACAGTTCTGGCACTGTTGTTTTCATAACTGCCGACAAGAATTAAATTTTCCGGTGCATAGTTTCTGATTCTTCTGATACACTCGGTGGCGATACGATTCCACGCCGGAAGAAATCTTTCTTCCGTGACTTCGTTCAGAAGCTCGAAAGCGACAGTATCAGCCTGATAGGAATAGGCTTTTGCAAAGCGTTCCCAGAGATGATAGAACTGTTCCTGATAGCTTTCATCATCAAAAAAGCCATGTTCATTTTCTCCGTAAGTATCGAAAGAGAATCCGGCTGTTTTATGCAGGTCAAGGACAGTATGCAGATGATATTTTTTTCCCAGTTCGACAGCGTTTTGAATCCGTGCAAAACCCTGTTCAGAGTCAAGGATATTATAATCTACCGGAATACGGACATGGTCAGCACCCCATCCGGCAATTTTGGCAAAATCCTGTTCTTTAATAAAATTATCTAATCTTTCAGAAGAATAATCGCATTGAGAGAACCAGCCTCCCAGATTGACACCTTTGTAGAAACCTTTTTGTTTCAGATTCAGCATAAATGCATCCCCCTTGCTTTTTATTTTTTCTGATTATAGCATAATTTTAATCATAAGTATAGCAATTTCATGATAATTATAGTAAATTCCTGCACCTGCCGGAATAAAAAAATACAGATTTCTGAAAGAATCAGAAATCTGTATCTGACAGTGCCGGCGGCGGGACTTGAACCCGCACGGTATCGCTACCAACGGATTTTGAGTCCGTCACGTCTGCCAATTCCATCACGCCGGC
>CADBOP010000132.1 GCA_902796255.1 uncultured Ruminococcus sp.
ACGGTACACCTGAAGAATTAGGTGCAACTATGGCTGTTATGGCAACAGAATAAGCAGATAAAAATCAAAAAATTATGAAAAGCCTGACAGTTTTCATCTGTCAGGCTTTTTTGAAACAAAATATTTTTAATCATAGCTTGGGCTGAAATACAAGTCACTGAAGCTGCCGTATTTTGCCAGCATTATTTTATAGTTATCCATATCAGAATATTCAAATTCCTGTTCTTTTTCAGCCCAGACAGATGTTCCGCTGCACTTGTACCATATTATTTTTCCATAGCCCATCTGACCTACAACAGTAACAAGCTGATTTTTATTATTTTCTTTCATATAGCTTACATGCCATCCGGAAATTCCGCTTTTCACCAGAACAGGCTTTCCGTTGGAATACACTTGATTTTTCTGTACAAAGTAGTATAATAGAATTAAGAGATGCATTTTTTATGATAAATACTGTATGGCAAATCTTTCTCTACAGGATAAAGACAGAGAACAACAGGAGGATTATCTATTATGAATAAAATTAATATTATTGGTCAGCCATTATATAATATCCCTTGGCAGAATTGTCCGGAAAATTCTGAACTGCCCGTCTGGAGATATTCCGGAAATCCGATTATCCAGAGAAATCCGGTGCAGGGTGTTTCCAGAATTTTCAACAGTGCGGTGCTGCCTTATGAAAATGGTTATATCGGTGTGTTCCGTGCCGAACAGACAGACGGCATTCCTTATATTTATCTGGGAAGAAGTGCGGACGGAATACAATGGCAGTTTGAGAAAAATAAAATCCTGTTCACGGATGAACATGGCAGAGAATTCATGCCACGCTATGCCTATGACCCAAGATTAGTAAAAATTGAAGATACATATTATATTATCTGGTGTCAGGATTTTTATGGTGCTTCTATCGGCATGGCGAAAACAACAGATTTCAAAATATTTACAAGAATTGAAAATCCGTTTCTGCCATTTAACCGGAATGCTGTACTGTTTCCCAAAAAAATAAATGATAAATTTGTAATGCTTTCCCGTCCAAGTGACAACGGACATACACCATTCGGAGATATTTTCCTGAGCGAAAGCCCTGATTTGGAATACTGGGGGCATCACCGGCATGTCATGAGCAAATCTTCTAACTGGTGGGAAAATCTGAAAATTGGCGGCGGTGCTGCCCCTATCGAAACAACTCAGGGCTGGCTTCTGATTTATCACGGTGTGACAGGGACATGCAACGGCTATGTCTATAGTATGGGAGCGGCTTTGCTGGATAAAAATCAACCTTCTGTTGTGCTGAAACGTGCCTCCAGATATATTCTCACACCGGAAACGTGGTATGAAGAACGTGGCTTCGTTCCGAATGTTTGCTTCCCATGTGCAGCTCTGACAGATTCTGAAACAGGAAGAATTGCAATTTATTATGGCTGTGCAGATACCTATGTCGGACTTGCATTCACAACAGTTGAAAAATTATATGATTATATTCTCAAATATGACTGTGCAGGTGAAACAGAACATGAACTCGGCAGAAGATAAAAATCAGCTGCCGAAATCAAAATGGTAAAACTTACAGGAAATAAACGGTATCTTATAATTTTTTAATTATATTCTTGACAAAAATGAAAAACAGTGCTAAAATAATTTTATATGGATTTCTTCATTCACTGAAAAAGGAGTTTGCAAAATGAAAAAACAATTATATCCAATACTGTTATGTATCGCTGTTCTTTGTCTGACCGGATGCAGTACCGCACCAGAGGCCGATTCAAAACAGGAATCGGAAACATCAGCCGTTATAGAAAATACAGAAGCCAGCACGCTGGAATCACTTCCGGATTCCAGCTCCCCCGAAACAGATAATGCTCCCGAAACTGAAGCAGCAACAAACGTTCAAAATACAGTTTCTCCTGAAGAAATATATCAAGATATTCTGGATAAGTTTTATATCGGAGTTTCCGGAGGCTGGCAGCCGGAACCGGAAACCGGTTACGGTATACAGGGGATAACTGCTGATAGTATCAGTTATCTTTGGGTACAATATTCAGATACATACACGCCCTCAAATGTCGGCTATCAGTTTACTGACCTGAACGCTGACGGCATCAGTGAACTGATTATTGCACCTGTTGAAGAATTTGATGATGAACATATGTTTTATGAACTGTATACATATTACAATCAGAAAGTGATACATCTGGTATCCAGCGGCGAAAGAGACCGTTTCGGCATTGACAAAGACGGACTGATTGCTGAATTCGCTTCTGGCAGTGCGATGGATTACGGTGTATGGTGCTATAAAATATATGATGGTATTCTGAATTGCTGTGAGACATATCAGTCTGACGGTACGCTGGGTTCTTTTTTGTATGGTGATTCGTCTGACGGGACAGCAGACGTTTCAATTTCAAAAGAGGAATACGACTCAGGAATTGCCGCCCATGCACATGTTCCGCTTCAGCTGATTCCGTTTTCATCATACAGCAATGCGGATATATTGCCCTCTGTTACAGAAGCGGCAACAGATGCACCTGCTGTGCAAGACCCTGCAAAAGCCTGCGGAGACAATACATTCTGGGATTTTGATGAAACCACAGGAACACTCACCATCAGCGGTACGGGTGCTGTTACAAGCAGCAAATGGATTGAGTCACTGGGCACAGATGAGAACGGCTATTCTGCCATCAACCGTATTGTGGTTGAGGAAGGCGTGACAGAACTGCACGATTCACCGGGGGTTGGAATTAATCTGAAAGAAATTGTACTTCCGTCAACACTTGTCTATATAGATGACTGGTATTTCGGATTATTTACTGATTTCTTTATAGAAAGTGACAGTGTGGCATTGCATGAAGTAACGATTCCCGCATCAGTCACATATATCGGAGAAAATGCGTTCAATTCACAGTTCTGTGGTGATGGTTCTGTATATCACTATTATGAACAGTTTACTATTAAGGGGTATTCCGGTACAGCTGCACAGGAATATGCTGAACGAAACGGCATAAATTTTGTTGCAATTGAAACGTAATAATTTATAAAAATATAATATTTTTTATAAAGCACATTCTCTGAAACATTCAGAGAATGTGCTTTGTATTATTCTGTGACTGCACCTGATTTTCTAAGTAATTCTTTATTTTTATCAGGACTGAACAGGAAAACTGCATCACGGAAATCACAGTTTCTCAAATGATTGTACCGTTCCGGAAACTGTATTTTTTTGCGTTCTCCTGTAACCGAATAAAGCATATCTTTAATCAGAAAATGCTGATAATCCGGTGAAACAGCAGATGCAGAATAGGGGAAAAAACAGGTTTTATGCTCAATATGCAGAACCGCTCCGGATTCTGTTGCAATCTGAAATTCTGTATAGTCTGTTGAAATGATAAATTGCGTGTCCTGATTTGAAAATTTAACAGACTGAAAACATTCCGGATATTTCAGATAACTGTGCAGATTATAATCTTTCAGAACCCGTCCGGCTCGGATATCGAACAGAATCACATGACTGTCGTCCATACCAAGCAGAAGCTTTTTTCCGTCAGATGAAAAAGCAGCACAGAAAATAATTGTTTCTGTATAAGGTGTGTAGAAAATTCTGCAATTACGGAAATTGCTCGGATAATCGCCGTTATTGTTGAATTTTATCTGATAGGGAATAATAGACGGCAAAGTAAGATAACTGAAATCTGCATGACAAATCAGATAATTTCGGGAAAATACCATTGTCCGGAGAATGTTAATGACAAGTACATCTGCTTTGAAGTCCCTTGCCATGTCCAGCAGAAAATCCAGTTCTGTCCGGTGATAGTCAAGAATACCGTTTTTATCAGGAATATTGCGGTAATCTCCGCAGATTTCTCCCAAAAGGATATAGGGAATATCAGAAATAGTTCGCCATATAGTACATAAATTAAATTTATAGAATGTTTGCTCTGAATAATCCGATTTTATCGCATGAACGGCATTCAAAATATATTTTGCTG
>CADBOP010000133.1 GCA_902796255.1 uncultured Ruminococcus sp.
AATGCTGCTGGTTTGTGTGCTTCTGGTATGTCTGGAGAAATAATCATGAATTTTTTAAAAATAAAATTTCAAAATGACAGAATTTTTAAAAATAATTCTTATCCGGATATGCAATCAGAAGTATTTCTCAACGTTTCAGCTGAACCTGTGCAGAGAAAACAGAAATTTCAGGTATCTGAAAATCTGGTCTGTACAGATACAATTACAGCAGTTCTGAAATACAGACAGGGCAGAACAATCGCCCTGAACTTTGCAAATGCCATGTATGCCGGAGGAGGCTATATTCTGGGCGGAAATGCTCAGGAAGAAGCCCTCTGTCGGGCGAGTATGCTGTATTATACTATCAGAACTGCGAAAAAATATTATCATGCCAACCGGCTGCATCTCTTTCCGGATTATACAGATTATATGATTTATTCCCGAAATGTCCCGATTATTCGGGATAATTCCGGAAAACTTCTGGAATCGCCGGTAACTTGTGATTTTATCACTTGTCCGGCGGTCAACCGGACATTTGCTAAGTTTTTCTTTTCACAGAAAAAATTAAATCTCGTCATGGAACAGCGGATTGAAAATATTATCCGACTCTGTGCAGCACAGAAACCCGATGTCCTGATTTTAGGTGCATTCGGGTGCGGGGTATTCGGCAATAAAAGAGAAATCGTATATCCGCAGTTTGAAAAGGCGATTCATCAGTATATTAATGATGAAATAAAAATTATCTTTGCTGACCCCTCGGCAAAGAAATAAATTATCAGGAGGAATTTCCAATGGACAAAATCAAAATGACAACCCCTCTGGTCGAAATGGACGGAGACGAAATGACCCGCATTCTGTGGCAGTGGATAAAAGATATTCTCATTCTGCCTTATGTGGATTTGAAAACAGAATACTATGATTTAGGACTCAACCACCGTGAAGAAACCAAAGATAAAGTCACTTTTGACAGTGCCGAAGCAACTAAAAAATACGGCGTTGCTGTAAAATGTGCCACAATTACACCCAATGCAGCACGTATGCCGGAATATAATTTATCTGAAATGTGGAAGTCCCCCAATGGTACTATCAGAGCCATTCTTGATGGTACTGTATTCAGAACTCCCATTCTGGTAAAAGGGATTACTCCGTATATTCCAACATGGACTAAGCCTATCACAATTGCCCGTCATGCTTACGGCGATGTGTATAAAAATACAGAAATGCAGGTAAAACAGGGCGGCAAGGCAGAACTCGTCTATACAGACAAGGACGGAAAGGAAACCCGTCAGCTCATTCATGAATTTACAGAAAGTGACGGTATTATTCAGGGTCTGCATAACCGTGATGACAGTATTTCAGGCTTTGCAAGAGCTTGCTTTAACTACGCTCTGGATTTGAAACAGGATTTGTGGTTTGCAACAAAAGATACTATCTCCAAAAAATATGACCACAGATTCAAGGATATCTTTGCAGAAATTTTTGAAAATGAGTATAAAGCCAAGTTTGAAGAAGCCGGCATTGAATATTTCTATACACTGATTGATGATGCTGTAGCTCGTGTGATTCGTTCCAATGGCGGATATATCTGGGCTTGCAAAAACTATGACGGCGATGTAATGTCCGATATGGTTTCTACTGCGTATGGTTCTCTGGCTATGATGACTTCTGTATTGGTATCTCCGTCCGGTGTCTATGAATACGAAGCCGCACACGGTACTGTACAGAGACATTATTACAAACACCTGAAAGGCGAAGAAACTTCTACAAACTCAGTGGCAACTATCTTTGCATGGAGCGGGGCACTCCGCAAGAGAGGCGAACTGGATAATATTCCGGAGTTAATCAGCTATGCAGACAAGCTCGAAAAAGCTACCATCCAGACAATTGAAGAAGGTGTGATGACAGGAGACCTGTATCTGCTTTCCAAGCTCGAAAACAAGAGAAAAGTCAACTCCAGAGAATTTCTTGAAGAAATTAATACCAGACTGGCTGCTCTCATGCAGTAAGGAGATTTTTCATTATGGGAAAACAGGTGATTTCGACTCCTGTGATTCGCCGGCTGCCCAGATATTACAGATTTCTGGGCGAGCTGGAGCGTGAGAAAGTAGAACGTATTTCTTCCCGTGAACTCGCACAGAGAATGGGGCTTTCTGCTTCTCAGATTCGTCAGGATTTTAATTGCTTCGGTGGATTCGGTCAGCAGGGTTATGGCTACCATGTAAAAGAACTGCGTGAGATTATCGGTGAAATCCTCGGCGTGCATGAACATACAGGGGTAATTCTGATTGGAGCAGGCAATTTAGGAAAAGCAGTGGCTGCCCATCTGGATTTTCAGAAGCGTGGCTGTGAGCTGATAGGCATTTTCGATGACAATCCTCTGCTTCAGGGAACAATGACAGCAAACCTCCCTATTATGCCAATGGAAACACTGGATAGTTTCTGCCGGCAGAGAAAACCACAGGTTGCTGTATTGTGTATTCCCAAAAATGCCGCACAGCAGCTTGCTGACAAATTAATTGCACTCGGAATTTATGGATTCTGGAATTTCAGCCATTTTGATTTGCGGATTACCAATCCGGATGTGATTGTCGAAAATGTGCATCTTGGTGACAGTCTGATGACACTTGCTTATTGTATGCATAAAAAAGAAGAAAAATAAAATTTTCCCCGAAATGACTGGTAAAATCATTTCGGGGAATTTTTTTATCTCGGTAATAAGGGAAATAAAACAGACTCTCTGAAATCAGAGAGTCTGTTGAATTAATTTAATTCTGTGCAGATGCAAGAATCAGAATTAGTCATTCTTCTTCTTGGAAACTACTGCTACGCCGCCCAGAACTGCAACTGCTGCTGCGACACCTGCAATCGGCAGAACGTCTGCAACACCAGTCTTCGGAGAGGAAGTAGCGGTAACAGTGTTTGTCTTGGAAGTTGTGCTGGAGGAAGGCTTAGCTGTTGTAGTAGTAGCCTTTGTTGTGGTTGTTGTAGAAGAGCTGCTGGAAGTTGTATCAGAAGATGTTGTTGTGTCAGATGTGGTAGATGTGCTTGTTGTATCAGTTGTTGTGGATGTGGATGTGCTTGTAGATGTAGATGTGCTTGTTGTTGTAGATGTA
>CADBOP010000134.1 GCA_902796255.1 uncultured Ruminococcus sp.
GACACTGAAGAAGAATATGATGAAAATGACGAAGAGGAAGAAGATTACAACGATGAAGAGGAAATAGAACCAGAAGAAAACAGCAGTTTTCAGGATTTCTCCGAAAACGAAGAACTGGATATCCCTCTTGAAACTACACCGGAACTGAATTTGCAGGAAGATTTTTCTGACCCCGATGATTCCCCAGAACCCCCTGTGCTTGTCTTCCCAGATAAGCAAGAAACAGATTCTTTTGTCGTTCTTGCAGATAATCCGTCAGATTCTGCTGTTCCGGAAACAACAGACGAACTTCTGCTTGATGCCCCCGAAGATATGCCGGAATTCCGTGAAGAAGCCGTTCCGGAGTTTCAGTCTTCGTCAGATGCAGATATGCATCTTGATACCGGCCTGACAGAAAATTTAGACCAGTTTTTCTCTTCTGATACACCTGATGAAGAACGGAATCTTCCTCTTGATGATGAGGAAGAAACAGTTTCAGAAGATGATGAGGAAGAAGAGGAAGAAGAGGAAGAAGATGACGAAGAAGAATTAGACGAAAACGGCAGACCCAAAAAAACATTCCTTTCTATTGCTATCCCGATTGCTGCTGTACTGGTAATTGCCCTCGGTTTCACCTATTGCTTGCAGCTCGGCCTGTTCAATGAAAAAGAAGTATATTATATGCCCGATTTGGTCGGAAGAAATTATTATGAACTCGGACAAGATTATAATAATTTCGATATTCAGGTGAACCGCTCGGATTATTCTTCTTATGATAAAGATATTATCTATGCACAGGATATCCCTCCCGGTACAGAAGTCAAGCTCGGCCAGACAGTGAATATCGACCTGAGTCTTGGCTATGCCGTTGTGCCTGTTCCTGATGTCCGGAATTATCAATACGCTTATGCCCAGAAACTTCTGGAACAGTCCGGCTTTGAAACAGAGCTTGTTTATGAACAGAGCCTGAACGGCACTGCTGCTGACAATGTTATCAGAACCCTTCCGGCTTCTGGTGAAGAAGCAAATCAGGGTTCTAAAATCACATTGTATGTCAGTCAGGGGCTTGCCGCAGACAGTGCACAGGTGCAGACCTTTACAGGAATGCTGCTTGATGATGCTGTCGATTTGTGTGAAATGTACGGCCTTGAAGTCGAAACTGTTCCTGTTCCGGCACTGGAAGCACCTAATGTCGTAGTAGAACAGAGTATCGAAGCCGGTGCAAGTGTGCCGTTCCATACGGTTATCACGCTTGCTTACAGTTCCGGAGAACAGCCGCAGGGTACAGTCCCGTATCAGCTCAATTTCCCGCCATATGCAACAGGCAGATTTATTCTTGATTTCATTGATATTCAGGGTAATGTTCTGGCCTCAAGTGATATTATTGTCGCTGGTTTTTCTGCTGCAAGCACAGTTCCGGTACAGGGCACAGGCTCACAGGAAATCAAAGTTGTCCTGAACAACTGCACTACAAACATGCAGGCAGAACTTGGCACGTATAATTTTGATTTTACCACAGGAACGTATACGATTCTGAATGAAGATATGCAGGCAGCTTTTGAGGCTGTCAACGGCATTGCATCATAAAATAAGAAACAAAAAAGTCCTCTGCTGTTTCCGGCAGAGGATTTTTTATTTCAGGAATAGAACTTATTCTGTTTCCGGTTTTTGGTTTTCCGGAAGAGTTCAATTTCATATTCTTTCTCAATGAAAGCAATCATTCTGATGGCTCTGGAGCGAACATTCTGCTGACGGCATTTTCTGGACTTCCTGAACAAATAATCCAGTGGTTTGCCAGTGGCATATTCCTGATAAATTGGCTGGGAGTGCCAGCTTGTCGAGAACAGGTAAATTTCCTCGGCATCAGCCATAAGATAAAAATTCAGCCTGTCCGGTTCCTGCGTACAAAACACTTTGGCGTTCACGTTTTTTCTCATCATAAGCCCTCCTTGATGATAGAAAATTTTCTTCGGATTGACAGAAAAAATGTAAAAATTCTGTAATCAACAGTGCTGTCCAGCGTGTCTGTAGGTAAGTAAATTTGTAATTCCAATGCAGTTTTTTGTTTGAAATGGTCTCGATTTTTGTGAATTTTTCATAAAGCTTTAGAAAAGTAGCTTATTCTAATTATATCACAAAACGAAAAAAATGTCAAGTATTTTTTTAAAAAGCAACTATTTTTTTTATTCATGTTTAAAAATGAATTTTTTGTGAAATTTTCCGTTTTTGTGTAATCTTCCAAAAAAAGCTTGACAAATTGTCAGCAACGTGATAAAATGATGATGTCATTAAAAAATATCCGCAAACTGACAAAATCAAAAACATGGAGGGATTCTCATGGAAAAAATTATCGGAGGCATCAAGCGGGATTGCTATCCTCTTACTTCGGCACAGATGGTACACATGTATACATTACAGCTCAGTCCGTCTGATGAAATTGTCAATATCGGCACAGGGCAGTTTTTTCAGTTCAAAATGAATATTGCTGCACTCAGGGAGGCACTGAACAGAGCTGTGGAACGCTGCGAATCCATGCGGCTGCGTCTCTGGAAAGACCCCGAAACCGGTGAACTCTGGCAATATGTTATGCCGTATAAAAATCAGTATTTTGAATATTACGATTTTTCAGAGTGGGACGAGGAAAAAGCACATGAAGTAATGCAAAAATGGACTTCTCAGCCATTTGATACATACCGTGATGAACTTTCCCGAATCGTGATTGTTTCTATGCCGAATGGCTATAATGGTTATTATCTGAATGTGCATCATGTCTGTATGGATTCCAGCTCGGTGATTGCATTTACAAAAGATGTCATGGCAATTTATTGCTACCTGATGTATCATATGCCATACCCGTCAGATATGACTTCTTATATTGAATCTGTCAAGAAAGATATGACTTATGAAGGCAGTAAGAAACAGGCCCGTGATATGGAATACTGGCACAGCAAATTTGC
This sequence comes from uncultured Ruminococcus sp., assembly GCA_902796255.1. Classification (GTDB taxonomy): domain Bacteria; phylum Bacillota; class Clostridia; order Oscillospirales; family Ruminococcaceae; genus UBA3855. The sequence continues at coordinate 2,937 of CADBOP010000134.1, forward strand.
TGAACCAGAACCGATGTATACAGATTTTACAGGTTTCGGAAGATTGCAGGAACTTCGGCAGAAAAGCGGAAATCCCAGTCAGAGATGGGGGCTTCTGCCAACACCGGACGCCAAAGGCAATACTATCGTATATGAACTGAGCAAAGACTCTACAGATAAGATTCTGAAGTTTGCCGAACAGCATGATATTCCTGTCAGTGTAGTCATTCTCCATGCTATCCGGACAGTATTATCAAAATTCAATCATAACGAAAAAGATATTACTATCAAGAATTTTGTCAGCAGACGTTCGACTGTATTAAACAAAAAATGCGGCGGTGTCAGAATGAACTGTTTCCCGTTAAGAACTATCGTAGAGCCGACAGCCACTGTACTGGAATCTATGAAGATTATCAAGAAAGAACAGCAGGATATGTTCCTTCACGCTGATTATCCGACATTGAGATGCTATTATGAACAGCGTGTCGCTTACGGCGGCCCGACAGGGGCTGTATATGACAGTGTTGCCTTCACCTATCAGCCGGCCAGCTCCAAGAGTCTTGTGCCGTATCTGAAAGATATCAGTTTCAAGAGCAGATGGTACACCAGCGGCCGGCAGCCTATGCCGATGTATATCACAGCGATGCACCGCCCCGGTGACGGCGGACTGAATTTCTATTTTGGTTATCAGACCGCCTCAGCTACACCGGAAGAAATTGAATTTTTATATTACTTCACAGGCCGTGTATTATTCCGCAGCATTGAAAACCCAGAAAAAACCGTACAGGAAATTATTGATATGACTTGATTCAGGAGGTATATTATTATGTTTGAAAAATTAAAAGATTTTATTTGCAATTATGTAGAAGTCAGCCCCGATGAAATTACAGAAACTTCCCGTTTTTCAGAAGATTTAGGCTTTAATTCCTATGATTTTGTTTCTATGCTTGGCGATGCCGAAGAAGAATTTGAACTTGAAATTGAACAGGAAGAAGCAGCTCAGAAAAAAACAGTCGGTGAACTTGCTGCTTATTTTGAGGAGATTTCTGCATGAGAGAAGTAAAAACAATCAAAGATTTGGTTTATTATGCAGATGAACGCTTTCAGGAGGAAACTTTTTCCCGTGAGATTGTAAAGAAAAATTTTCAGGATAAAAGCTACCATCAGTTCCGTACAGATTGTGATGCTTTAGGTGTCTGGCTTCAGGAACAGTTCCCTGCCCAGAGAATCCATGCGGCTGTTGTCGGTACGACAAGTTATGCCTATCTGACGGCATGGTTTGGGATTCAGTGTGGAAATCATGTTTCCGTACCGCTGGACGCTGCCAACAGTACAGAAAAAATCGCAGATGAAATTAACCGTTCTGACAGTGCTGTTGTTTTTCTTGATGAAAAACATGCCAAAGATTTGGAAAATTTAAAACCTCTCTGTCCGGCTGTAAAATATTTTATCCGGCTTTCTGATATTGCAGAGCTGACGGCGGCTTATCTCGGACAAGCTCCGGCAGGAGAACCAGAGCCGACAGATTTAGCGGCGATTTTGTTCACATCTGGTACAACGGGTCTGAGCAAAGGTGTTATGCTCAGTCATGCAAATCTGATTGACAATACAACTTGTGAACCGGATTTGGGCTATCATGGTGACAAGAGAATGACTGTTCTGCCGGTGCATCATGTATTTTGTTTTACATGTGATATTCTGTGTGCCCTCTGGTATGGCAGAATACTTTGTATTAACGATTCTATGATGAGAATTATCCGGAATCTGAAACTTTTTCAGCCGACATCAGTTACATTTGTTCCTATGATTGCGGCTTCTGTCCTGAACCGTATGCACCAGATGGCCGAAACCAATCCGGATAAAATCGCAGTCGGCAAAGAAGTATTCGGAGAAAACTTCAGTGTCATCTATACAGGCGGTGCTTATCTGAGTCCGGAAATCATTCTTGGTTATCGGGAATTTGGCATTGAAATTGCACAGGGTTATGGTATGACAGAATGTTCCCCCCGTATCTGCACAGGGGTGAAAGGCAGTACACAGCTGGAATCTGTCGGCCGGATTGTCCCCAGATGTCAGGTAAAAATTGCAGAAGGCAATGAAATCTGGGTAAAAAGCCCTTCTGTCATGATGGGTTATTATCACAATCCGGAAGAAACAGCCAAATCCCTGACAGCTGACGGCTGGCTGAAAACCGGTGATTTAGGATATCAGGACGAAAACGGCTATTTATATCTCACCGGAAGAAAGAAAAATCTGATTATTTTATCCAACGGAGAAAACGTTTCTCCGGAAGAAATTGAAAATCAGTTTTCTTATTTCCTCCCTGTAAAAGAAATGGTTGTCTATGCACTGGAGGGAGCAATTGCCGCAGAAGTATTTCCGAATCCGGAATATGAATCAGAAGATATACAGGCAGAAATTCAGGCGAAAATTGATGAAGTCAATATGAAATTCCCGCCGGCCAAGCGAATTGTAAAATTAATCCTTCGGGAAACAGAATTTCCCAAAACCGCATCTAAAAAAATCATCCGTGACAAAATTCATGAAAATTAAAACAACTCCCCTCCGGCGTAACTTTTCGGAGGGGAGTTGTTTTATTCAAATCAGGGTAAGAAAAATTTGTCATTTATTCAGCCATGCTAAAATCAAAGCCGTTTTTCCCAGATGGGACGTGATTGTACAGCCTGCACGGATAATATGAATTTTCTCAATATCCGTAATTTTTTCAATTTCTGTCTTGCAGTCCTGCAAAAAGCTTTCGCTCAGTCCAGTATGTCCAATCATGAGATGTTTTTTCTCTATATTCTTAGCATCAGCAAGGCTTTCCTGAATAAATTTCGGTACAGTATTCTCAAATTTGCCCCGATAGCGTTTTCCGGCCTGCAAAGTGCCGTCAGAAGTCTGTACATACAGGCTCGGCTTGATATTGAAAATTCCGGCTGCAAAATTGGAGAGTGCGGAAATTCTGCCACCCTTGTAAAGAAATTCCAGACTGTCAATCAGGAACGGTTCCTGCGTTTTTTGAATCATATTTTTAGATTCCTGAATAATCTGTTCAGAGCTTCTTCCTTCCCGAAGCATTTCCGCCGCACGGATTACCAGCAGTCCGCCGGCTACCGAAGCAGTTTTCGAGTCGATAACATTGACTTTCTTAAAAGTTTCCGCTGCCGCAGCTGCATTTTCATAAGCCGAAGAAAGTCCGGAGCTCAGGCAGAAATGAATGACAGTATAGCCCATATGTACCAGACGGGTAAAGAACTGAAACGTCTGCTGCATAGAAGGTGCAGCTGTTACGGCAAGTTCTCCTGTTCTGTCATGAAAGCTTAGAATATCATCCGGAGAAGCTTCTTCAATATCAAGATATTCATCTCCGCCCATTTTGATAATCACTGGCAGGATTTTGATATTATATTCTTTTATCAAATCCGGACTTAAATCCAGAGAGCTGTCACAAGTAATAATAATTTTTTCTTCCATAGTCTAAAACCCCTTTCAGGAACGCACTTTTTATTAAATTTATTATAACATAGTTAAGCTTGATTGTCAAGGCTGGGTATTTAATTTTGTAAAATCGGCAAAAAGGGGTATATCATTTTGTGCAGAATCCACAAGAAATCAACACTTGTGGATGATTTAAAATATACAAAAAATAAATATTTTTATGATATTTTTCAGATAAATAGTATACTTTTATGCGTGAAATACTTTCTGGAATGCTTCAAAATTTTTTGTTTCTCTGGGAGTATGAAATACTGCAAATTCTATATGCAGGAATCTGTTTTTAAACTCTGGTTCATTCAGAACTTCCTGATACACCTTTGCAACAACTTCAGGATTATTCTGGAATGCTCCGCAGCCGAATGCACCTAATATTAAAATATCATCCTGATTTGCTGCCGCAACAGTGAGCATATGTCTGGCACGGCTTCTGTGAAGTTCTGCCAGTTCTGCATCAGTGACCTGAATGCTTTCTCCTTTTCCGGGATTCATGCGGTTATATGGCTTTGGCCGGAGATTCGGTGCAGCAACTGTCAGAATATCCACTTTACAGAATTCATTTTTCGGCAGACGTTCCGGCAGGTCGTCATCTGATTTGATAATCAGAATATCCGGTGACCAGATACAGGCATCCGTATATCTGACATCATGCCGGTTTCTGTGAAAATAATAATAATTTTCCCACAAATCACTTCTGACCAGACAAGGGTAGAGTGTAGAGCAGCGACAGAGGCATTCTTCCTGTGCTCTTGCACCCATTGTCACTCCGCCGCCGGGATTGGTGGCAGAGGCAAAATTATGCACAGCGATTTTTGCATCCGGATATTCTTTTCTGAGACGGAATGCTGCCTGAAAAGAC
>CADBOP010000135.1 GCA_902796255.1 uncultured Ruminococcus sp.
AAAAGCATTCTTCTCCGAGAGCCTTAATTTCTTCCGGAATGATGATTTCTGTCACACCGTCTTCTTCCGTATAGCCTGAAAGTGTAATCTGCTTATCTTTTTCCTCTGTGGGCTGCTGAATCTGAAACGGCATTATTTCTCCTCCATAATATCATCTGTTGACAGGATAACCCGAATAGCCCAGACAGGGACATTAAAATTATTATACTCATCATCCAGAAAAACAAATGCTGTTTTATAATTTGGTTCATGTTCCGGAAATGTTCCGTAGCCGTCAGTAAAATATAACAGGCCTTTCAAATTAGTAAATTCTTTTTCTTTTATCAGCTGATTCACATAAGCAAATACCGGACGGAAATCTGTTCCGCCGAAGCCTTTGAGCTTCATATTTTTCAAATAGTCATCAAAATCCTCCTGACTGGTGATTTTCTTATCTTCCTGAATCACAGTATCGCACTGAACAATATGAATATTCACTTTAGAGAAAAAGCTTTCCTGCTGTTTAAGAATATTATAAGTTTTCTGAATAAATTTCTGCACTGTCTTTCCCGCCACAGAACCGGACGTATCAATGGCAATCACAAATTCTCTGATACGGTTTACTTCTTTGTATTCCAGCGGTTCAATCAAAGCTGCTTCTTCATAGATAGACCGGCCGTAGCAATAAAAATTATAATCAAACGAATCCGTGTCTATCTTCATGGCTTCACCTCTTACGGCGAACTTCCGGAGAAAATTTTCATAATTACATTTTTCTCTGTTAATTGCCCGAAGATTCTGCATCAGAGTTCCGGCTTCTGAGCCGGCCTGTTTTGAGAAAGTTTCCAAATCGGTCTGCATCTGCTGTGAGAGTTTCTGCCACATTTTACGAACGGCCTCCCGTTCGGCAAGGGATTCAGAATCCTCTCCGTTTTCCGTTCTGCTATGCTGCATTTTATCTAAAAAAGCCTGTCCTGATGCAAGATTTCCGAGGATATTCGGCGGATTATACCAGACATCATGATTATCTTCTTCAAATATTTTTCCCAGCTCTGCAATTCTTTCGTCCTGAAAATTACTTTTCTGGAGATATTCATAAATTTTTTCAGCCGTCATATATTTTACATTTTCCTGCACTATCCGCATGACTTTGTTCTGCTGTGATTCAGGGGTTTTATCTATACTATCCACATGCAGTTCCCGAATCATATTTTCCACAGCGATATCACAGGCAAGATTCCAAAGTGGCCGCCGGATATAGGGGCTGACAAACTGATGCTGAAAAATGCAATGCAGTATCATATGCAGATAAGTTCTTGTAATCCGTTTCTGGTTTTTCTGAAACTGTTTGAGAATATACGGCGGATAATAATAAAAGCAAAGTACATCTGCCGAAACAGTTCCCTCATAGGGCACAAGCTCGCACCTGCCGAGGGCATTTTTCATAAACCGCAGATTCATAAACAGCGTATTTCTTGCATATTCCAGAATCTGTCTGGCAAGCTTGTCGGCCTTTTCCAGTTTTTCCTTTTGTGCCGGAGACGGTTCTTTATCTGCCGGATGGGGCATAAAAAAATTCTGTTCAGATTCCACTCTAATCCCTTCTTTCTGAAACTTGAAATATCAATAGTTTTATTATAGCACAATTCCATAGAATCGTCAATATCAGGAGCCGTTTTTTATTCTGCCTGTATTTTTCCACAAAAGGGAAAAATATCAGCATATATGACAAAATTTCAGATATTCTCTTGACAAATACAGAAAAATATAGTAAGATAACATTGTTACGTAACAGTGTTATGAAAATATATCAATGAGGTTGCCTGCTATGAATGATAACAAAGAAAAACTGCTTGTCAGTGCGAGAAAAGAATTTCTTGAAAAAGGCTTTGAAAAAGCATCTCTCCGAAAAATCTGTACTGATGCGGGACTGACGACCGGTGCTGTCTATTTCTTTTTTCAGGATAAAAACGGCTTGTTCGGGGCAGTTGTTGAAGAAGCTGTCAGCAAAATCCAAGAAATCATTCTCCGGCATTTTGAATCAGAAGCACAGGAAAGCTTTGCAGAATACCAGCACACAGAAGATGACCACGATGCTTTTACAGAAGAATTAATTTCCGCATTATATTATTATTATGATACTGTGCTGATTTTACTGACCAAGGCACAGGGGTCTGAATATGAAAATTTTGTAGATTCTGTTATCAACATGGTTGACCAGCAATATCAGAAAGTAGCTGCCATCTATGCTTCTGCCTATCCGGACAAAAAAATCAATGAATATGTTCTGCACTGGTTTGCCCATCTGCATATTAATGCCTTTACTCACCTGATTACCCATGAACCGGAAGAACAGAAAGCCTTGCAGCTTATCAGACCGATTATGAATTATTTAATCCAAGGCTGGACGGATTTGATTCTGACAGATAAATCTGTATAAAGATTACATAAAAACTCCGGTATGCACCGGAATTTTTATCAGCCATAAGTAAGTGAACGCTAACAACAAGAGGTGTATTTCATGTTTGTCGAAGTAAAAGATATCAAAAAAAGTTACGGAAGCGATGCCAGTTATATTCAGGTTCTCAAAGGTGTGACCACAAACCTGAATCAAGGCCAGATGTGTGTCATTCAGGGCACAAGCGGTTCAGGAAAATCGACTTTGCTGAACTGTATCGGTGGTCTGGATACGATGGATTCCGGCTCTGTCAAAATAGACGGAAAAGAAATTTTCGGTCTGAGTCCGGCCGCACTTTCAGATTACCGGCGGGATTATCTGGGCTTTATCTTTCAGTTTTATAATCTTGTGCCGAACCTGACAGTCAAAGAAAATATTCAGGTCTGCCAGTATCTGACAAATCATCCGCTGGATATGAATGATTTACTTGAAACACTCGGTCTGACAGAACACCAGAATAAATTTCCTGCCCAGCTTTCCGGCGGTCAGCAGCAGAGATGTGCCATTGCAAGGGCTTTAATCAAAAATCCGAAGCTTTTGTTATGTGATGAACCTACAGGGGCACTGGATTCCAAGACCTCCAGAGATATTTTAATTCTGCTGGAAAAAGTCAACCAGACTTACGGCACGACCATGATGATTGTCACACATAATAATTCTATCAAGAACATGGTTCATAAAGTGATTATCATCAAAGACGGCTTAATCAAAGAAGACTATGAAAATCAAATCCGCATTCCTGCTGCTGAACTGGAGGATTTATAATCATGAATCAAGTACTCAGAAAACGGATTCTCCGTGATTTTAAAAGCAATTTCGGCCGCTATCTGGCTCTGACACTTCTGATTGCACTGGGCATTTACATGATAGTCGGCATTGTCGGAGAAAGTGAAATGATTCTGCAAGGAACAGAGAATCAGAAGCATATTACTTTTGTAGAAGACGGACAGTTTTCTGTCTTTCTGCCGCTGTCGGAAAAAGAACTTTCCAAGCTTTCAGAAGAAAATACAATAATAGAAGAAATGTTCTATACAGACCTGAAAGCTGCTGACGGCTCTACTCTGCGTATGATGAAAAACAGAAAACAAATAGATTTGCTTCAGCTTGAAGAAGGCCGTCTGGCGGAAGCAGAACAGGAAGCTGTTCTTGAAAAACGCTATGCTGAAGTACACGGCCTGCACTGTGGTGATACGGTCACAGCCGCCGGAATTGTTTTCACAATCACAGGAATCGGCTCGACTCCGGATTATGACCAGCCAATTGCCTCTTTTTCTGATGTTGCTGTGGAAAGTTCCGGATTTGGCCTGCTGTTCGTAACTGACCAGCAGTACCAGACTGTCAGAGAAACAACTTCTCAGAAAGCCGAAGAATATGTTTATGCTTACCGGCTTGGCGGTTCGATGACGAATGATAAATTAAAACAGAAAATTAAAGATTTTGATTTTGATTATACCAAAGTCAAAGATAAATATTTCCGTGAAACTATTGACGAAATTCTGGATAAAAAAGCAGATATGCAAGACGGTATCAAAGAATTATATTCTGGTTCGCAGGAACTCTCTGACGGACTTGGAGAACTGGAAAATTACGGAGTCGATTTGAGTAATGCGGCTAATCAGCTTTTTGATGCATATCTGAAACAGACAGAAGCCACACTTGCTTCTCTCGGAAAAGAAGTCACCCTGACGAAAGACAATTATGCCGAAGAACTGGATAACATCATTGCAGAGCTGGATTACCGGCAGTTAAGAGATTTAAAAACCGCTCTGGACGGTGTAAAAGAATTTGCTGACGGTGTAAGCGAATATAAAGACGGTGTCGGCGAAGCCTTTTCCGGTTCGCAGGAACTCTCTGACGGTGTCAACGAATTAAGAAAAGAAACTAATAAATTTCTGGATGAGATATTTGAAATTGATATTGATAATCTGATTAGCTTTATCACAGCGGAAGACAATATCAGAATCGGAGCGGCTGCCGGTGATGTAATTATGAATAAAAATGTCGGACTGATTGCCGGACTGATTGTTTTAATTTTATTTACTTATGTTATCTCTGTATTTGTCATTCATCAGATTGAAAAGGAAGCCCCTGTCATTGGTGCTCTGTACTCTCTGGGAGTCCGGAAAAAAGATTTGCTTCTGCATTATATTACTCTGCCGGTGATAATTGCATTTTTAGGTGGTCTGCTTGGTGGGGTGACCGGATTCAGTCCGTTCGGAATTGATACACTTGCCTCTGATTCTTATGAATATTATTCTATTCCCAAATTCCCGACTGTTTATCCGGCATATCTGATTATTTACAGTATCATTCTTCCGCCTGTGATTTCAGCAATTGTAAATACTATTGTGATTAACAAAAAGCTCTCCCAGACGGCTCTGTCTCTGATTAAGAACGAGCAGAAAGCTGCAAGCTACCGGCAAGTGCATATCAAATCTGATAATTTTATCAGAGTATTTCAGCTCCGGCAGATGCTCAGGGAATCCCGTTCAGCCTTTGCTGTGATTGCGGGGCTGATGGTATGTATGCTGTTAGCGGATATCAGCCTTGACTGTGCTGTGATGTGTGAAGCGGTCAAGAGAGACAACCTTGCTGATACACATTATGAATATATGTATTTATATAAATATCCGGAAGAAAAAGCCCCCTCCGGAAGTGAAGCGGCCTATATTGAAACACTTAGTATTCCCTGCTATGATTATATTTTAGATGTCTCTGTCATGGGTCTGCAATCCAACAGCCAGTATTTTGAAGCCCGTCCCTCAAAAAGCAAAAATAAAATTATCATCAACAATTCCATGCACGAACGCTTCAAATTAAATGCCGGCGACACTGTTACCCTGACAGATGCCGCTGCCGATATAAACTATACTTTTACCGTTGAGGGCATTGCTCAGTATTCTGTAGGTTTTGCCATTTTTATGGATATTGACAGTATGCGTGAACTGTTCGGACAGGACGAAGACTATTTCAATGTTGTCTATTCTGACAAGGCTCTTGACATTGATGAAGGCCGTTTATATGCTGTCACCTCCAAAGCTGATATTGAAAAAAGTGCCAGTGTCTTTGTTGATATGATGCGGCCGATGGTCATCACACTGATTACTGTTTCTTTACTGATTTTCTGTGTTGTGATGTATCTGATGATGGGTGTCATGATTGACCGTTCTGCTTCTGGTATTTCGCTGATGAAAATTTTCGGTTACCGCTCGAATGAAATCCGGAAATTATATCTCAACGGCAATACACTGATTATTGCTCTTGGTTCTCTGATATGCATTCCGGCCGGCAAAGCAATTATGGACGCATTGTATCCCTCTTTTATTGCCAATATTGCCTGCGGTATGAACGTCACGTTCCCATGGTATTTATATCTTGGCATTTATGCTGTTATCATGACCGGCTATTTTATTATTAACTTCCTGCTGATTGGCAAAATCAACAAAATCACCCCCGCAGAAGTCCTTAAAAACCGTGAATAATTCCATGATTGTGAAAAAATTCATGCAAATTATGAAATTCGTGTGAAAAATTATGAAAAACAGATGAAAATTAGCACTCTCCTATTGACAGTGCTAATTTTTTGTTGTATAATATAATCAGAACAAGGGAAGAGTACCAGAGAGGACTAAAAAGAGAAAAAGATTCAGAAAGAGGTTTCACCCCTCGAAGATACAAAATCCCGAAGTTCAAAAAAAATATTTTTTAATTATCGGAAGGAGTTTTGACTTATGTTGTTCCCTGAAGTTTTTGGAAGAAATAATTTTGATGCATTTGATGATTTCTTTTGCAGTCCGTTTGACAGACAGTTTGACAGTCAGCACAGAATGCCCACGCATCCGCCTGTTCAGGTTATGAAAACTGATGTCAAAGAAACAGACACAGGCTATGAATTGGCTGTTGACCTTCCCGGTGTCAAGAAAGAAAATGTCAAAGCCGAACTCAATGACGGCTATCTGACAATCAGTGCCACTACCGAGCAGAACAATGACCAGCAGGATGATACCGGTAAATATATCCGCCGTGAACGCTTCTCCGGCAGCTACAGCAGAAGCTTCTATGTCGGCAAGGAGATTACAGAAGCCGATATTACAGCTAAATTCGCTGACGGTGTTCTGAAACTGGATATTCCGAAGAAAGAACCTTCTGTTCCGGAAAAGAAATATATTAGTATTGACGATTAACCACCTC
>CADBOP010000136.1 GCA_902796255.1 uncultured Ruminococcus sp.
ATAAAAACTGCCCCCATGTGCTGACATGAGGGCAGATATTTTTTTATCACAGAAATTATACAGTGAACAGCAAATCAATATAAGACGGAATCGGCCATTCTTTAGAAGAAACATTGGTTTCAAGTTCATCTACCAGACAACGGAGATTCTGCATTGCTACAAAAACATCTGAACGGCAGAACTTTGCAGTAGCCTCAATATCTTCAATGCCCTGTGCCGCAATTACTTTTTCATCCAGTACACGGACTGCATCAGAAATGCCTGCTGTCAGTGCGGAAAGTCTGGAAGCATAACCCACTTCAAAAGCATTGTCAATGCCAAGTTCTTTTTTGGAAAGTGCCGCATCACAGATATCTTTTGTGACTTTTACAGCCACCGGAAGAATCTGCTTTCTGACCATATCCAGCATGGTCAGTGCCTCGATATTGATAACTTTTCCATAGTTCTCAAGCAGAATTTCTGTTCTGGATTCAAGCTCCACTTTGGTGTAAACTTTGAATTTTTCAAAAACAGAAACATACTCCGGTCTTGTGTAAAGCGGAACACAGTCTACAGTAGAAACAAGATTCGGCAGACCACGGCGTTCTGCTTCTGCAATCCATTCATCAGAATAACCGTTGCCGTTGAAGATAATCTGCTTATGTTCCTTGATAGTCTTGACAAGCAGTGCTTTCAGAGCCTTGTTGAAATCATCAGCCTTTTCAAGCTCATCTGCAAACTGACTGAGTTCTTCTGCCATAATAGTATTCATGATAGTATTGGTGCAGGAAATAGAATCCGCTGAACCAAGCATTCTGAACTCAAATTTATTGCCCGTGAAAGCAAACGGAGAAGTTCTGTTTCTGTCAGTTGTATCTTTCTTGAAGTTCGGAAGTGCATCTACACCAATATCAAATTCAGCCGTGCTGGAAACATATTTTTTACCGCTTTCCAGAGCTTCAATTACTTCTTCCAGTTCCGAACCGATAAACATGGAAACAATCGCCGGCGGTGCTTCATTTGCCCCAAGTCTGTGGTCATTGCCGGCAGAAGCAGCAGAAAGTCTGAGCAGCGGTGCATATTCATGCACAGCTTTCATGATAGCACACAGAAATGTCAGGAACTGCATATTTTCCTGCGGATTTTCACCGGGGTCAAGCAGGTTTTTTCCGTCATTGGTAGACATGGACCAGTTATTGTGCTTGCCTGAACCGTTAATGCCTGCAAACGGCTTTTCATGAAGCAGGCATACAAGACCATGTTTCAGAGCAATTTTCTTCATCAGTTCCATAGTAAGCTGATTGTGGTCAGCTGCAATATTGGAAGTCGTAAAGACCGGTGCTAATTCATGCTGCCCCGGAGCAACTTCATTATGCTTGGTTTTGGCATAAATGCCAAGTTTCCAGAGCTCTTTGTCAAGGTCTTTCATAAAGTCAGAAACTCTCTGTTTGATATTGCCGAAATAGTGGTCTTCCAGTTCCTGTCCCTTCGGCGGCTTTGCACCGAATAAAGTACGGCCTGTGATGACTAAATCTTCTCTCTGGTCATAGTATTTTTTATCTACAAGGAAATATTCCTGTTCCGGGCCTACTGTAGTGACGACTCTGGTTGCATGGGTGTTGCCGAATAATTTCAGAATCCTGAGTGCCTGCTCATTCACTGCTTCCATGGAACGGAGCAGAGGAGTTTTTTTATCCAGAATTTCCCCTGTATAAGAACAGAACGCTGTCGGAATATAAAGAGAATCGTCTTTGATAAAAGCATCAGAAGTCGGGTCCCATGCAGTATAGCCTCTCGCTTCAAAAGTGGCACGAAGCCCACCGGACGGGAAAGAAGAAGCATCTGGTTCGCCTTTGATTAATTCTTTTCCGGAAAATTCCAGAATCACCTGCCCGTGCGGTGCAGGGGAGATGAAAGCATCATGCTTTTCAGCTGTAACACCAGTCATCGGCTGAAACCAGTGTGTATAATGTGTTGCTCCTTTTTCGATTGCCCAGTCTTTCATGGCATTTGCAACAACATCAGCCACTTCAGGGTCAAGAGCAAGCCCCAGCTGCTTTGTCTTTACCACTGCTTTATAAGCATATTTAGGCAGTCTTTCTCTCATGACCACATCGTTGAACACATTACAGCCGAAATATTCGGCAACTGAATTATTTCCCATCAGAAAAAACCTCCTTGAAAATGAAAAACAATGACGTTTCGGACAGCCAGAACAAGCACAGTGTGTTAAGCTCCTGTGTAAAATTCTGCACATCCGAAACGCCATTGTTTCGTTTGCGTATCTTGATTACATGATTATCATACACTAAAAAAACAGATTTGTCAAGCGGTTTTCTGAATTTCGTCAGTTTAGCAGAAAAACAGGTATGTCCTCTTAAAAAAATAAAGCAAAATATAGAATTTGCTTTTGATTTTTAAGAAAAATATAGTATTCAGGCATAATTTGCGTTTTTCTGATAAGAATATTGTGGAGAAATATAAAAAATCAGGAAAAATATATTGACTTTTATGTGAATGTGTGGTATAATAATCACATACGTTGATGAATTTTGTGCTTTTTATCTATCAGCGTTTGAAAAATTTATTTCAAAGGAGAATAAAGAAAATGTCTGTAATTAATCTGGATACAACTGATGTATATGAATTTGAGTATAAGGGAAATTCGATTGTAGTAGAAAATTCTGAACTGAAAGCTACTATTACCCTGAAAATCAACGGCGAAGTAAAGGCCGAAACAAAAGGGATTAAAGCTGTAACCGGTATCGGTTCACTGGAAGCCAAGCTGGATTCCGGTGAAATCGTAAGTGCTTCTATTCAGAAAATTAAAGTAGGCGACAGCGAATGCAAAGTGACCGTAAACGGCACAGCAATCGAGCTGAAAAACCAGTCTCACGGCAAAAAAGACCTTGGCGAAGATGCAGCAAATGCTGTAAAGGAAACTGCCGGAAAAGCTGCTGATGCAGCGAAATCTGCTGTGGATAAAATTAAGAATAAGTAAGAAAATACACCGTTCTGGGGGTCGTGTGCCCTCAGAACGGTGTTTATTTATGATACATCGCCTGTTCAATGCTTCTTCCGTTGCGTGTCATGAAATAGGAAATGCAGAAAGAAAGCATCGGCAGAAAACTGAGCAGAAATAAAATTACAATGCCGGAAACCGGCAGCGTCAGAGCGGAAATGTCTGTGCTGAATAAATTGCAGATGTTCAGAAACGGTGCACAAAGTAGTTTATAAGAACGGTAAAATTCCGGTGCAATGAGGTTCTGCCTCGCAAGAAACAGTAAAATCCAGCAGATAAAAAACGGCAGTGTGCTGACAAATCCAAGAGAAAAAATCCGGATTTTTTCAGGAGTCTGATGCTGCTTTCTGTCGGTCTCTGCAATACTGTATCCCGCCTGCCCACATAAGCCGGCCAAAATACTACAGGTGCAGAATCCGCATAACAGCCGGAGCAGTAAATGCCCCGAAAAAGATAATGTCAGGTTGATAAAAAGTGTTAAGATTTCGGCAAGAAGCAGCATACCGAAAATTTTCAGAACTGATTTCATAAAATGTGCCTTTCTGTATATACTAATTTTGATTTCCAATCAGAAAAGGAGTGCTGAATATGGAAGAAGAAATTACAAGCCCTGTCGAAAATGTCCTGAACGGATATTACAAAAATGCATCTGTCGGAGCTTCTGCAATCACCAGCTTGTTAGATACTGTGACAGACAGAAATTTCCGCAAAGAACTGTTCTATCAGCGGGACTATTACGAAAGCCAGAAACAGAATCTGACCGCACAGATGGCAGATTTTTATCAGATTCCCGTCAAACAGGGAACAATTGCAAAATTCTGGACAGATATTACTATCCGGATGAAAAAATTAAAGGGTCTGGATGTGCATCAGGCGGCCAAGCTTATGGTCGAAGGAACTAACATGGGCATGATACAGCTGCATCAGGTCATAAATGAAAATCCTGATATCCCTGATGAAATCCGCCAGCAGGGAAAGAAAATACTTTCTCATGAGCGGGAATATCTGGACAGAATCACACCATATCTGTAATATTAAAATCAGAAAGGAGAGAATACCCATGCAGAACACAGAACCCCCAGTTAAGATTTATGTCCCCCACCCTTCTGATGCCGAACGCCTCGCAGTTCTGGCACAGAGCAATGCACCTGTCAGAATTTATACACCGGCTAAATAAGCCGGTGTTTACTTATTGCAGATTAAAATTAATTTTTGTTCTTTTCCCTGCATTCTTCACAGATGCCATAAAGAACCGTCTTGGACTGGTCTATCTGAAAACCATGATGCTCTAAAATATGAGCTTCCAGTTCACATAAATGCTCACAGGCAACATGATATAATTTTTCGCATTGCATACACTTGAGATGAAAATGCCTGTGGCATTCTCCGGCATCCGGCAGATATTCATAACAAGCCCCTGTCCGGCTGTCAATCGTATATTTCCGGATAGTTCCGTCATGTACAAGCTGGTCAAGCTGCCTGTAAATAGTCGCTGTCCCGACAGTTGTACCGTTCTGGTTCAGATGATGTGAAATCTCCTGTGCTGTGATATGCTGGTTCGGGTGCGAAATCAGATATTGCAGAATCTTTTCTTTCTGCTTGGTTTTATAGCCTCCTCCGCTGTTTTGTTTCATGCAGAAGCCTCCTGTTCAAAATAATAACTCTCTCTCTTGATTGTAACACAGATTCAGCCATTTGTCAAGAAAAATTCCCCTGTAAACACTACAGGGGAATGCTGCTGTTTATGCTTCATCATTCAGATATTGCTGAACAATATATTTGGGTCTCGCTTTCGATTCCAGATATACTTTTCCGATATATTCACCGATAATGCCGATACTCAGAAGCTGAAGCCCCCCAATCGCCCAGATAGAGAACATCATAGAAGTCCAGCCCGTAATGGTTGCACCGGATAAATGACGAATCAGCGAATAAATCAGCATGATAATGCTGACGATAAAAATCAGAGCACCACAGAAAGTAATCATCTTGATAGGCTTGATAGTAAGAGACGTCAGCCCTTCCCATGCAAAAGCCAGCATCTTTTTCAGAGGATATTTCGATTCCCCTGCCATGCGTTCTTTGCGGGCATAATAAACTTCACCAGTCTGATAGCCAATCATAGGAACAATGCCCCGCAGGAATAAGTTAGCCTCATGAAACTGTTCCAGACCTTCCAGTGCCTTCCGGCTCATGAGACGATAATCTGCATGATTGAATACAATATCTGCCCCCAGAAGCTTCATGATTTTATAATAGCCCTCAGCTGTGGTTTTCTTGAAAAACGTATCTGTTTCACGGGAATTTCTGACACCATAGACAATTTCACAGCCCTGATAATATTTTTCCACCATGCCGTCAATTGCATCAATATCATCCTGCAAATCCGCATCCAGCGAAATCGTAATATCACAGCAGTCTTTCACTGTCATGAGTCCGGCCAGCAGAGCATTCTGGTGACCCTTGTTTCGGGAGAGGTTCACTCCCTGAAAAATGTTATCTTCCTGATGCAGATTCTGAATAATCTGCCATGTTTTGTCTTTTGAACCGTCATTTACAAAGACAATCCGGCTGTCGTGACTGATTTTCTGCTGTTCTGACAGAGTGTTTATTTTTTGTTTTAATTGTTTTGCAGTTTCCGGCAGAACTTCTTCCTCGTTATAGCAAGGCACGACAAGATAAAGCACTGCATTCTGATTCATGATACTAATTCCTCTCTGTGAAATAATTTTGTGTTTTTATTATAGCACAGCTGAAATTTTTTGTCAATAGATTTTGCTGTTCTGCCGACAAATGTGCAGAAAAGCGACCAAGAATTTACTTGGCCGCTTTATTTTGGATTTTAAAAAAATCAAAGCATTTTTGCACGGAGTTCTTCCGGAGACAGCGGAGAAAGATAGCCGGGGGCTACATCAAAAGCAGTCTTGCAGCCGACAGCAC
>CADBOP010000137.1 GCA_902796255.1 uncultured Ruminococcus sp.
GGGCATGGTTTCCAAGAAAAATTCTACCTGTGCGGATTTTGCAGCAGCTTCTACCTGTTCTTTGGTAGCGTTCTTGTTTCCGTAAGCAATATTTTCGTAAATCGTGCCGGAATAAAGCCAAGTTTCCTGCAATACCATACCCAGAATTTCACGGAGGTCATGTCTGGTCATATCTCTTACGTTCATGCCGTCAATGGAGATAAATCCGCCGTTCGGTTCATAGAAACGCATTAAAAGATTGACTAAAGTCGTTTTACCTGCACCGGTAGGGCCTACAATTGCAACCATCTGACCGGCCTTGACATCTACATCAATATTTTTCATGAGCATTTTATCCGGTGTGTAGCCGAATTGCAGATGAGAGAACTGTACTGTGCCCTTGACATCAGTCAGTTTCTGATAATTGCTGGAAGTTTCTGCTTCTTCCTCAGCGTCCAGCAGTTCAAATACACGTTCTGCGGAGGCAACAGCAGACTGCAATGTGTTAATGACAGAAGCCAACTGTGTGACAGGGCTTGCATATTGTTTCTGATACTGAATCATTGCAGTGATATTACCAAGTGACATTGTGCCTTTGATAAATAAATCCGCACCCACAACGCAGATGAAAATATATGCTAAATTATTGAAAAAAGTGGTAGACGGGTTGATAATGCTGGAATAGAACTGTGCTTTTTCACTGACCTGCTGTACAGAATCGTTGCATTTGCGGAATTCTTTCACTTTCTTTTCTTCACTGCTGAATGCCTTGACAACGTACATACCGCTGTAAGTTTCTTCTACCATGCCGTTGAGGTCGCCGATAGATTTCCACTGATTCTTGAAAAATTCCTGAGATTTTCCCATGATTTTTCTGGAAACGAAAATGCCGATTGCAAGCGTTACCAGACAAATCAAAGTAATTGACCAAGAAATCACAAACATAATGACTAAACAGCTGATAATTGTCAGAACAGAAACAATTACCTGTGTGACAGACTGCTGTAAAGAAGTACCGATATTTTCAATATCATTGGTCAGACGGCTCAGAATATCGCCCTTTTGCTTAGAATCGAAGTAATTGAACGGGAGTTTCATGAGTTTCTGGTCTACTTCTTTACGCATGTCATAAACAGTACGCTGCATGATAGAGGTCATTGTCCGGTTTTGAATCAGGGAAAAAATCATGTTTAACAGGTAGATACCGCCAAGCAGACAGATTAAAGCTGTGATTCTCGGATAATTAAACGGTGTGCCGTTGACAATGTTTTCCTGAAATACGTCCAATGCTCTGGAAAGCATGTACGGTGCAATAATTGCAAGTGCAGTCGCCAGTACAGCACAGACCATAACACCGATGAATTTTCCCTTGTCACGCATTAAATAAGCAAGCAGACGCTTTAAAGAAGGGCCGAAATTATCTGCTTTTTTCTTACCGCCCTTGCCTTTCATCTCCGCCATTTTCTGCTGCATCATACGCTGTTTTTCTTCCTGAGCGGAAAGTTTGGCGAGTTCTTCAGGGGACATTGTAGCACGTTTCTTTTTCATTTCTTCCCGCTGTTCAGGGGTCATGCTTTTCATTTTGGCGAGCATCATCTGACGCTGTTCGGGAGTAGCAGAAGCCATTTTCTGCATCATCTGCTGTTTTTGTTCAGGAGGGAGTCCCTCCAGCATCTGCTGAATTTCGGGAGGCAGATTTTTAGACATTTTATCGCTCATAATAATCAGTTGTCCTCCTTTTCAGCAGTCTGGGAAAGTGCGATTTCACGATAAATATCACAAGTTTCCATCAATTCGTCATGTGTGCCGATACCTGCAATTTTTCCCGCATCGAGTACGATAATCCGGTCTGCATCTTTGATTGTGCTGACTCTCTGTGCAACAACAATCATCACAGCGTCTTTTGTTTCTGCTTTGAGCAGTTTTCTGATTTTGGCATCTGTTTTAAAGTCCAGAGCGGAAAAGCTGTCATCAAACAGGTATAAATCAGGGTGACGGATTAACGCTCTTGCAATTGCAAGTCTTTGTTTCTGACCACCGGAAACGTTCGTGCCGGACGGTGTAATGTAAGTATACATGCCGTAGTCTTTCTGGTCAACGAATTCTTTTGACTGGGAGATATATAAAGCATGTTCTACTTCTTCCACAGTAGCGTCTTCTTTTCCGTAGCGGATATTATCAAAGATAGAGCCGGCAAACAGAAAGGCTTTCTGCGGAACAACTGCCAGACGGTCATGCAGGTCATGCAAGCGAAGCTGACGAATGTCTACACCGTCTACTAAGATTTCACCGGAAGAAACGTCATAGTCTCTGGTGATTAAATTCAAGATAGTACTTTTGCCTGAGCCAGTACCGCCGATAATGGCTAATTTTTCGCCTTTCTTAGCGGAAAAGCTGATAGAGGACAATACTGGTTCTTCTGCACCTTCATAATAGAAAGTCACATCTTTGAACTGAATGGAGCTTTCTGCATTGTCCGGAATGCTGACAGGCTTTTCAGGGTCACGAATGGACGGTACAGTATCTAATACCTGATTGATACGTTCCGCAGCAATCTGACCTCTCGGAATAAACAACATCAGCATACTGCAAAGCATACATGCCAAAAGTATCATAGAAACATACTGAATAAATGCCTGTACATCACCGAAGCTGACAATCTGGTCGTCCATGTAGCGTGAACCGAAATATAAAATTAACAGGTTCATTCCATTGACAATGCCGGTTAAAATCGGTGCAAGACTAAGCATTAATTTATTGACATTTTCTGCAAGTCCACGGTAAGCCTGATTCGCTTCATCAAAATGCTTTTCCTCGTATTCTTCTCTGTTGAATGCTCTGACAACACGCATACCATACAGGTTTTCACGGATAATGCGGTTGACGGTATCCAGCTTTTTCAAGCTTTCACTGAAAGAAGGACGTACTTTGTTTAAAATCACAACCAGTACAGTGATAACAATAGGAAGCATGACAACAATCATCCAGCTCATAGAAGGAGCTGTCAGCAATGCCATTAAAATACCGCCAATTGCCATAACCGGAGCAGTTAATACGACTTGCAGAAGCTGTGTCGTCAGAAGCTGTAACTGCTGAATATCATTTGTCTGACGGCTAATCAGGGAAGATGAACCAATTTTGTTGATATCTCCCTGTGAAAGATTCGCTACATGCAGAAAGAAGCCGTCTCTTAAATCTTTGCTGAAACCCATAGCAACCTTTGTGGAAAGATAATTGGTAAGTACACTTAAACCAACTGTTACAGCAGCAACAATCAGCATGATAATCATGGTTCTGGTAATCGTTTCACTGTTTGAAGCAACTGCACCCTCGTCAATAATATTTTTACTCAGCATCGGCAATACCAGACTGCCAAGCGTTGTAATTATTGTAAGAAAAATGACAAGTCCCACATTACCGGCGTAAGGTTTTAAATATTTTTTAAAAATTTTTATCATGATACACCTCTGAAACGCTTGTTATCAGGTCTTTGCGAGGGTTCTGACAGGGCGGAAAGGATATTTTCCGTTCATTCTGTCAGCATAGTATCCGTCAAAGCCGAACTGGAAATTGACACCCCAGCCGAATGTACCGCCGTAAACTGTGGAAGACTGATAGAAGCCCTGCGGTTTGGTATTCGTATTCGGGAACAATGCCGGATAATACCATTCTGCACCCTCCTGTAAATTGATAAGTGTCGCTAATTCTTTTATAGTTGGCATTTTCCAGTCCTGATAGCCTGCATAATTCAGATTCTGACAGTAAACAAGTGCTTCTTTCTGGACAAGCATCGGCATTTCTTCGCTAATCCACATTAAATTCGTGACGGTGTCGGTGACAGTGCCGTCAGCATTTAAAATAAATCTTTCAGAAGAAGGCAGTGCAAAAGCATTTGCTCTTCCGCATACAAAGCGGACATGTGCCGGCTTTTCTTTCGGAGCAGCGTAGGAACAGCCATAGGCAAAGTAAAAGCCCCAGGCATTGTCTGTTTCTGCTTTATGCTGTTCGGAAGTCCAGTAAAAGGCCGGAAGTGTATGAGGGAAAATGTTTGTGTTCACGGCTGGTATCTGGTCATCATAACGGACAATGCTTCTTAATTCTTCACGGGAAGGAAGTCGCCAGTCAGAGTGGCCTAAATAGTTTTGTTCACAAAGGCTCTGAGCGAAATTCATAGCTTCTTTCCAAGTCATTTCAGAATTGAAATGCTGATTTTCCCAGATAAGACCGGTATGGACATCTTTGATTAAGCCGTTTGCTTCCGTGGTGAACTGCTGAGGAATGCCCTGTCTTTGTGCATCTAAGCCCCAGATTCTGTCGGGAGCAACTTCACGGCCTTTCAGGTCGAATGCTCTGTGCTGTTCCGTGTGCGTAATGAGGAAAGATTCTGCTTTCTGAGCAGGTTTCGGAGCGTCTGCATAGCGTACCGCACGGAATAATAATAAAGCATCTCTTCCGCCATAATAGCCATCATAGCCAAATGTGAAATTTGTTACCCATGCATAGTAGTTGTCAAAGACATCACATGCACTGTAATGTTTCATGGCTTCCTTTTCAGGAATGGGGAAAAATTTTTCAAAGAACCAGTTATTTTTAGTTTCGTCCAGATTCAGGATAGTGTTTAATTCTTTCAGATTGGGAAGTCTCCAGTCTGTATAGCCGGCAAGGGTTAAATTCTGACAGAAAACTTCTGCATCTTTCGGGCCTTTTCTGGCATTAGTTTCTTTCTGCCACATCAGGCCTGTGACAATGTCTGTGACAGTGCCGTCCTGATTATCGACAAATCTGCTGTCATCTGGTTCACCGAACCGCCTGTCATAACCGCCCCGAACGGCTAATACATAATTTTCTGCACTGACGGTTTTTGCAATGCCACTGCCCAGTCCGGAGAATAATACCCATGAGAAATAAGGCTGAAGCTTATAAATGTTTTTCGTCCAGTAATCCCCTACAGGACAAAAACCAAAAATTTCATCAATTACAGAGTTCGGCTGACCGTAGTTGAAAATAGAACGCAGTTCATCTTTGTTGGGGACTCTCCAGTCATTGTAACCACCGAAAGAAACTTGATTCAGTTCAGCGGTATGTACAGCGGAAGCATTTTCAAAATTGAATTTCTTTCCGCCGTAATTGACAGCGTTTTCGTCTGTGGATTTGAATTCCCAGTAAAGTCCGGTGTTACTGTCGAAAATGACATCATTCTGTTTCTGGAAAGGGTATTCCGCATAAGCAGAAATTTTAGAGAATAATTTCATGGGAATACCTCCTTACATGGATTTATTCATATTGGCATACACTTCTCCGTCAATGACTGCATCAATCAGAACAGGTTTGTTTAAAGCGATGGCCTTTTGCAAAGCCTCTTCAAGCTGTTCAGGGGTTTCAGCACGGAAAGCCTCTGCTCCGCAGGATTTCGCATAAGCAACGTAATCCGGATTCATAAAGCCCATGTAAGCATGGTCATTGAACATGTTCAGCAGGAATTTTTTGATGACATTAAATTCGCCGTTGTTGAAAATTACCCATACAACAGGGATATTATTCTGTACAGCGGTCAGAAGTTCAAAGCCAGCCATTAAATAACAGCCGTCACCTGAACCGGAAATTACTACTTTATCCGGATTTGCACACTTAACACCGATACAGCCGTTTGTATGGCTTGCCATAGGTCCGAAGCTTCCGGGATTCTGATAACGCTGATTGCCAGTTAAATTTAAATATTCTGACAGCCAGAGCATGTGAGAGCCGGCATCTCCCATAATAATTGCATTTTCAGGTGCAACTTTGGAAATGACTCTTGCCACATCAGCAGGGTGCATTTTTTCCGGACTGCCGACATTCGGCATATCAAACCATTTCTTGAGGTCTTTGTTAATTTCGGGAGAAAGGGTTTTCTTGTCTTTGGAAGCAAGTGCTGTATTGATGGCTTTGAGAGCTTCTCCGGCATCTGCGGTCATGGAGTAATCCGCACTGTAAACTTTATTGATTTCTTTCGGGTCAATGTTGATATGCATTAAAGTCTTGTCTGCATATAAGTCTTCTTTGTATAAAAGCGTTGCATTTTCAGCGAAAGAGTTGCCGATTGCTAACACAACATTTGCCTTGTCGAAATAATCCATTGCTACAGGGTCGCCGGTTGTGCCGAAAATGCCCAGAGATAACGGGTGATTTTCGGGGAGATAACCTTTTGCGTCCATTGTGGTGACAAACGGAATCTGATACGTATCAATCAGTTTAAGCAGTTCTTCCTTTGCATTGGCTCTGATACAGCCATAGCCGACAAGAAGCAGTAAATTTTCTTTTTTATCGCAGGCACGGAGAATTCTTTCAGCGAATTCTTCTGCTGTGGATTTTTTAGGAAGGCAAGGCTTGATATTTAATTTAATATCACGGTAATTGGGGACTTCTGCAATGGTGATATTTTTCGGCACATGCACGTGAACCGGTCCGGGTCTGCCGTCAAATGCGGTATTGATGGCATCTTCCATAATATCGCAAATCTGGGAAGCATCTTCTACAATATAAGATTTTTTAGTAGTTGCAGAAAACATTTTATGGGAATCCGGTGTACGGGACAAGCCGGAAGATTCATTTAAACAGCCCTTGCCTCTGACATTCTTGGAAGCATAGCCCGTAATTGCCAGCACTGGAAGAGAATCAGAATAAGCAACTGCCATACCGGAAAACAAATTAAATGCCCCAGGGCCTCCGGTTGCAAAGCAAACACCTAAATTTTCAGGATTGAACATGGTATATCCGCACGCCATGAAAGAAGCTGCCTGTTCATTTCTGACAATCACCGTTTCAATTTTCTTGGATTCTCTTAAAGAAAGCAGCATGGAAGCATTCACCTGTCCGGTACTGCCAAATACATGAGAAACTCTGCCGGTATCTTCTAAAATTTTTACAATCGCCTGATTTACGTCCATTACTTATTCCACTCCTCCTCATTAAATTTTCCACGGATAGGGCCTATTTTTCTTTCAGAGAATAATTCTCCGTTTGTTGCGGCTTCGTCTAATTTATAACCATCAAAGAAAAGATAAATTCTGTCTTTCGGGACGCCGGTTTCTTCTGAAAAGATTGCAATATATTTTTCAGCAATTCTTTTTTTCTGGCTGTCGGCGAGTTCCAGACTTTGTATTGTAATACTTGGCATAATCGTTCATTCCTTTCGTTATGATAAAAAAAGGAGACAAAGCAGTAAATCTCCTGTACCATTGTGCTGCATTTCTGAAAGTTGCATAAGTCACTTGATACTGCTGCTTTGTCTCAATCGTAAATTATGGTATCAATTAAAGATGAATGTTCTGATTAGAAACGTCTTCACCAGCTGCAACTTTATCCAGAACCTTTACAA
>CADBOP010000138.1 GCA_902796255.1 uncultured Ruminococcus sp.
AAGTATAGAAAATATGGCCGGATAAAAATGCAGTGGAGATAAACATCTGCGGAATTTTCTTTTCTCGCAGCAGGTACATTGCGAAGATAAAGCCAACACCTTTCAGACCATAATCAGCATTCAGAAAAATAGAAATTACTGCTATGATTAATAAATATAATAATTGCTTTTTAGTATCCTGCTGATAAGTTTCATAGACTATCATGCAGAGCAGGCCTAAAAACAGTGTGAAAAATACATTCTGGCTTTCATAAAATACAGTTCCGTTATGAAGTAAATTCCACGGAATTTCTGAAATGAAAGCAAAACCAAGCAGATTCCATGCATATTTTTTCCGGTCATGCGTGTGATAAAAGCCTTCTGTTAATAAAAATGCATAGATAGGGAAGGCAATTCTGCCGACTGTCCGGCAAAGCAGATAGGCAGAAACCTGATAATCACGGGAAATCACCCAGAATACATGCCGGAATGAAGGAAATGTATCCAGTATATGATGAGAATGGTCAATCAGCATGGTGATGACAGCAATTAATTTCAGGCTGCTTCCGGAAAGCGTTTTTTTTCTTTCCTGAATTTCCATTATAATATAGATAAAGCCTTGAACTGCTCTTTCAGAGCCGGATAGATATTTTTATAAAGCTGATAATATTTTTCATAAGCAGGAATATTTTCTGCAATCGGCTCTTGGGTATTGGCCGTGTGAATAATAGCATCACAGGCTTCCGGAACGCTGGAATAGATACCAGCTCCGACAGCGGCTAAAATAGCGACACCCAGAGCAGGGCCTTCTTTGGAATCTACAGTCTTGACAGGACAGGTATATAAATCAGCAAGCATCTGTCTCCAGACAGGGGAAGAACCGCCCCCACCGCAGGCCATCATGTCATTGACGGAAACCCCCATTTCTTTCAGGACTTCCATACAGTCACGCAGAGAGTAGGTCACACCCTCCATGACTGCCCGAAGCATGTCACGCTTGGTATGCATGGCAGATAATCCGAAAAATACACCTCTTGCATCAGGGTCAAGATGTGGTGTCCGTTCGCCCATCAGATAGGGCAGATATAATAATCTGTTCGCCCCGATAGGAGATTGCAGAGCCGCTTTGTCCATGAGATAATAAGGGTCAACATGCATCATATCTGCTGTTTCTTTCTCGGCATTGCAAAAATTATCTCTGAACCATTTGAGCGATAAGCCTGCACCCTGAGTCACCCCCATCACATGCCAGCAGTCCGGAACAGCACAGCAGAATGTGTGTACTCTGCCTTTCGGGTCAATAGTGATTTCAGAAGTATGGGCAAATACAACACCGCTTGTGCCGATGGTAGTGAATGCTTTTCCGTCACGGACTACACCTGTTCCGACAGCAGCGGCAGCATTGTCACCAGCACCCCCGACAACAAGTGTATTGGGAAGTAATCCGGTTTTTTCAGCCGCTTCGGCTGTGAGTGTTCCTGTTACTTCCGGACTTTCATAGACTTTAGCCAGCAGAGATTTGTCAATTTCCAGTTTTTCCAGTACTTCATCAGACCATTGCCGTTTGGGAATATCCAGAAGCTGCATACCGGAAGCATCGGAAACTTCTGTTGCAAATTCTCCGGTCAGACAGAATCTGACATAATCTTTCGGAAGCAGGATATGCCGGCATTTTTCATAATTTTCCGGCTCGTGATTTCTCACCCAGAGAATTTTAGAAGCAGTAAAGCCTGTCATAGCCGGATTGGCTGTGATTTGAATCATGCGTTCCGCACCGATTTTATTTGTCATTTCCACACATTCCTGAGCGGTTCGCTGGTCACACCAGATAATTGCATTGCGAATAATCTGATTATTTTTATCCAGCATCACAAGACCATGCATCTGACCGGACAACCCAATAGCTTTGACATCATTTCTGGAAACGCCGCTTTTCTGCATTACAGCTCGGATAGTTGTAAAGGCAGCTTCCCGCCAGTCAGCAGGGTTTTGTTCAGCATAGCCGTTTTTCGGCTGATACATGGGATATTCTACCGTATGGGAAGCGATAACTTTTCCGAGTTCGTCAAATAAAACTGTTTTTGTACCGCTTGTACCCAAGTCCACACCAATGAGATAGGCCATAAAAAAATTCCTCCATAGTAAATTATTGATATTTTTATTTTAGCATAATTTACTGAAAAAAGCAAGGAAATTTTTTATATTTTCAGTTTCCTGTCACATTCCGGAAAAATCTGTCTGATTTTCTGATAGATATTCAGTGTTTCAGACCTTTTTTTCGTTCTGTTTTTGTACGAACTGCCGAAAAATGTGTGAATATCTTGTAAGTTATGACAAAATGTGATATAATGTATACTGTCAAATTATCTGAATGCAGGGAGATTTTATCATGAAAAGTTTCAGAAAGATTATCTGCTTTTGCGGTGTGGTTACGGCCGTTTGCCTGACTGTCCCGATGACCGGACTGGCTGCAGATACAGCAGAATTTACAATTTCCGACAGATATGCACTCGAACAGGATGCGGATGGTCATGTGTTTTATCAGCATAACGGTGTCAGACAAACAGGCCTGTTTGTTCTGAATCCGGATTATTTGCTGGGTGATATTACAGGCAATCAGAAAGTAGATGCTTCTGACGCTGCGGAGATTCTTCAGGCTGCCGCTGAAGCTGGTGCAGGGGCAGTAAAAACAGCAGAAGAATTTTTATTAAATCGCTTTCCGGAATATGAAAATGCAGAGAATATTCTGAAATATGCAGATATTGATGCTGATTCTGAAATTGATGCCAAAGATGCGGCACAGATTATGATTTATTCTGCAAAAACAGGTTCGGGAGAAATTTCTTATCAGTTAGGCTATGCCTGCTATTATGCGGATAAGAATGGCTTTTTGCAGAAAGGTCTGATTCAGGCCGGCGAAGACAGGTATTATGCAGATGAAAATTATATGCTTGCTTCCGGCTGGATTTCTGTAGAAGATACGCTGTATTTTGCAGATGTGGATACGCATGAAATTTTGACAGGCTTTCAGAAAATCGGAACACATACTTATTTGTTCGGCGAAGACGGGGTATTTCAGAAAGGCTGGAATCAGACAGAAAATAAGAAATATTATCAGACACAGAACAGAGGGCTGTTCACAGGCTGGAATCAGATTGATAATAAAAATTATTATTTTGATGCAGATGGTGTGCTTTGTCAGAACCAGTGGCAGGAGATTGAAAAGCAGAGATATTATTTCAATGCAGACGGGGAGTACCTGAAAGGCTTCCAGAATATAGAAGATGTGTTATATTATTTCAATGCACAGGGTGTGTTGCAGTGCAATAAATGGCTGAATACGGCCGGACAGGTTTATTATCTTGATGAATCCGGTGCTGTGCTGAAAGGCTGGCAGAGTATCGGCGAGCAGAAATATTATCTGGATGCGGAAACCGGTGCAAGAGTTTCCGGCTGGTTTACAGAAGACGGAAAGCAGTATTATCAGACCGAAAACGGAATTGTCACAGACGGCTGGCAGACTATTGATGAGAAAAAATATTATTTTGATGCAGATGGTGTGATGCAGACAGGCTGGCTGACACTTGGTGAAGAGGAGTATTATCTTGACCCTGAATCCGGTGTCATGGCAACAGGGTTTACTACTGTTGATGGCTTGCATTATTATTTTGGCAACAATGGCATTCTCCAGAAAAGAAAATGGCTTTTTATAGGCGGAAAAACATATTATCTGGGAATCAGGGGCGACTGCCTCACAGGCTGGCAGGATTTGACAGGTTATATTTATTATTTCCAGCCTGATGGCAGTATGTCCGAAGGATGGACGGAAATTGACGGAAATATATATTATTTCGACCCTGATAACGGTACAAGACAGACAGGCTGGCTGACACTGAATAATCTGACATATTATCTGGATGATGACGGGATTCGGCTGACAGGCTGGCAGAATCTTGACGGACACAGATATTATTTCAATATCAATGGTGTCATGACAACAGGCTGGGCAACAATCGGAGATAATAAATATTATTTCTATCCCGAAGATGGTACACTCGCTGTGAATGTAACGATTGACGGCTATTATCTTGGTATGGATGGTGTTGCTTCAGAAGGCAAACTCGCTCTGAATAAGCAAAGAGCACAGAATGCTCTGAATCAGTATGGCACATCTGTGAGTGCAATTTATAATTATATGCGTTCCACAAACAGATATAAATATACAGAATCTACCAGAACACTGGAACAGATTGAAGCAAACGGCTGGCTGTATTATGTTGATTATGCATTTACGCATTATTACGGTGTTTGTTATTATATGGCTGCCAAAATGGATTTCATTCTTCAGGAAGCAGGCTATGAATGCCGCATTGTCCATGCAACTCACGGCAGTGGTGACCATTACTGGAATCAGGTGAATATTGACGGGACATGGGTGAACTATGACTGCACAAACGGGTATAATGCCTATACATGGAGCAGAATCATTGCTGCCGGAAATTATAAGTTCTTAGGCTATGTACAGCCGGTATATCAGTGAAAATAATAATATTATTATCAAGGAGAGATTTATGATGAAAATGAAAAAAATTATCATGCCTGCCCTGTTATGTGCCGCTCTGCTCGCACTGACAGGATGCGGAAAAACAGAAGAAAAAACAGCAGATACTTCAGCTGCTGCACAGGAAGAAACAACTGTTGCATCCTCCGCAGAAACGGAAGCAGAATCCCAGAAAGAAAAAAAATCTGCAACGGAAACAGAAACTGATACCGGTACAGAATCAGAAACTTCTGTAGAATCGGGTGCTGAGACACAGGCAGAATCTGCTTCTGCACAGAATGCGGAAACTACCACTGCTGTGACAACCGCTGCCGGAACGGCAAGCACGACTACAGCAGCGGCTGAAACACAGGCTCAGCAGACAGAACGCACACCCGCTCAGGAAAATACTCCGGAAAATGATAATTCGCCAGATGTTCCGGCAGAAGTCGTAATTGTAACAGAAGCCCCTGTTGCACAGGTAGATGCTCCTGACCCTGATGCCAATACTGCCACAGAACCACCGGCAGAAGAAAATAATAACACTGCCGATGAATTGTCTCTGACTGTAAACTATCAGGGCTATGCACTGACTGTTGGTGAAAGTATCAAGGATTTTGTAGAAAATGTAAAACCTGCTGCTGACCCTGAACGTGCTCCGAGCTGTCTCGGAAACGGAGAAGATTTAGTATATGAATATAATGATTTTACCCTTTATGTATGGAATGATAATGATAGTTATACTTTGACCGGTCTGGATGTTTTTTCTCCGGGAATTACTTCTGTCAAGGGAATGGATATCGGCTCGGCAGCAACTTTTGACGGCGAAAAAATTTATGATATGGGAAATGGCTGTAATATTATGGTAGTCGCTTCCGGTGGTGTTGTTACTATCATCAGCTATAATAAAAATTTATAATAAAAATAAAATACTAATTCGTACAGGGGTGCTGTGCAGAACGGCACTCCTGTCTTTCTTATGGAGGAATATATGGTTTTCAGCAGTACCGTATTTTTATTTATTTTTCTTCCGGCTGTTCTGCTATTATATTATCTGATTCCGGAACGGCATATCAAAAACGCTTTGCTGATAACAGCAAGTATTGTATTCTATGCATTCGGAGAACCTTTTGTTGTGTTCCTGATGCTGATTTCCATTCTGTGCAATTACGGTCTGGGACTGATGATGCAGAAAGAAAATCTGAAAAAAATCAGTCTGATTCTGTCGATTGTCTGGAATTTAGGCTTGCTCGGAATTTATAAATATGCCGGATTTTTTGTCAGTATTTTAAATGCTCTGCCGTTTTTGAATCTGCCTGTGCCGGAAATCCCTTTGCCAATTGGCATTTCCTTTTTCACATTTCAGGCTATGTCTTATGTGATTGATGTCTACAGGGGAGAGATTAAAATTCAGAAAAATTTTTTCAGATTATTATTATATATCACATTCTTTCCGCAGCTGATTGCAGGGCCTATTGTGAAATATAAAGATATTGAAAATCAGCTTGCTGTCAGAAAATTTCAGCCGGAACAGACCGCTCACGGAATAAAAAGATTTATTTATGGCTTGTCTAAAAAATTATTAATCGCTGATACAGTCAGTATTGCCGCAGATAATATATTTTCTCTGGACAGTACAGAGCTGACTTGTCTGCCGGCATGGCTCGGAGCAATCTGTTATACACTTCAGATTTATTTCGATTTCAGCGGCTATAGTGATATGGCCATCGGATTAGGTCAGATGTTCGGCTTTGAATTTAAAGAAAATTTTAATTATCCGTATATTTCGGCAAGTATGACAGAGTTCTGGAGAAGGTGGCATATTTCTGTTTCTACATGGTTCAAAGAGTATCTGTATTTTCCGCTCGGCGGCAATCGAAAAGGAAAAACAAGAACAGTCGTGAACAAATGGATAGTTTTTTTCTTTACCGGATTATGGCACGGGGCAAACTGGACATTTGTCATCTGGGGGCTGCTGAACGGCGGATTCCTGATGCTGGAAAGCTATGATATTATTCCTGTTAAAAAAATGCAGAAAAACAGATTTTTCAAAATCCTGAGCCATATTTATACCATGCTTGCTGTCGTTCTCTGCTTCACGATTTTCAGGGCAGAAAATTTACAGCAGGGTTTATATTTCTGGCGGACAATGTTCGGCTTCGGCCTTGCGGAAAAAACAGGGCGTGTTCTGGGAATGAGCTTATTCCTGAAAGAGTGTAACAGCTTGTTTGTCATCACGCTGATTCTGGCCGTGATATTTTCCATGCCTGTGAAAAACTGGATTGCAGGCTGTTTCAAATCTGAGAAAGCAAAATCCGGTTTGCAGATAGTTTCTTATCTTGGTTCACTGGGATTGCTGTTTATCTGCCTGTTATATTTATCAGCCGGAACATACAGCCCGTTTATTTATCTGAATTTCTGAGGAGGTACAGACATGAAAAAAATTGCATATCTGCTGTATAGTATTTTATTTTTTGCTGTCTGTGCTGTACCGGGGGCGATGCTTCTGCACCCTTCCGGTGATGACGGCTCTGCTGAAAAGCGGCAGCTTGCGGAAATGCCGGCTTTTCATGACGAAGAAGGCAATTTCAATCAGAACTGGAGCAGTGAATTTCAGTCCTATGTATCCGACCATTTCGGCTTCCGGAAAAATCTGGTCAGTCTGGACAGCCATCTGAAAGCAGATTTGCTTCATGTTTCAGCAGAAGAAGATGTGATTATCGGCAAAGACGGCTGGTTATTCTATACCCCGACAGTCAATGATTTTTTGGGAAAAGCAACTGTTTCAGAACTTGGCATTCAGAATATTTTGTATAATCTCGAAATGATGCAGGAATTTACAGAACAGCAGGGAGGGCAGTTCCTGCTTGCTGTTGTGCCGAATAAAAATTCTGTCTATCCGGAGTATATGCCCGATAATTACTACTGTCCTGACCGGAAGAACAGCAATTATCAGAGACTGCATTCTGCTCTGGAAAACAGTAAGATAAATCATACTTATCTGTTGTCATATTTTTATGACTATGCCAAATATGACATGATGCCTGAACCGTTTTATCATAAACAAGATACCCACTGGAACAATGCCGGTGCATTAATCGGCTATCGTGCCATGATGGACAGTACCGGACTGGCATATCAGAATTATGCAGATGCGGAATGCCATATCGAACAGAACTGGAAAGGCGACTTGCAGAATATGCTGTTTCCGGATTCAGATATTTCAGATGATAATTATATTTATAATATCAATTTTAATTATACTTATCAGGGAAGATATCGGGATTCTGATGATGTGACAATTCATACTGTCAGCCCGTCCGGAACAGGTTCGCTCCTGATGTTCCGTGATTCATTCGGTGCAACGGTAATACCCTATTTTTGACAGAATTTCCAGACCGCCCAGTATTCCAGAGCAAGACCAAATCCCCTCTATCATCTGGAAAATTCACATTTTGATATTGTCATTCTCGAAATCGTAGAGAGAAATATTGCATGGTTACAGAAAGAAGCTCCGCTGCATGGTGCTCTGAAAGCAGAATCTGTTCCGCAGGCAGACAGCTCCGGTTCAGCAGAAATGTTCGCAGAAATGAACGGCTCGGCTTATCTCCAGTTATACGGAACTGTGCAGCTCCCTGAAAATCTCCGGACAGCTCCGGAATATATTCTTACTCTTACAGATAAAAATCACAACCAGCTTTCTTATCGTGCATATCACTGCTATGAAGCAGATAAGCTCGAATCAGAACAGATTCTTGACAATGGCTGGTCACTCTATATTCCGTCTGAAGATTTGGACGAAACAATGCAGTATACCGCAAAACTGACCGTGATACTTCCGGACAGCTGCATGTCATGCGAATTAGGTGAAGTCGCTCCGGATTAAAATTCGACATTTTCACTGTATTTCTGCACTTTTAAGAACAAAAATAATCAAAACTGTTGAAATTTGAAATAGCCGTTGCATTTGATTTTTTTATGTGATATAATAAAAACCAGAAAGATACCACAAAGAAAGGATACAGATTTATGAAAAAATCAAAACAGTTCAGTGTCGTGCTGGCCGCTTTTATGCTGGCTTCCGTGATGGCTGCTTGCAATCAGAACGCTTCCGGTGCAGATGAAGTGCCGGAGGAAACTACAGAAGTTGTTACAGAAACAGAAACAGAAACTGCTGCTCCGGAAGAAGAATCTGCTGAAATACTCAGAATTGCCCAGCAGGGTATGTTCTCTTCCGGCGGAATTATTACCAGTGCTGTCGCCGGAGAATATGACCCTTCGCAAAGCTGGAAAGATACTACCAGAGCCGGCAATACTGCACATGTAGACCATGCTAATATCTTTTATCAGATTCCGGCCGAAGAGAATGGAAATCCGATTGTTTACCTGCACGGCTACCGGCAGTCACGTATGTGCTGGATGATGACCCCTGACGGCAGAGACGGCTTTTCTACACTGTTTATGAAAAACGGCCACAGTGCTTTCTTAGTTGACCAGCCCAGACGGGGTGAGGCTGGTGCAACAACAGAAATCTCAGAAGATACAGAGTTGGATATGTGGTACGGCGATTTGCGTAAAAAAGATGAAGAATCCGGCGAATATTACTACGATGAAGAAACCGAAAAACCGGAAACCGCCCAGAAATATCAGCCCGGTGACCAGGCATGGTACACGTATTACAGAATCGGCGAAAAAATGACTAAAACCAATCCCAAATCCCAGTTCCCTGAGGGTGAAGAGGCTCTGAACCAGTTCCTCCGGCAGGCTACACCAAATACAGGAAATTATGATAAAGTCATTATCTCCAAAGCCATGGGCGAAGTCATGAATGATGTCAAGGCTATGACAGACCATAAAGCCATTTTTATGGCACACGGCGAGGGCTGTTCTGTGGCATGGGATTTATCAGTAGAAAATCTTTCTGCTATTGTCGCTATCGAACCGATTAGCGTACCAAGTACAAGTTCGGTACAGTATCAGAAACTGCTGGAAGCGAACATTCCGATTGTGATTTATTTCGGTGATTATATCCAAGACGGCAATTCGGAACTTGCTTCTACAGAATACTGGCAGGAGGTGCATGAAAAAGTCACAGCCTTTGCAGAACAGTACAAAGAAGACGGCGGAGACTGCACCGTTGTTGACCTGCCGGAAGAGGGGATTGACGGAAATTCTCATTTCATGTTTCAGGAAAAAAATAATCAGGAAATTGCAGATTTAATTGAAAAATGGCTCGGCCAACATGGCCTGAATTAAAAAATACCTGACTTCTGATTTCAGAAGTCAGGCTTTTTGTTTTTTTCTTACTTGTTCAGGACACGCTTGACCGTTGCAATGATATTTTCACTGGAAAGTCCGAATTCTTTCAGCAGGTCAACCGCAGGGCCGGAATGACCGAATTCATCATTGACACCGATTTTTGTCACCGGAACAGGACAGTAATTTGTAACACAATCGGCAACGGCACTTCCCAGACCGCCAATAATGCTGTGTTCCTCAACTGTGACAATTCTGCCGGTTTCTTTAGCAGCCTTGCAGATTAATGCTTCATCAATCGGCTTGATAGTATGAATATTAATTACTCTTGCAGAAATGCCCTCTGCTTTGAGTGCATCCGCAGCATTCACAGCTTCTGCTACCATCAGACCAGTTGCAATGATTGTAATCTCATCAGATGCAGATTCTCTTAATGTAATCCCTTTGCCGAGCTCAAATTTATAATCAGCAGGGTCATTCAGAACCGGAGCAGCCAACCGGCCAAACCGCATATATACAGGGCCGTCATGCAGAATTGCAGCTTCTACAGCAGCTTTGGCTTCTGTGTCATCACTCGGAACAATAACAGTCATGCCCGGAATGGTTCGCATCAGAGCAATATCTTCATTGCACTGATGAGTAGCACCGTCTTCGCCGACAGAAATACCTGCATGTGTTGCACCGATTTTGACATTCAGATGCGGATAGCCGACAGAGTTTCTCACAATCTCATATGCTCTTCCGGCGGCAAACATTGCAAATGTACTTGCAAACGGAATCATGCCGGAAGCAGCTAATCCCGCAGCAACACCCATCATATTGGCTTCGGCAATACCGCAGTCAAAAAATCTGTCCGGATACGCTTTCTTGAAAATGCCTGTTTTTGTTGCAGCAGCTAAGTCTGCATCCAGAACAACAAGTTTCGGATATTTTTCTGCTAAATCTCTCAGAGCTTCGCCGTAGCTTTCTCTGGTAGCCTTTTTGATTACATCAGCCATAATTACGCCTCCAGTTCTGCCAGAGCTGCTTTCAGCTCATTCATAGCCTGTTCGTACTGTTCCGCATTCGGTGCAGAGCCGTGCCATGATACCTGATTTTCCATGAAAGAAACCCCTTTGCCCTTGATGCTTTTCTGGATAATGGCAACAGGCTTTCCGGTGATGGTTTCTGCTTCCTTGAATGCTGCATCAATCTTATCGAAATCATGGGCATCATCCACAACAATGACATGCCAGCCGAACGCTCTGAATTTTTCGTCAATCGATTCGGGGGAGCAGACTTCTGTAATTTTGCCGTCAATCTGGAGGCCGTTGTTATCCACAATTGCAGTTAAATTATCCAGCTTGTAGTGAGAAGCGAACATAGCGGCTTCCCATACCTGACCTTCTTCGATTTCGCCGTCACCTAAGATAGTATAAACATGATAGTCTTTCTTGTTGAGTTTTCCGGCCAGAGCCATGCCGCAGGCAGCAGAAATGCCCTGACCTAAAGAACCGCTGGACATATCTACACCCGGAATATGAATGCAGGGATGACCCTGTAACAATGCCCCGATATGACGGAGAGATTCTAATTCTTTCTTGTCAAAATAGCCTTTTTCAGCAAGTACAGCGTATAATGCCGGAGCAGTATGGCCTTTTGATAATACCAGTCTGTCACGGTTTTCATCATCAGGATTCTGGGCACTGACATGCATCTTGTTATAATACAGATAAGTCAGCAGGTCAGCAATCGAGAGTGAACCGCCCGGATGACCGGATTTTGCATGAAACGTTCCGGTCAGAACACCCATGCGGACTTGAACAGCTGTTTTCATGAGCTGTTTTTTTAAATTTGCATCCATGAGTAAACCTCCAAATTTATATTTAACAGCTTTTGCTGTTATTTCTTAATTCATCAATAAAATCAGAATCCGGCTTTGTTGCAAACCATTTTTCGTGCATCCGGAAAATATATTCCAGCGGCAGGGTTGAGCCGGGGTGTCCGCCGTCCGGAACAAGCTCACAATTTTCTTTTCCAAGCATGGCGATAATATAGTCATGTGTATCCAGTGTATCATCTTTCAGGCCGATAACGGCATGAACAAGGCCGTCATGATAAGAATTCATGAATTCAAAATTTCTGGTATAACGCAGATATTCAGCAAGAAATTTTTTATCTGTTACGCCTGCTTTCGCAAAAAAGATATGCGGTGTAATGCAGGGATTAATCAGCACTGCCGGACAGCCTTTCATACTGCTGATTGCCTGTGCAAAAAATCCGCCCATACTGCTGCCAGTAACGGCTTCACAGTGTTCTGACTGATATAATTCTGTAAGCCGGCTGATGATAGTTTGAGGATATTCGCTGTCATAGTCAATCTGAGGAGAAATTACCTCATAACCGCAGGCTTTCAGTGCATAGAAAGCAGAATTTTCCGCTGCTGCATGATAGCCGTGAAGATTCAGGATTTTCATAAAACAACCTCCTGCTTTAAAATTTTATCGATTAATTCTGACATAGCCCCCTGTTCGCAGGTTCTGGACAGAATCAAATCAGAAACATGCTTGACAGAATCCGCCGCATTTGCCGGACAGACTGCAAAATCCGCTGCCTTCAGCATTGCAATGTCATTGTCATAATCCCCCACAGCAATTATTTTAAAATCCTGCATGTCCGGAAGTTTCCGGTATTCCTCCAGAGCAGAGCCCTTGGAATTTCCGACAGGAAGCATTTCATAGAATTTCAGTTCCGAACGGATGAAATCTACATTCTGAAAATGTTTGTCAGCGATATATTTCATAAATGCCGGCATAGCATCCGGAGACATGGCAAACAGAACTTTCAGCCATATGCCCTGTACTTCCGGAATCGTTCCGTATTTCGGAGAAACACCACAGATTTGCACATGCTGCTGTTCATATTCTGTATTGTTAATCACCCATGTATCTCCGGCACACAGGACTTCTACACCCACATCGGGATTTTCTTTCAGAATTTCAGCAGTGAAAGCCTTGGCTTCTTCCGGAAGTGCCTGTAAAATTTGTTTTTCTCCGGAAACAGGATGATAAATCATACCGCCGTTGAAAACTATGGCAGGGCTTTTCACATGCAGAGAGCGGATATATTTATGAGAAGCCTGTACAGTCCGGCCTGTTGCAATGGAAAATTTCCCGCCGGCCTGTTCAAACTTACGGATAGCCTGTAAATCCATTTCTAACGGAATCTTGCTTGACGGCAATAACGTACCGTCCAAATCTGTGATAATACAGAGTTTCTGATTTAATGTCATCATAAATTCACATCTTTTCAAACTTGTTCAGTAATTTCTGGAAATATTCCGGAGCAGGGCGTTCAAATTCAAGATATTCGCCTGTTCGGGGATGAAGAAAGCCGATTTTCCGTGCATGTAAACACTGCCCCTGAATACCCTTGACGGCTTTTCCGTAGACATCGTCCCCATAGACCGGATGCCCGATATAGGATAAATGCACACGAATCTGGTGTGTCCGGCCTGTTTCGAGAATTAATTTCACATGTGCAAAACCGCCGTATTGTTTTAATATTTCATAGTGCGTCACTGCGGATTTGGAATTTTTATCAGTCACACACATTTTTTTTCTGTCGACAGGGTGCCGGCCGATAGGGGCATTGATAATGCCGGCCGTATCCGGAAAACTTCCCACAGCAATGGCTTCATATTCTCTGGTAAAACTATGGGTTTTAATCTGTTCTGCAAGTCCCTGATGTGCCATGTCATTCTTGGCAACTATGAGTAAACCGCTGGTATTTTTATCAATTCTGTGTACAATTCCGGGGCGAATCACACCGTTGATGCCGGACAGACTGCCTTTACAGTGAAATAATAACGCATTGACAAGTGTTTCATCATAGTTTCCGGCTGCCGGATGGACAACCATGCCTTTTGGCTTGTTGACGACTAATAAATCATCATCTTCATAGACAATATCCAGAGGGATATTCTGCGGAATGATTTCAATTTCTTCCGGAGGCGGAATCAGAATTTCAATCTTTGCACCGGCTTTCGGACGAAAATTTTTGGGAATCACCTTGCCGTCAGATGTTACATTTCCGGTAGCAATCAGGCCTTGCACAGCACATCTTGTCAGACCGGTGTCCTGTCCTGCAATCCACTTGTCAAGCCGTATATTTCCGGCATCTGCCGGAAAAATAAATTCATATGTCGTCATGTTCCGGATTCTCCTGTTTTTTAGTCTTATCTTCTGAGAAGAACAGAATATAAATCATTAATAAAATTGTCCCGACTGTCACAAAACAGTCAGCAAAATTGAAAATGGCAAAATTAAACAATTTCAAATCCAGATAATCCACAACAGCACCGCTCCGGAAAATCCGGTCAATCATATTTCCCAGAGCTCCGCCTAAAATCATGACTAAACTCCAGTATAATAATTTATTTTTCTTTCCGTACCGGACCAGACCATAGACACATGCTCCCATGCCAATCGCTGTGACAACCAGCAGAAAAACCGTATGGCCTGAAAAACTGCTGAATGCTGAACCGGTATTTTCGATATAATGCAGATGCAGAATATCTAAATTTCCGATTTTCAGGAAATCCTTTTCCTGATACAGGTCAAAATTCTGAACAATCCAATATTTAATCAGCTGGTCAGCTCCGGCAATCGCCAGAACTACAAACAAGGCCAATATCAGCAAAACAATTTCCCCTTTCTGAAATATCAAAACAGCAGGCCTGCCGGACAGGCGGCAAGCCGCTGTAAACTGGTTTCGGCTTTATGAAAAATCTTCCGGAGAAGGCGGGGTAAATACAGCAGTCTGTTCCGGTTTGGTTTCATTCATTTCCGGAATGGGTGACATGGAAAGTACGTCATCAATGGAAATATCAGAAGCATCTGATGCCAGTGGCGGCAGCTCCTGATTTTCTTCCGGAATATTGGAAATCATTTCCAGATGGCCTTTATACATGTCAAATAAACTGCGTTTAAAATCTGCTACCATTTTTTTTGCCTGTGCGAGTGCTTCTTTTTCTCTTGCAATTTCAGCACGGTTTTTTTCCATAGCAATTTCATGCTGTCGGGTAGCTTCGTCTAAGAGCATAGCGGCTTCTTCTTTGGCTCTGTTCAGAATCTGGTCAGCTTTTTCATTGGCTTCTTTAATAACCCTGTGGCCTTCTTTCTGTGCACCGAGTAAGGCATCTTTCAGAGCTTCTTCATCTTTCATGTATTCACGGACTTTATCAGCCAGTACCTGAATTTTATGATTACTGTCTTCACGTTCGTTGTCGATTTCCTGAAAAGTCGCTTCCAGCTGTCCCAAAAATTCGTCAATATCTTCCGGACGATAGCCCCAAGCGGCTTTTTCAAAGCGTTTTTCTCTGATTTCCTGTGCGGTCATCATAATACATTCACCTCTGCATTAAATTAAATTTGATTTGATTTGTTTTTTTATTTATAAATATTTTTCAATCACAATATGCAGCCGATTTTTCTTCGTTGGCATACTGAGAGATTGCAAGCGGAATTTCCCATAGCCACGG
Source organism: uncultured Ruminococcus sp. (assembly GCA_902796255.1). GTDB lineage: Bacteria > Bacillota > Clostridia > Oscillospirales > Ruminococcaceae > UBA3855. The sequence goes on from CADBOP010000138.1 coordinate 15,297, forward strand.
ACAGAGAAGACATCACCGGCTTTGAGAAGTCTGGAATTTTCTGTCACTTCCTGATAATTCAGCATGACAAGCTGACGGGAAATTAATTCTGTACAGGCCTCACGGCTCAGATGCAGTGCAGTTTTCAGAACAGCATCCAGTCTGGGCGAAGCAACCGTACCGGAGATTTCTTTTTTATTCTGATGAAAATTTTCATCAAACGGAAGCGAATCCGTAACTTTGACACCTACACGGCCGATTTTCGTGAGTTGCAGGCCGATTTCTGCGGCTGCTCCCGTCACAAAACACTGAATTTTTCCGTCAGATACAAGAATATCGCCAATTAGATTCCGCTGTATCTGCTGAGCCATCAGGCTGCCAAGCATGTCTCTGTGTGTGAGCTTGTCAGCTTCTCTGAACAGAAATGTCAGACATGTGACAGGAAAATCACTGTCTTCCGGAACGGCATTTTCATCATGAATGCAGAGAATACCACGCTCGGCCTCCGGCCACCCCCCGAAAAAGCGATAAGAACCGGCAGGCAGCACGGACTTGGCAAGCATGTACTGCCGCATGTCCAGAAAATTAGTAAAGCTCTGCCATGCATTGCGACCGGCCATATCCTGAATATGTGCCAGAAAAATTTTATCACTGTCCTGCTGTTTCAGATTCATGATAATTTTAAATAATTACGCCGTTGTTTTCCAGTTCAGCAGCAAGGTCATCGCCGATAAAACCGACATTGTAAGGCGTAATAATATATGTTAGATTGGCAACCGGCTTCAGACTGCCGCTGATGGCATAAGAAACACCGACTAAGAAATCAATAATTCTTCTTCTGTTTTCCGGTGAGGCAGTTTCTAAATTTAATACTACTGTCTTCCGGCTGATGAGATGGTCAGCAATTGCCTTGGCATCAGTAAAAACTTCCGGTTTGACCAGTACGACCTGCAATTGTGCTGTTGCCTGAATATTGACGATATTACCGGATTCATGTCCGGCAAGCTGTTCCTCAATATTGGGGATGGCAGGTGTCTCCTGCGGCTTGTGTGCCGGTCTCTGTTCCGGTTCATCATCCGTAGGAAAGAAAAATTCTTTCATATTGTCAAAAAGTTTCATGATAGTTAAATCTCCATTCTCCGTATGTCACAAATTGCCGGTGCATACGGACACCGTAAACAGGACTTTTTTATTTCTGATAATTTCTTGCACCAAACAGAGCCGAACCAATCCGCACCAGATTTGAACCGTAACGGATGGCCTGTGCATAGTCGTCTGACATACCCATTGAGAGAATATGCATGTCTGTATCCGGAATCTGCAATTCTTTTGTTTTCAGAAATAATTCCTGCATCGCTTGCAGAAAGCGGGTATCTTCTGTCGGAGGCGGAATTGTCATCAGACCACATACATGTACATGCGGCAGTTGCGAAATTTCTTTCAGCAGTTCCGGAAGTGCCTCCGGTGTCATGCCGCTTTTGGAATCTTCATCACCGATATTGACTTCTATCAGAATATCCTGTATCAGGTTCTGTTTTCCGGCACAGCGTTCAATTTCCTGTGCCAGTGATAATTTATTCACTGACTGAATCATTCTGATATTGCCAATCAGATATTTTACTTTATTGCTTTGCAGTGTGCCGATAAAATCCACAGGGACACCCTGCCGGTAGGCATCTTTTTTGGATTGATATTCCTGTACTCTGTTTTCACCGAGCAGTGTAATGCCGCAGTCAATCGCAGCATTGACAAGTTCCGGTGCAACAGTTTTCGTCACTGCCATGAATACAATTTCTTCTGGTTTTCTGCCGCTCTGTAAAGCAGCTTCTGCAATTTTATCCTGAATCCGTGCATAATTTTCCTGCACCTGCCGGAGATTATTCTCCATCTGCATCAATTCCTTTCGTAATGATAGAATCATAAAGTGCCAGATAGCTTTTTTCGGGTCTTTGTGCCGAAATGACATAGTCTGTGCCCTCGTAAATCACATCTAATTTCCGGAATTCCGGCTGTTCGCCGTCAAGGACATAGACACCTCTGTATTTATTTGTCACTTGTGTGATTTTTCCAGTTTCTTCGTCTTTCACTTCTTCTGTCAGGCTTCTGAAATGCAGTGCCCGCCGTGGCACTCGGATTCCCTGATATTCGCCTTTGATTAATTCTACATTTTCTGTTCTGTGCTGAACTAAGTTATAATTCATCTCTTCACAGGTAATGCAGACAATGGACTGTGTTCCTTCGTCATTGACAGAAGTGATTTTTCCGGAGGCGGTTTCAGAAGCCGAGGTGAATTTCAGTGTCAGTGTATCACCGGTTTTATATTTTTTCTCGCTGTTATCCACAATAGCAGCAAGCACCCACTGATAATTGTCAATCAGCTTTCCGATGGCAGCAGGATTAGGCTGTACATTTCCTTCCTGAACCTGTTTGAGCTGTGAAACAGTCAGTGCATTGACATCGCTGAGTGTCAGCTCTGTTTCATAGCCGTCTGCATAGCTGACAAAATAGGCAGCAGAATCAGCAGTAATCACGTCCAGCGGAGCTTCCTGCGATTTCTGCAAAGCCCTGATTTCTGAACGGATTGCCTGCATTTTTTCTGCATAGCTGTTGTCCTTTCCGGTAATGAGCTGGTAAGTGCTGAGCAGAACCAGCATTTCTTCCCGTGTGGCCTGCATATCATCCAGTATATGCTGTTCTCTCTGCCGGAGATAGGTTTTATAATTTTGTGTAAACAATTCCGCAATATTAGAGGGCTGTGCGGTCTGGGTAGTACCAGGGTTGGAAATGCGTTCCAGCAGGTATAATTCATGCTGGAGTGATGCAATTTTCTGCTTGATTTCTATCTGGTTTTCAGAAGAATAGACATTGGCAATCACACCGTCTGTACCGATTTTACCGCCGTCCGGTATTTCATAGCTGATGACACCGGAGCCGTTATAAGTAATGATTTTTTCATTTCTGATAAATACACCCTGCACCTGTTCAGAATCCAGACCCTGTGACAGGAGGGCAGTTTCTGTTTCATAGTTCTGGTTAAACTGTTTGACAATAACATTGACAACTGTCATGATAATCAAAACAGCTACCAGAATCAGCACAGCTGATAGCGTTCCGGAGTTCATGCCATTATGACTCAGCCTTGTCCTCGCTGTCCAGAATGGAAACCGGACGGGACGGAGCAATTGTAGAAATTGCATGTTTGTAGACAAGCTGCTGCTGGCCGGCACAGTCAAAAATGACAACATAGTTGTCAAAGCCTTTCACGATGCCTTTGCACTGAAAGCCGTTTACAAGATAAGTTGTGACCATGATTTTTTCTTTTCGTGCCTGATTCAGGAAAGTATCCTGAAGGTTCATTGCTTTATTCATAATAGAAATTTATCTCCTTTCAGAATAGAAAAATAAGAATATTTTCTGTTTTTATTTCTATGACATTACGTCATTATTTATTATAGCACAAATTTTGTATTTTGGCTATTGTTTTTTCAGCTTTTTCAGAAATTTCTTGCAGTTCATCATTTTTACTCAATATCAA
>CADBOP010000139.1 GCA_902796255.1 uncultured Ruminococcus sp.
ATGAAGCTTTTGAATCAACTCTGCCAGGCAAATTTTGTGTATTTCCGGCAGTACTTTTTTCTGCCTTCTGTTCCGGCTTAGACGATTGGTCTGTTTTCGCCATACCCTGAGGGGACGAAGATTCTGCATTGTTGAGGCCACTGTTATTTGTCTCGATAGACTTATTCATATCATTATCTGGCATTGAAAATACCTCCTTAACATGTTTTGATAATTTTTTTGCCAAAATGGCGGTTGCTGTCATTACGACGGTTGCTATTATTATTTTATTAAAATCCATTGTAAAACAGTCCTTTCAGTAGGATTACGGCAGCTCGGCATATTCTGCTGTTTCTTCAAAATCCTCCGGATTCTGTTTTTTCGGAACTGCAATGTAAGCAATGCTGGTATCCTGATGCGGACGAATAAAGCAGATTTTTCCGTTATCTTCCTCCGGAAAGTATAATGACAGAGTCTTGACATCGGAGTGATCTGCATTGAAACTGTAGAAAATCGTGACATTTCCCGAAATTACGCCGATTCTCCGCCAACTTGCATCTGTTTCGTTCTTTTCGATAATCCATTCGTAGGAATTGAGTTTCTTTTTTGCAACACAGCGGGCATAAGGCGGATTTTCAGTATCTGTATGAAGAATTGTCAGACAATTTGAGCCATTCAGTATAGCCTGCCCCATAGCAACAGCTGTCTTAGGGGTAATTTTATAGCGGGTATACTCGTCATCTTCTTCCGTACCGACAACAAAAATATTTTCAGCATCAATTATTTTTTCCATTTCTTCTCTCACGAGCGGATGACGGCAGGTATTTCCGGCAAGGAACACATTCAGATGTCCTTCTGTTAAATTTTGCTTTTTCATTGCTTCGATAGAATGAGACTGATTGAAAATATTTGTAATAGAAATGCCAAATAATTCTACAGCCTGCTGAATTCGGCTTTGCAGATTTTCATAAAGAACTCTCATGTCGAAACTGATAGGAATTTCTACCGGCTCACTGTACTGATTAATCATTACAAAAGTGTCACTAAGTTCGCAGAATGCGGTATCATCGATATTTAACCTTCTGATTTCACCAGATTTATCTACAATGCTTTCACCAATAAACAGATTACGGGAGACAGCTTCATTGAGGCGCAGGATATTGGCTTTGGCTACGGAAGTAGCTTTACCCTCTCTCTGGAACAGATGGTCATAGCCGTCAGGAATATCCTCTCCTGCCGGAATGACAAACGGAATATTTTTTTCTCCAAATACTTCTTTATTCTGACAGATAATCCAGTAAGAAAGCAAATGAATCAGATGTTCGCCGCCGATATTTTCGTCACCATCTACGCCAAAGATTTCCAGAACGCTGTCATAATCCATTTCTTTGTCGTCTTCCTCATCACTCAGACGATACATGCCGAATGCAAAGTCAAGCGTGCCGCCGCCGAAATCAAATACACCGAATAATTTAGGAATGCCGTCATCAAGAGAAAGTGCACCTTGGTCGCAGATAGCACCAGCATAAGCAACCGGCTCAGGATATTTCATTTCTGCTTTGCACAGCGGTTTGCCGGCTCTGTCTGTCATTTTCTGAACAGTTTCCGGAAGTGCACGGCGAATGCCATATTCCAGAGATTTCCGGATGCTTTCTCTGACTTGTTCGTTGAACTTGACAGGATAAGAAAGTACATAATTAGTATAAATTTTTCCGGAAGCAGGATTGTTAATTGCACGTCCGAGAAGATAGCCGTAAAAGGCAATCGGATTAAAATGCGTTTCATCTTCCTGTGCAACATCGCTGACAAGATAAACAAGCGGATATTTTCCAGCATGGTATGGATTGACAGAAGCCTGTTTTTCTTCCTTTACAGAACGGCTGGGAATCAGCTTGATTTCTGTCATAACAGCATCCAGAAAACGCTTGTCGGCTTCTGCCAGACTATATTTTATGCCATAGCCGAAATCAAATTCATGTGCAGTATCGCTTAAACTGTTTTCGCCCGTCTGATGCCTTCTGACAAGAGGAGGAAGCGGATTTTCCTTTCTCCACTGCTGATAGAGCTTATCCCAATGATAGACAATCAGATTTGTTGGTGTTTCATAAAGATTGACTTTAATATTATCCAATTGTTTGACATCATTCATGCTGGTAAGTTGAATCAGACGTGGCTTTCCTTCATTGATGGCAACACAGGTCGATGATGTGCCAAAATCAATGGAAACCGGTGTATTATCCAGAACAGAATAAGAAGTATTCTGATTTTGAAGTGCAGTATTTACTAGAATCAGGCGCACTGGAAAACGATAGATTTCTTCATTGCATTCACCAAGCTGTTGGGGATATTTGAAAATCACTTGAAAATAGCCACGGAATTCAGCATACTGTCTTTCGGGGCAGAAATCATCCAGAATTTTTCCCAGAACATTAGTATTGATATGTGCAATATATTCACGCTCACACCATTTGTTTTCTTCTGCTGACTCACCTTTTTTTTCCTGAATACATTCATTGCCAAAAATGACCGGATTCTGCATCTGTTCCGTATCAATCATGTTGAATTCCAGAGAACAGATAATTTTTTCAGCTGCCGCTGGAAGATTCATAAACTGAAAATGTACAAGACGCACACCGTGATGACTCCAGAGACCATTTTCCTTGCTTTCCATATAGTCCTGTCCGATTTCGGGGAATTGCAGGACATACTGTTCCGTATGGTCTGCATAGCGGACATCGGGCTGTTTTTGTTCCGTGATTTGGAACTGATAATCAGATACTAAATCCGGGCCGTCAAAAAAGAAAGGCATCTGCTGACGTTCTTCCTGTGTAAACGAAGAAGGTTCTCCAGCAGCAAGTTTCTGAAACATTGAAAAACTGCTTTTAAAAGCTCTTTCATTCTGGTCATAGACAATAAAATCAGAATATTCCGGAACTTCCGGAAAAGCGAACAGCTTCAACCCCTCTGTATTTTGAAGAATCATTCTGTTTTCTGCACCGCTGTCGTTGACAAATACAATTTCCGCTTTCTGGAGATAGCTAACTTCCAACGGAATTTGCGATTCTTCTGATGTGCCTTGTTTTGCAAGCACTTTAATATGAGTATTGTCCTGTTGTCCCTTGGATTTGGGTAGTACAAACATAAGCTTTTCTCTCCTTTTTTATGAACTTTCTGCCATTTGTGCAAGAACAGCATCCAGCAGATATCTCCAATGTGTTCCGTGAATTACGATTGCCGAAAGTGTCTGCGAAAGCAATTCCAATGCTGGTTTCAGTTCTTGATTTTTCAGATAAAGGCGGACGTTTTCCGGAAGAATTTCAGAAACTACAAGAATCATATTTTTCCCCCAGAAATCCAGAATCGTCACAGGCATTTCATCTGCTCTGCACACTTCCAGCACATCTGGATATAAAAAATAATAATAGGAACACCGCTCCGGTCTGGAAGAAAGAAAATAATTCTGCCAGTATTTTTGATGCACGGCATCGGGAATGCATTCTGCAAGCAGACAGTTTCGGAGCAGCAGAGCCTGACTGCCAGAAACATGCTGCAAAAGAGTTGCAGAAGTGACAGGAAATCTCTGCGTATAGACTTTGATTTCTTTTTCTGTAAAGCGTCCGTCACGGCGAATCAAAGGAAAACGCCGGAATAAATCAGCTAAGAATTCAGTTTGTTCCTGGACGGAAAATTTCTGGAGAACAGTGGCTGTTTCCGTATCTGAAAAATAAAGAAATTCTTCCGGAGCACAAAAACGATAATACAGATTTTTTAATCTGGATGCGAACGAAGAAGTTTCCTGTAACAGATAAGTACGGCATAAACGATGATAAAATGCATTTTCTGCACCGAGCGTTCTGGCAGCTGTCAAAGGTGCATCAGTAACATACAACCATTTTTTCCATTCTTTCTGCCACGGTTCAGAAATAATAATTTTTCTGATATAATATCTGCATACAGCCGCAACTGTTGCATCCAAATAATAATACTGCCAGTATCTGTAGAGCATACGAGAAAGTGCTGGCGTTCCTCTTTTGACAAGGATAATTGCAATATAATCCGCAGGCTTTTTTTGCAGCCGGCAGTCTTCGAGAAGCATCAGCAGTTCTTTCTGTTGCACAAGACCGTCTGTGCTGTCATAAGTGCAGAGTGTTTCGAGCCATTGCAGCCGTTCCGGCTCACAGTATAAATTTGTGACATCATTGAGCTGTGCTGCACGCTGCAAGGCTGCTTTTAATCTAACAGGCTGTCTGGCAAAGCGAAGCTTATTCATTTTCCAGAATTCCTTTCATTTTAGAAATCATTTCATCATCTTTCAGTCGAAATTTAAATTCCACACGTCTGGAGGCATCTTTATCAATATTTCCATTCACATCTATTACAGGATTACTGTAAGAACGTCCGTTAGCCGTCAGTATTTTCTGAAATTTTTCGGTATCCACATGGGAACTGTCCAGAAATCCAGCTGCATGTTCCAGACAGTACTGGCTGACAGACAAGGCCCGTTTCTGGGACAAATCCAAATTATACATGTAACTGCCGTCTGTATCCGTATGTCCTTCAATAATAATTTCGGAAATATATTCTTCATAATTTCCATTCAGAAGAGCATTAAAATATACCGGAATAAACGCATCCAGAAAATCTGTTCCGGCTTGTGTGAGTTCATAGGAACCGCTTGTAAATAAAATACTGGAATCGAATGCTATTGAGCCATCGTTCGGGTCTACCATGACAATCAGGTTTGTTTTTTCGAGTTCTGCACTTAATTCCTGGATAATATTTTCTTTAATGCCAATCAGTTTGTCAATCTGTTCCTGCTGATTTTCGAGCAGTATTTGCTGCTGTTCAATTTCCTGCTGTTTTTGCTGTAATTCCAGTGCAGCAAGTTCTTTTTCCCTGCTTCTTTCCTCATAGGAATTTTGAAACAGAAGCAGAGAACTTGACATAATCAGGACAAATAACAGCAACAGGGCAGCCATCATATCAGAATAAGACTGCCAGATATTAAATTCTTCGCTTTCCGGAATCTGATTTTTACGGAATTTTCTCATATTATCGTCTCCTGCTTAGTATAATCGCTTGATTCATAGCCGGACTTTATTTGGAAATGCTCATTTTTTTAAGATAGCCTAACAGTCCGGTTTTACGTTCAGGAGGTGCATCAGGTTCTTCTGTTTTCTGTTCATAGACAGCTTTCAGCTGAGCTGCAAGACGGGACAGGAAAATTTTCCGCTGTTCTTCGATAATTTCCTGCTGGAATACATACACATCTTTCGGAATCTGACCTGCATCTTCTTCCATGCGAGAGAGTACTTCGCAAAAATGTTCTGCCAAAGAGGAGGCTGTTGCATCAAAATCATTAAAGGCAGCTGACATATTTTCTTCCAGTGCTTGTGACAGAGCAGAATAATTTTCATACATCTGACTGGATGCTTCTCTGATAGACTGGGATACCTGATTGAGTGATTCAGCAGTATCTCCGGCTTCCTGGCTGACTTTTTCAAGATAAGCAAGCTGATTCGACTGGAATGTGTTAAGATTTTCCAGAAGCGTGCCGGTCTGCTCATGTGTATGATTGACAGAAGAAAGTGTCCGTTCGCAAAGTGCGGACATTTTTTGTTCCTGTTCATGGCTTTCCTGTAACATCTTCTGCATATGCTGAGACAATTCATTCAGGTGTGTGCCCATATCAACAGAGAAATCCGAAGCGGTTTTCTGCATCTGACCGGAAACATTTGTCAGCTGTTCTCTCATCTGTACTGTAAAATCAGAAAGAGTTTTATTCATCTTAGCAGCAGTTTCTATTGTCTGCTGATTTAGAGCAGTGCTGTCTTCCATTTTTTCAAGAAGCGTATCATATTTGGAAATCAATTCTGTCTGAGATTGATTGATACTTTGCTGGTACTCATTCATTGCAGAAACATATTCCTGTAAATTTTCAGAAAATTCCAACATATGTTGTGTATTTTCCGAAAAAGCAACTTCTCTGGAAGCCAGCTTTTTAGTCATTTCCTGCATCTGATTAATATGCTTGATTTCAGATTCAGATAATTTTGAAAGAGTTTCTTTCAGAACCAGCAGCTGACCTTTCAGCACTTGTTCATTCATAGTTGTCAGATAGTCTTTTACCAGAGAGCGGAGTTTTTCATCCTGATTGTTAATCGCAAGAGTAATAAAATCCTGCATGCCTTTCTGGAGCATTTGTGTTTGACTGGTCTGTGCCTGAAACAGACGGCTATAAACTTCGGTCTGAGAATCCGGAATGCAGTAGCGGTGATAGGTATCATAGAATTCATTCAGAGCATTCATCACAGACTGATACTGCTTTTTATAGAAAAGATTAAATACCAGCGAATAAATCACACCGTAGATAGAAGTCAGAAACGCCGTTTTAATACCGTCAATCAGATTTGTAATACTTTCCTGCATAGTTTCGGAATCACCAAGGCTGAACTGTTTCAGACCAATCATCAGACCAATAAATGTACCCAGAATGCCGATACCTGTAGAAAATCCGGGAACGGTATCACAGATGCCCTTCTGCATTTCACTGTTGATGACAGAAAATGTAATATAATCTTCAATATCGCATGTTACGGAACTGCCGGCAGTCTGTAAACGGGTCATTTCTGTGCGGTAGCTTTCAAAGCACTGATTCAGTTTTACAGACTGAAATTCAATCTCATTCCAGTCTAATGCATTTGAGAGCTGTGCCGAGACAGTTTTCAGGTCATTTTCGATAGAAGATGCTTTTTTAAGATATACAGCATTTACGATAAAAATAACAACTGCAAGAACAATCAAAAAGAAAAAAGTCAAAGTTTCAGAAACGCCAATAAGAATTGTTCCAACAGCCATAAGCAAAGGAAGCAGAATAAAAATAATACTCCTTAAAAGATTTTTTTTCAAAATTACTCATACCTCCGGGAAATTACATTTGCGGATGACTTTCCAGACCGACAGTAGATTTGGCTTCTGCTTCGCCGGACTGACTGCACCACTGACAAGTGACGACTTCGCCCATTTCGGGATGATAGCAGGAAATTTTTCCGCAGTTTTCGCAAAGAATCAATTCTTTTGTTCCGCAGTAGGGACAGCCAGGATAATTTTCAGCAAGCGGGAAACTGCCTTCTAATTTTTCCTGTTCTGTATATCCTTCAGAGGCGGCTTTTTTTTCGTTCATTTTAAAAGCCCATGTCATAAGCCAGTCATTATCTTTTTTCTCGACACGGATACCATAAAGCTGATTGGCTCTGCATTTTGCCAGCACAATCTGTGCTTCTACTTTCATTTGTATGACCATTCCTTTCAGTGAATCATCTTGATTTTAGATTTACCAGTCTTCTTCTGATATTAAAATTGCTTTATTATCTGAGTCAGAAACTTCTGATTCAGGTTTTTCTTCAGGAATGGATGCAGAAACTTCTGATTCGGGTTCTTCTTCCGGAGCGGATGCAGAATCTTCTGATTCGGGTTCTTCTTCCGGAGCGGATGCAGAATCTTCTGATTCGGGTTCTTCTTTCAGAGCAGATGCAGAAACTTCTGATTCGGGTTCTTCTTCCAGAACAGGCTCAGAAAGTTCAGATTCTTTTTCTTCTTTTTCAAGCTCTGCTTTTTGCTGGAGAAGCTTTTCCATTTCTGAACTGAGCATTTCGAGTTTTTCTTCATTCCGCTTGATTTTTTCCTGTTCCTCTTCTGGACAGGCGTTTAGAATACGTTTTATTTTGTCACAGCGGAACTGTAATTCGGTCAGCTTCTGTGCGATTGCGGAAAGCATTGCATTCCTCTGCAAACTCTCTGCCTTTCTTTGAATGACTGTTTTCGCCTCCTGCAAAGCGAACATATCTATCATGCCACAGACAGAAACATCATCCTGACTGCCCCGCTCTGAAATGCCGGGAAGCTGTTTTGCGATTTCCTGCACACCTTTCCGCAAACCGCAGGAAATAAATTCTATTGCTACATGCAGATAAAAATTGTGCAGTCTTTCGGCGAAACTATCATCAATGCCGTCTGATGCGGCAAACACTGCCACCGGCATTTCTGATTTTTTCCATACATAAAACCGGAATTCCTGCTCGGCATCTGTGTCGCAGATAGATGTACATAAATTGAGATGACAGTTTTCATCCCAAGGAACTGGCTCATCTGTTCTGCCATCGGGATAGACAGCAACACATTTTCCGTCACCGATATGCAGTGCAAAACCGTAATTTTCACAGAATCCCATGCAAATCAAAGTTGCACCGTAAGCCTGAAACAGACTGTGAGGAAATTCCTCCGGTGGAATATCTGTTCTATGTTTTTCTGAAAAAGGCAGATATGACGGCAAATTCCGTTCCGTTACCCGTTCCAGCTCCGATTCTGTAAATGGCTCGGCAAGCAAATCTTTCTTTACAGCATCATACCATTCCTGCAAAATCTGCCGAATCAGGGGCTGTAAACTTTCTTCTCCGCTGAAATCTGGATGCTGATGCAGAAATTCCGTAATATATCTGCATGAAATCTGAACTGCAAATGCAGAACCGCGGTCACTTCGGAAATAAGGCTGACCTCCGTGACCGTCGGAAACCGCAGCAGCGGCACACTGCAAATCCTGATGATACTGTACAGAATCCTGACATACGATTTCCTTCTGAATATGGGAAGCCCCGATATGACGGATTCCAAAACCTTCGTAATTCATGATATCACCAATCTTCTTCATCAATCGGTCCGACAACATCGTCCGTTGAATCCAACTCTGAAATCGGAGGCGGAACCGAAACCGGAGGCGAAAGCGGAACCGAAGCCGGAATCGGAACAGGCTCCGGTTCAAAGTCTGCAAAATCATCCAGACTGTTGCGGACATTTTTTACAATCTGTTCTTCTGTCGCATCTGGAGTAATCACATTTGCGGACTGTTGCGGATTTTCTTTTCCGACAGCAGCGGAAGTGCTGGCAATCTGTGAAGAAGTGACAGCAATAAATTTCACTACTTTTTTCAGATTGCTGATATCATTTACGCTGAATAACAATTCAGGATTGCGGATAGATTTCTGCAATACTTCTCTGTTGGCATCTTCGCCGATGGCAATCGCAATTTTAATCGCTGATTGATACCATTTGTTATTCTGTAGTTTCTTTAATGCACCATACCAGTCATCTGTCGGGTCGCCATCAGAAAGCAACATAATCACAGGAGCATAAAATCCAGAAGAAGCAGAACTTCTGCTTAAAAAACCATTTTCAGAAAACTGACGGTTTAATTCATCAAATGCATAGCCAAGGTCTGTTAAACCATCAGCAACCAGAGGTTCCCAGTCATCAAAACTATCCAAAGAAATCAAAGAAGGCGTTACCCATTCACAGCCGGAGGAAAATTTTAAAATGGCAAGACGGATTTCAGAATCTGCCTGCGAATCTGACAAACGGCGCAAATCGGGGAGGATTTCTTCAATTGCGGCATTGACAGCACCGATTTTTTTTCCTTCCATGCTTTTGGAAGTATCAATCAGAAAGAAAAACGGCATGACCCGTTTGGGAATCGCTTCCGGTGCACCGAGAAAGCTGGAAAAATTATCCAAGATGATTCATTCTCCTTTCAAATCAGACAATTTCAATCTGTTCATTTTTGAGGATTAATTTTGCTCCTCTAGGAATTGCACAAAGCTTTTCTGGAGGAATCTGTGCATTGCCGATTTCCCACGGCACCTGTTCCTTGTTGCGGAGGGCGGCTTTGGTTTTATCTTTATTCAGAGAAACTATGGCAACAAGATTGCTGCTTTCGTTATGGTCATAGCAATCTGTGATGTAGGCTTCTACAATCTCCTGATTTTCAAAAACAGGAATTTTATAATATTTTGTCTGCATCCAGCCATAGCTGCGGATGGACTGATGACAGCAGATACAGGGCATTCCTTCAGTATCATATCTTGTTTCCTTACCGCAGTACGGACACTGGATTACTTCTGCACGAAAACGAAGCAAGTGCTGAAGCCATTCTTTTTCTGTCACACCGATTTTATCCTGATACATCACGCTTTTGCTGAAAGCCTTTTGAAAAGCTTCCTGAATATAGAACGGCATCTGCGGCCAGCGGCGAATAAAATTATTATGCACGCCTTTTACGGGTCTGTTGGAAGAATCTTCTGGGTCTGCAATAAAAACAGGATGTTCTCCGTAATAATATTTCTGATGCTGTTCTGTCATGATACTGCTTTTCTGTGTCATAATGCCTTCCAAAGGGTGATTTCTCAAAAGAAGAAGAAACAGCACCACTGCAAGAGAAAACTGGTCTGTGCGAGTATCTGGCACTTTTCTGCCGACAACAACACCCGGAGACATATACCGGCATTTTCCTGCAATGCCGGAATTGGCACCAAACTGTGAGACATTGTCATTATCGCAGATAAAAATATCACCTGTCTGCGGATTCATAAAGAAATTACCGTCATTCAAATCCTGGTAGGAAAAACCACGGTTATGCAGAATCCGGAAACTGTCCACAATACGGATGGCAGCTTTCAACATGATATCTACAGAGGCAAACTCATGTTTTCCGGTAAGAAAATCAGAAAGTTCATAATAATTCTGCGGTCTGACCTGCATCACATAACCGAATGTTCCGTCCTGAATTTCTGTCAGGGCAAGTGGCCAGAGAAAATCCGCCGTTGGTGCTTTTTCCTTTATATTATTTGCAAGATTCTGGCGAAAGTTTTCCGGATTGGCAAGCACACCTTTTTTATACCATTTCAGGGCAAGCTTCTGACCGTTGTAGTCAGCCAGATAAACAAAGCCCTGCCCTCCTTCACCAAGCTTGCTGATAATCTGAATACTGCCGGAATTGCCTTCCAGTGCAATTCTGGTACCTGGTTTCAGCAGTGACATTACATATCCTCCCCTTCGGTATAATTCATAATTGTTTCAATTTCGTGCAGAATTTCCGCACGTTTTTTGCGGACTTCATTTTCTGCCTTCATCCGCTGATACTCTTCGGAAAGAATATATTTTTTATTTTCGTCAATGAAATCCATAAAAATTTCTGCGGACAGGCTTTCTTTCAGGCTTCTGAAATTCTGTTCCACCAAATCCAGGAAAGGCACTTCGATATCAATTGCCTTCATCACTTCCACATTAAGAATATCTCTGAGAATCTCTACATCTTCCCGGAATTCACGTGCAATAATGCCAGCGATTTTGGGAAACTGCTGCTGTGTGGGTGAAACGTCCTTATTGTTTTCCAGTTTATAGCTATTGAAATAATCTCTATAATAGCTGACATCTGTCAAAGAATCGCTTGTCCCTTCGTTAGATTCGTTAAGCTGTGCACGAAGCAGAACAATCAGTTCTTCTTCCAGCGGATTCGGAATCACAGAAAACAACGGCAGACCATCTTCACGGATATCTTTTGAACGGAGTCTGGTCAGAAGTGTTTTAAGTATATCCTCAGCATCTGCACCACGTTTTTCTGCCAGCTGCATCAGTAAGGTATACAATACAGATGCTTTGACAGATGCAATCGCTTCCTTTACACCTTTGACTTTATGACAGCTCAGATTGTCCATCACAACAATATC
>CADBOP010000140.1 GCA_902796255.1 uncultured Ruminococcus sp.
ATCCCGCAGAGAAATCCAGATTAATCTTCCTGTCGAAATGGTATCCCAGAAACTATAAGAAATCACATTCAGAAAATTAATCTTTTCAGCTTTGACATAAAAATCCTGACGCCCCTGTGTGGCAGTATTATAGAACTTTACGTCTTTAAGCGTGATTTTTTCACCGTTCCGGCGAACAACCAGATTCATCGTATCAGACTCCGTATTCTGAAGCTTATAAGATAAATCTGTATCTGTGAACACCCTCATGCCGTCCATAGAGAGAATTTCATCTCCGATTTGCAGACCGCATGTTTCGCTGGTCGAGGTAGAAACCCCCGTTTCTTTATCTTTAGTAAAATCTGCAATTTTAAGTGTAATCACATCGCCATAGAGCAGTGTTGTCGATAAAATCAGCAAAAAGCCAAGAATCAGATTCATCACCGGCCCTGCAAGCACAACAAGCATTCTCTGCCATACTGGTTTCTTATTGAATGCTCTCGGGTCATGACTGCCGGCATCTTCGCCCTCCATCGCACAGAATCCGCCAATCGGGAATAATCTGAGAGAATATTCCGTTTCGCCTTTCTGCTTTTTGAGAATGACAGGCCCCATGCCAATAGCAAACTGATTGACTTTCACCCCGCATAATTTTGCAACGGCAAAATGTCCGAACTCATGCAGAGCGATAATCACACCGAATACAAGCATTGCGACTAAAATCGTTATCATATCATAAATCCTTTCTGCTATTATCCGAGTACGGCAATTTTCTCACGGACAAAAGCTCTGGCCTGTGTATCGGCTTCAAGAATATCTTCATAACTGTGAATCTGTCCGCCTCTGACAGCCTGCATGGCTTCCCTGACAAGTTCACCAATCTGTAGAAATTTAATTTCATCTCTGAGAAAATGTCCGACAGCTTCTTCATTTGCCCCGTTGACAACAGCCGGACGGAGTCCGCCTTCTCTGATAGCATCTATTGCAGCAGTCAGGCAGTCAAAAGTTTCATAGTCCGGTTTTTCAAATGTCAGTGTCCCGTAATCTGTCAGAGACAAATGCTTTGTAGGACACGCCACACGGCGAGGATATAACAATGCATACTGAATCGGAATCTTCATATCCGGCACACCCATCTGCCCGATTACAGCATAATCTTCAAATTCAACAGCTGAGTGCAGAACGCTCTGACGGTGTACAACAATTTCAATCTGTTCAGGTGTCAAATCAAACAGCCATTTTGCCTCGATAAACTCCAGCCCTTTATTCATGAGTGTAGAAGAATCGATTGTAATTTTATTCCCCATATTCCAGTTAGGATGTTTCAGAGCATCTTTCGCTGTGACATGTTGCAGGTCTGCTTTCTTCTTTCCGAAAAAAGGCCCTCCGGAAGCAGTCAGAATCATCTTTCTGATTTTATTCATCTCGTTCCCCTGCAAGCTCTGGAACACAGCGGAATGCTCGCTGTCAACCGGATAAATTTTCACCCCTTTTTCCGCAGCGGCTTTCATCACCAGTTCACCGCCGGCAACAAGTGTTTCTTTATTGGCAAGAGCGATATCATTTCCGGCTTCGATAGCTTTGAGAGTCGGGAGCAGTCCCACCATGCCGACAACACTGTTCAGAACAATATCTGCATTCTTATCAGAAGCAATCTGGCACAGGCCGTCCATACCGGTCAGAATTTCAATTTTCTCACCGGAAAGTAATGTTTTCAGTTTTCCGGCCTGTGTTTCATCATAAATGCAGACACATTCCGGATGGAATTTTTTTGCCTGTGCAGCGAGTTTATCGGCCTGACGGTTTGCGGCTAATGCCGTGACTTTCAGGCCATGTTTTTCGATAACTTCAAGAGCCTGTGTGCCTATCGAGCCGGTAGAGCCTAACAGAGCGACTTTTTTCATCATATTCAAAACATCTCCTATTTAAGACAATAAACCTATCTTGTAAGACAGGTTTATTGATTTTATTTACCACTCATAAAATCGGAAATAACTGCACACACCAGTAAAATGCCGGAATGACAAACAATACACTGTCGAATCTGTCCATTAAACCGCCATGTCCGGGCATAATATTTCCGTAATCTTTAATTCCCTTCTGACGCTTGATGACAGATGCCGTCAAATCGCCGAGAACGCTGACTCCGGCACAGACAAGCCCCAGCAATCCGGATTTCAGAGCCTCGGACAGACCAAAATATATGCCGTTTGCTCTTGCATAGAGAAAGAAAATCAGAACGAATAACAGCGTATTGCTGACGAGTCCGCCGATAAAGCCTTCTACGGTTTTTTTCGGGCTGATTTCCGGACAGAGTTTTGTCTTACCCATTGCAACGCCGGAGAAATATGCACCTGTATCAGCAATCCACGCTCCGCAGAGAGCAAGAATCACATAGAACAGACTGTGATTTTCATCATGATTTAGCACAAGCAGCATTTTAAACGAGTTCACAACTAATATCATAGAGGCAATCATAAAAGCACCCTGTTCGATAGTGAATGTTTTCGGGTGACGCATATAGTCCCAGAATATCAAAGTCAGACAGACGGGCATCAGAACATCATAAAAATACAATACTGCTATCTGCCAGCTGTCTCCGAAGATACGTGCATCCAGCAGTGAGGGCAGTATGATAGATAAGATTCCGTAAGCCAGCACTGCTCCGGTGGCAAGCTTGAATTGCAGTCCGCCGATTGCCCGAACCAGTTCAAACAGGATTACTCCGACAATCGCCGCAAATGCAAACGGAAATACAAACGTCTTATGCAGAACCAGCACAACCGCCAGCAGAGCTGCTCCGACAACACCAGAAATAATTCTCTGTTTCATCAGACACCCCCGAAGCGGCGGCCTCGTCCTGCATAGTCAATTAATGCTTTGTTAAGTTCTTCCGGAGAGAAATCCGGCCATAATACATCAGTGAAATAATATTCCGCATAGGCACACTGCCAGATTAAATAATTCGATAATCTCAATTCTCCGGACGGACGAATGACCAAATCCACATCAGGCATACCTGCTGTATAGAGATGGTCAGCAATTGTCTGCTCGGTAATCTCTTCCGGACGGAGTTCCCCTGCCCTGACCTTTTCAGCAATCTGTCTTGCAGAATAGGCAATTTCATCCCGTCCGCCGTAATTGCAGGCCAGCAGGACAGTCAGCTGGGAATGATGTGCGGTATCCTGTTCCAGTTTTATCATCTTCTGCCGGATATCTTCCGGATAGGCATTTTTATCGCCTAAGAAAATAGCTCTGACACCGTCACCCAGATGAAACTGTACTTCATCCAGATATTCCCTCATAATTTTCATAATGCCATCAATCTCGTTCTGGGGGCGTTTCCAGTTTTCAGTAGAAAACACATAGAACGAAGCATACTTAATGCCAATATCTTTACAATACTGCATAATTTTCTTGAACGTCTTGCCGCCCTCGACATGACCAAGACTTCTCGGCAGACCACGTTTTTTTGCCCATCTGCCGTTGCCGTCCATGATAAAGCCGACATGTGTCGGGAGTACTTCCGGCAGTTCCTGTGTTTCTGCCTTTTTTTTCGTAAAAGCCATAAATCCTGCTCCTGCTTCAGATGCTCATGATTTCTTTTTCTTTTGCAGCAACAGCCTTATCGACTTCATCGCAGTATTTATCTGTCAGTTTCTGTGCTTTCTTTTCTGCGTCTTTCTGGTCATCTTCCGTAAGTTCACCGGATTTTTTCATAGCTTTGAATTTGTCAACCATATCACGGCGGACATTACGGACAGCGACTTTGGCTTCCTCGCCGTATTTCTTGACACTCTTGCAAAGTTCTTTTCTGCGTTCCTCTGTCGGCTGTGGGAATGTCAGACGAATCACATTGCCGTCATTCACAGGATTGATACCCAAATCAGAAGCCTGCACAGCTTTTTCGATAGCTTTCAGGCTGTTCTTGTCATAGGGCTGAATCACGAGAGTACGGCCTTCGGAAACAGTTACAGAGGCCATCTGCGGAATCGGAGTCGGTGTGCCCCAGAAATCTGCACTGATTTTATCCAGCACTTTCGGGTTGGCTCTGCCTGCACGGATAGAACTGAAATTGCTCTGCAAGCTGTCCAAGCTTTTCTGCATTTTTTCTTCTGCATGTTTAAGAGTTTCTTTCATGATAAAAATCTTCCTTTCTGAAATAAAAATTATTCTGCTGTCACAACTGTACCGACCTGTTTGCCGAGTACAGCATCTAAAATATTATCCGGTCTGCTGAGGTCAAAAACGAGCATCGGGAGTTTATTTTCATTACACATTGCTGCTGCTGCCATATCCATTACAGCAAGATTATCATTGAGCACCTGACTGTAAGTGAGCGTATCATAACGCTTTGCATCAGCAAATTTATTCGGGTCTTTGTCATAGACACCGTCTACCAGTGTAGCTTTCATCATAATTTCAGCATCGATTTCTGCACCACGCAGAGCAGCAGCACTGTCTGTCGAGAACATAGGATTGCCCGTACCGCAGCCAAAAATAACAACTCTGCCTTTTTCGAGATGGCGTAAAGCTCTGTTGCGGATATAGGGTTCAGCGACCTGCTGCATACTGATAGCTGTCTGCACACGGGTTTCTACGCCCATTGATTCGAGCATATCTGAGAGAGCAAGGGCATTAATCGCAGTAGCCAGCATTCCCATATGGTCAGCACGGACTCTGTCAAGACCGCCGCTCATACGGCCACGGATAAAGTTTCCTCCGCCGACAACAATACCGACCTGTGCACCGACATCCACACATTTTTTAATACTTTCGCAGATATTGCGAATGACATCATAATCCAAGCCGAAATGTTTTTCACCGGCGAGGGCTTCGCCGCTGAGTTTGAGAATAATTCTTTTATACTTGAGTTCCATGATTGCACACCTCACAAATAATAATACTATTCTTATTTTACACTAAAAAAGCAAATCTGTAAAGAGATTTTTCAAAAAAATTTTCCTGATTTTGAAATTTTTTTCCGGACAAGCTGCATTTCTGCGAAATTCTGTGCATATTCTGATAAAAAATAAAAAGCGAGGTTTATCAATATGCGAGTTTTATTATATCATAAAGATTTCTGCAAACCGGAACAGGATATTCTGGAGCGTGCGGCACAGAGAAAGCACATGCTGAAAAAAACAATCTGGTGGGATGTACTGTTATTTCTTCTGGCAGGTGCAGGCGGGACGCTGGTATTTTTATTTTCTCCTGTTCTGATGAAAATTCCTGTTTTATGTGCCCTGATTCCTGTCAGAAACAGTATCTGGGAGAATTTAAAATTACTGTATTTTCCGTCTGTACTGACGGCACTGCTCCGCTATTTATGCACAGGGAATCTGCAAAAAGGAATTTTGACTACTTATGCCGAAGGGACAGCCATGTCAATGGGGCTGTTTCTCATGATACATTATCTGATTGCCGGCATTATCGGGGCAGAATATTTTCCGGCAGATATGCTTTTATTTTATACTTGTATTATTTTTCTTGTACGGTATCTCCGTACCCATGCGGACAGGCAGAAAAAAAGCAGCCTGTCCGGTATGATATTTTTTCTCCTGCTGACAGGCTGCTTTATTTATTTTACTTTCAATCCGCCTGTACTGGGAATCTTTACAGAAATCAGTCTGTTACTGCAATAACTTCGACTTCTACCAGAGCACCCTTGGGCAGGTCTTTTACGGCAACACAGCTTCTGGCCGGTTTTTCCGTGATATATTTTCCGTAGATTTCATTAAATGCACCGAAATCAGCAATATCTGCCAAAAAGCAGGTAGTCTTTACGACTTTGGAAAAATCTGTACCGGAAGCCTTGAGCACTTCCCCGAGGTTTTTCATTACCTGTTCTGTCTGTCCCTGAATATCAGCGGCTTCGATATTGCCTGTAGCCGGAACAATTGCAATCTGTCCGGAAGTATACACGACATTGCCGGCTTTGACAGCCTGAGAATACGGCCCGATTGCTGCCGGTGCGGTTTCTGTATAAATCTTTTCTGCCATAATAAAACAACTCCTTGAATCAAATCAATTAAATTAATTATTTACAATCTTGAATCCGGCATCTGCCAGAGCCTGCCGAATCTGATGAATATGCTCATAATTTCTGGTTTCAAGTACAATCCGCAGCACACAGTCTGTAATATCACTGTCTTCGCTGGCTCTCTCGTGATGAATAGAAACCACATTTCCGCCCAAATCTGCAAGAATAGCAGAAACCCCTTTCAGCTGGCCGGGTTTGTCTTCCAGCTGAATGGTAAGTGTGTCACTCCGGCCGGACTTGAGCAGGCCTCTCTTGATGACTCTGGACAAAATTGTCACATCAATATTGCCGCCGGATACCAGACAAACAATATTTTTTCCTTTCATATCCGGAATTTTATTGAACATCACAGCCGCTGCGGGCACAGCTCCTGCACCTTCGGCAATCAGCTTATGCTGTTCAATCAGAGCCAGAATCGCAGAAGATACTTCATCATCTGTCACTGTCACAACACCATCAACATATTTTCTGACCAGCTCAAATGTATGCTCTCCGGGTTCTTTGACTTTGATGCCGTCTGCAATTGTGCCGACTTTATCCAGACAGATAATCTCATCTTTCTGAAGAGAAGCCACCATAGACGGTGCACCGCTGGCCTGCACGCCATAGACACGGATTTTCGGATTCAGGTTTTTCAGGGCAAATGCTACACCGGAAATCAAACCGCCGCCGCCAATCGGCACAACGACAATATCCACATCTCTGAGCTGTTTGCTGATTTCCAGCCCGATAGTTCCCTGCCCTGCAATGACATCTTCATCATCGAACGGATGAATAAACGTATAGCCCTTTTCATCCCGAAGTTCCAGAGCTTTCTGGTAGGCATCATCATAGACACCGGGGACGAGGCAGACTTCTGCACCATAACCCTTTGTTGCTTCCACTTTCGAGATAGGAGCACCATCAGGCAGACAAATCAGCGATTTAATGCCGTTTTTCGTAGCTGCCAGAGCGACACCCTGTGCATGATTTCCGGCCGAGCAGGCAATCACGCCTCTGGCTTTTTCTTCTTCGCTGAGCTGCGAAATTTTATAATACGCACCTCTGACCTTGAATGAACCTGTAATCTGTAAATTTTCTGTTTTGAGATAGACATTCGCTTCCGGACAGAGTTTCGGTGCATAAATAATATCTGTCTGGCGAATCACATCTTCCAGTACATAACTGGCATGATAAATTTTATCAAGTGTCAGCATGGAAATCACTCCTTACTATTCAGAATCGTTAAAAAATATACTTTTATTCAGTTCGTCTAAATTATCAAGCATGTTCTGATATTCCTCACAGCGGAGCTGATTGACAAACTGCCTTGCTGTTCTGGCAGAGCGGCCGCTTTTCCGCATGGCGAACTGTTCAGCTTTCAGGATTACTGTTTCGGTGTCTGTTTTCAGACCGGCATCTGCCGCAAGACTCCGGACAATATCCAGATATTGATTTTTATCCGGCTTATCGAACAGAATCTGAATACCGAATCTTTCAGAAAGCGAGATAGTTTCCTGCATGGTATCATTTCTGTGGATTTCGTCTCCGGCTCTTTGTGAGAATGTTTCCCGAACGATATGCCTTCTGTTGCTTGTCGCATAGATGATTGTATTATTGGCTCTTGCGGAGATACTGCCTTCAAGAACGGCTTTCAATGCACTGAAATTGTCATCGTTTTCCTGAAAGCTCAAATCATCGATAAATAAAATAAATTTCAGCGGATTAGCATTTAATTCCTCCAGCAGTTCCGGCAGCAGGTGCAGTTCGTTCTTGGATAATTCTATTAATCTCAGGCCTTCATCAGCATAGGCATTGGCCACCGCTTTGACAGTGGCAGATTTTCCTGTTCCGGCCGAGCCATATAATAAAATATTGGAAGCTCTCATACCATGCAGGAGGGCTTTTGTATTATCCACCACCTGTTTTCTCTGCCTGTCATAGCCGACAAGTTCTTTCAGACTGATAGTATCCGGATAGGACACCGGCTTGAGAACATAGCCTTTTTCTGTCTGTTCGGAAATTTTCATCTGAAAACAGTGATATTTTGTCCAGATGCCGAAGCCGTATTTCGGAATATTGGCAAGGCGTTCAAAATACAGTTTTTCGAGGTCAATTTCTTCTGCCTGCCAGTCTGCCCCCAGCCCTTCATGACCAGTAAATTCCCCATAGCCCATGATGAAATAATGCTGTTTCATCATCTGCGAAGAAATGCCGGCCATTTTGGATAAATACCGGAGTTCCCGCCGTGCGGAATTCCGGATATTTTCCGGAATTTCCTGACGGTTGACAGTAAACCATGTACAGGGTGTTTCTGTAGACAGCACCAGATTTTTCAGATATTTTGTCCAGTTGTCTGTATGTGCCTGATAGAGCAGTGTCACAAAGCGGTAAAATTCTGTTTTTCTGACCCACCAGTCAATACCCCGTTCTCCTGTGATTCTCAGAAGCTGATGAAAGGCATGAAATACTTTATCCTGATTCAGGTCATGAAATACAGCCAGTTCATCCAGCCTGTCATGCAAATCATGAAACATTACTGAATACTCCCGTTTTTGATAGATTCTACTAAGCCGCCGTTTTCAATAATCGTCTGGATAAAGGCCGGAAACGGCTCTACCTGATATTCTTCTCCGGTCGTCTCATTATGCAGAATCCCGTTGTCCAAATCTGCTGTAATAATATTGCCTTCCTGAATGGCCTCAGCAGCCTGTTCAGATTCTACAATAGCAAGGCCGATATTAATTGCATTACGGTAAAAAATTCTTGCAAAGCTTTTGGCGATTACCAGAGAAATCCCGCTTGCCTTGATAGCAATCGGAGCATGTTCACGGGAAGAACCGCAGCCGAAATTCCATCCGCCGACCATGATATCGCCTTCCTGTACTCTGGAAACAAAGCTGGTATCAATATCTTCCATGCAGTGAGCAGCTAATTCTTTATGGTCGCTGGTATTCAGATATCTTGCCGGAATAATTACATCTGTATCAATATTATCGCCGTATTTAATCACTTTTCCTGTAAATTTCATGATTACAGCACCTCCTCAGGAGCGGAAATTTTTCCGGTAACCGCACTTGCCGCAGCGACTTCCGGACTTGCCAGATAAATTTCAGAAGTAACATGTCCCATCCGGCCGAGGAAGTTTCTGTTAGTTGTGGCAACGGCTCTTTCATGTTCAGCCAGAATGCCCATATGACCGCCCAGACATGGACCACATGTCGGAGTAGATACCACTGCACCGCATTCGATAAATGTCTTTAAATAGCCTGCTTCCATCGCTTCGAGATAGATTTTCTGTGTTGCCGGAATGACAATACATCTTACACCCTTAGCCACTTTCTTTCCCTGCATAATTTCCGCAGCAGCTTTTAAATCTTCGAGTCTGCCGTTGGTGCAAGAACCGATAACCACCTGCTGGATTCTGATTTCTTCGATTTCATCAGTTGTATGTGTATTTTCCGGAAGATGCGGGAATGCAACAGTATGCTTGATTTCTGACAAATCAATTTCATAAGTTTTTTCATAAACGGCATCTGCATCAGCTTCATATACCACCGGTTCACGGTCGGAATGCGTTCTGACATATTCTTTAGTAATATCATCCACAGCAAAAATCCCATTCTTTGCACCTGCCTCGATTGCCATATTTGCCATGCAGAGACGGTCAGCCATAGAGAGACTTGCCAGTCCTTCGCCAACAAATTCCATAGATTTGTACAATGCACCGTCAACGCCAATCATGCCGATAATATGCAGAATCACATCTTTACCGGAAATATATTTATTTAATTTGCCTTTTAAATTAAATCTGATTGCAGAAGGCACTTTAAACCATGCTTTGCCGATTGCCATACCACATGCCATATCTGTAGAGCCGACACCTGTGGAAAAT
The DNA here is from genome assembly GCA_902796255.1 of uncultured Ruminococcus sp. Lineage (GTDB taxonomy): Bacteria > Bacillota > Clostridia > Oscillospirales > Ruminococcaceae > UBA3855. Next base: position 9,897 of record CADBOP010000140.1, read on the forward strand.
GCACCCAATGCCCCATAAGTACAGGTATGAGAATCCGCACCGATAACCGCATCACCGGAAACAACTAAGCCTTTTTCCGGCAGAAGTGCGTGTTCAATGCCCATCTGACCAACATCATAGAAATTTGTAATTTCCTGTTCACCGCAGAAATCACGGCACATCATGCACTGCTGAGCGGCTTTGATGTCCTTATTCGGAGCGAAATGGTCCATTACCATAGTCACTTTTTCTTTATCAAAAACTTCTTCTTTTCCCATGTTTTTGAATGCTTTGATAGCCACGGGAGAAGTAATATCATTGCCAAGTACCAAATCCAGATTGACAAGAATCAGCTGACCAGCTTCTACTTTATCAAGTCCGGCATGAGCAGCAAGAATTTTCTGTGTCATGGTCATACCCATGAAAACATCATTCCTTTCATAAATTCATATTTTGATAAATGAGAATTTATCATATTGGTGACGGGGTGACGGACTTATACTATCCTACGCACGGAAAATATAAAATGATATTTTATATATAGGATACA
>CADBOP010000141.1 GCA_902796255.1 uncultured Ruminococcus sp.
AAAAAACCTGCATTCATTTCTGAATGCAGGTGATTTTTTATTTCAGCAATTATTTATTGTAATTTGTCAAATCTTCTTCTGTCAGCAGACCAACGATATATTTCAGAATTGCAAGAGATTCTTCAGAATCTGCTTTATTATTCTTGTTCAGGTCAACGTTGGCCAGAGCCTGTGTGGTCAGGCTTTCCTTACCCATGACAGCTTTGTTCACAGCAATGACATCTACAATATTTACAGTGCCGTCTTCTGTTGCATCACCGATTTTGGAAACAGCTGGAGTTTCTTCAGAAGTAGATTCTTCCTGTGTTTCAGTAGTATCTGTTTCTTCTGTCTGGGATTCTGTTTCAGTCTCTTCTGTCTGGGGTTCAGTTTCTGTTTCTCCTGTCAGAGGTTCTGTTTCAGATTCTTCTGTAGGAGTCTGGTCTTTTTCCTTTGCAGTTACAGAGATTTCCATATCTGTATAAGTAATTTCTTTATCAAATACCAGTGTGACAGAGTCCAGTGTTGCACCTTCTGTGCCCCACCACTTGGAGAATGTCATATTGCCTGCTAAAGAAAGAACATAATCTTCTGCAGCACCGTCATCTCCTTCAAATACACCGTCCAAATCAATGGTGACAGTGCCGTCAGCACCGGTCTGGCCTGCCTCAGATGTCCAGTTTCTGTTGCTGCCGTCCGGATTTGTTGCCGGAAAAGATACGCCCCAGCCTGCTCCGGCTGTACCGTTCAGGATAACCTGCTTGATAGTAATGCCTTTTCCGGCATACGGACCTAAATCTACCTGATAATCGCCCTCGCCTGAAAGCTTTACGGTAGCAGAAGAGGAAGTTTCTGTATTTTTCTTGATATCATATTCAAATTCAATATCTGTGCCGTTTTCTCTCAGGTTTTTATATACATCAGCATAATCCTGATTGAACCATGACAGGCTCTCTCTGTTAAAATACTGCATATCGCCGGCATTTCCGGCATCCCACAAGAAAGCAGTCACACCGTCTGTAGCCAGTGCAGAAGAAGCAATTGTATCCAGATAAGTGACAATGCTGTCGTGGTCTTTTCCGCCGTTTTCATTGGTAACAACACCATATTCGCCGAGAATTACCGGAATCCCTTCGTCAGCATAATAAGCCTTCATTTTGGCAAACAGATTATAAACATCCTGCTTTTCAGAATCTGTGCCCCATTTGTCGGTATAGCCCCATGTGGAATCTTTGGTAGCTACTGCAAAAATAGACGGATAATAATAATGAATCGAAACTGCAATCATTTTATCATCCGGCAGTTTGTATTCCGGATTGCAGGTCTTTGTCAGGTCATCGTTTGCACCGGCAAGAAGCAGGAGTCTGTCTGCATTTCCGCTGCCTGTCCCTCTGACGATGTCTACAAATGTCTGATTGAATGTATTCAGTGTAGTATAGTCAAACGGTACTTCGTTCATGCTTTCCAGTACAAGATGATTGTCATAATCTTTGAAATAATTTGCAATCTCTGTCCACATGGTTTTGTAGCGGGGAAGAGCGTCCATGCCGGCATCCAGCCAGTATTTTGAGTTATTGCCGCCGGAGCAGTCCCAGTGCATGTTGACAATGACATACATATTATTGTCATATGCATAATCTACTACTTCTTTGACACGGGCAAGATAAGCATCATCAATATCATAAGTTGTCGGGTCGGAATTTTCAAACCAGGTCACAGGGATTCTGATAGAATTAAAGCCTTCCGCATGAACCGCATCAATCATAGCTTTGGTAGTAACCGGATTGCCCCACATAGTTTCTGTGGAATTTACATTCCAGCTTGCCTTGTCAATCCAGCCTGTACCCATATTGCCGTTTTCGTCAGCAACCCAGCCAAGCCCGAAATATGTTTCCGAACCGCCGGAACAGTCAAATGTGTTACCAAGATTCCAGCCAAGACCCATATCATTTACAATCTCAACTGCTGTTTTATCCGCAGCATTCGGAGACAGTACAAAGCCAGCAGACATGGAACAAGTCATAACCGCAGCAGTCAGGGCAGAAATCATTTTTTGAAATTTCTTCATGATACATCATTCCTCTTTTCATAGTTTTTCTTCATAGTACAAAAGATAAAAAGTTTATTAATAATTTTATCATAACATATTTTTCATGATTTGTCAATAAGATTTGTGAAAAAAGAAATAAATTAATTCAGAAATTTGCAATATCTGCATAATGCATATCCGGCTGTAAAGCTAAATTAATACCGCAGCCGATTAAATGGGCTGCCTGTGTGATAAGCCTGTCAATGTCACGGGGGGCAACCATCATATCCGGTGCATGTTCGGCTAAATAACGGGTATTGATAACGGTCGGCACACCGATGCCGATAACCGGAATCCCCAGTGTTTCCTGATTCAGAGCCATTCTGTGATTCGATACCCCACTGCCCGGAGAAATTCCCGTATCTGCAAGCTGAATCGTCCGTCCAAGCCGCTCTGGTGCGGTACATGCCAGTGCATCAACCGCAATCACAGCACAGGGATGAATTTTCTCACACACAGCCTGTATCAGTTCAGCAGATTCCATTCCGGTCTGTCCCAGAACACCACCTGCCAAGGCACTTACCGGCCGGAGATGCTTCAAAAATTCTTCTTCTTCACCGGAAAGCTCTTTCTGTAAATGACGGGTAGCAATAATCTTTTCTGTCACTCTGACCCCTAAAGCATCCGGTGTAATCTGCTGATTTCCTAAGCCGGCAACAAAAATCAGCCCCGTTTCCGGCAGAAGATTCCTCAGCTCCTGTGCAAATTCTTCTGTCATTTCCGGATAATGCTCTGAAAATCCAGAGAGCGATTCCCCTGTCAGAGTGATATATCTGCCCTCCGGCTTGCCGAACTGTTTTCCGGCTTCCCTGTCTGTAATCTGAATTTCTGTAATTTCAAAATAACGTCCTCTCTGCTGCTGGATAAAGCCTGTCTGTATTTCTGAAACGCTTTCTAAAGCAAGGTCGGTTCTGTAAGACTGCATAAAAAAATTCAGCTCCTTTCTGAATTATGCA
>CADBOP010000142.1 GCA_902796255.1 uncultured Ruminococcus sp.
AAGTGCTTGTATTCTCCTCTGCTGTATTAACAAAGCCGTTTTCGACAATCTGGGAATATTCTTCGTTATTGTAATAATATTCTTCTCCGCCTTCTTCATATTCTGCATCAGCGAACTGTTCCATAGCAGGAGAACCAGCAACAGCATCTGACTTTGCCTGCCGAGAATCATAACTCTGGATTCCATTTTCTACCGGAGAAGCATAATTTGTGTAATTTTCAGAATTTCCGCCACATGCGGAGTAAAACACTGCTGTCAGGCAGACGGCCATAAATAACGCTGTATTTCTAAATTTTTTCATAATAATTCCTCCTCAGATAAAACAGATTATTTTAATATAAGAAATAAAATTCCTCATTCGGATAAAGCTGAAAGCACTGGGCACTGTAAGAACCGCCGATATCTTCCAGATATTTTGGACAAGCATTTGACAGGCTTTGATTTTTCCGGATTGCAGTTTTAACACCAGCACCGGAAACTTCCGATTTCGGAGCATAAATATAGATTTTCGTTGTTTTGCTGGATTTGATATTCCATGCATTCAGGGTATGCTTTTCATCAGGTATTTCATAATCAGAAGCAGAAAAAGTAACATCTTCCGGCGAGCCGTCTTTCACATAATAATAAATATTCTGATACTGTCCTGTCTGGTATTGATAATAATTTTCTTCCTGACCGGTAAATTCATAGACATTGTCAAAATAAAGAGGATAATAGCCACACAGATGTTCTTTTCCAACTGATGCAGGACAGTCCTGTAACAATGCTTCTGAACGGCAGGAAACAAACAGCAGACTGTTGAATCTTCTGAACTGCGGATAATTTTGTAAATCTGACAAATCTGTATTGAGATATTCGGCTGTTATTTCGCTTTTTCCCAGCAGTTCCGGTGCGTTTTCGCCATCAAAATATGCAGAAAATAACGGCTCACTCTCCAGTTCTTTAAAAGCGAACTGCCCTTTATTCAGCACAATATCACATACACCTGAAACAGCCTTTTCACATTCCGTCCGTACAGCATTCAGAATTTCTTCTGTCTGATAACTGTCAAATCCGTTTGTATTAGGTGTTTTGCCATCAATGGCGACATCAAAACTTTTTCCCTGATACTGCATTCTGACAAGAATATCTGATAACATCAGTCCGCTGCCGCCGAACACGCCATGATTCCAGTCCTGTTCAGTACTGACAATTTCAGCCTGAAAACCATATTTTTGAAAGATATACTCCTGTGCATTCTGACAGGCCTGAGCCGTCCATGTTTTTGTGTTCTGTTCCTGTTCTGCTTTTTCCTGCCGGATTCTGCTGACGATATTGTGACCGATATACATACAGCCCAGAACCATCAGCAGAACAAGCAAACCAGTCCCAGAATGCAGAATTTTCATAATTTTCATAGGCTTTCCCATTTCTGAATTAATAAATCAAGATTCAAATCTTTTGTGAGATACATCCGGTCATAGAAATAATCATCTTCCCCATAGCTGTCATATAAAACCGGTGTGACATCACTCTGCATGAGCGTATACCAGCCATTGGGAATCACAAGTCTGCTATCCTGTGTTTTTTCAATCTGTGGTGCACATTCATAAGCAAGAGACAAGTCCGCTGTCACAGGAAGTACATATTCATGATTCTGTTCTAAAATATAAGCAGAACTGGTTTCGAGTGTAATTTTTTCTTTTTCCAGATTACCGCCGTATACATCCAGAATTTCCAAATCATAATGCATATTTCCGGAGGCAGAATCCTGCCAGCCGTCTGTCACCCGAACATCAATAAAAAATGCAGTATTCTCCAGAATCGTATCTTCATTGAAATAGCTGTCCTCTGTGCCGAGTCGGGACAGATTCACCTGTGAAGCAATTGTTTTTTCATGAGAAATATTTAAATTCTGATAGCTGATCATTTTTTCTTTCATATCTTCCGGCTGTTCGGCTGCTTCTGCATCTTCGATAACATCCATAGAAGCGGCCGAACTGTTCTCACCAGCAGGTGTAACTATTTCTTCACTTTGCTTCTGGATTCTGCCGGCTTGCAGATATTGTCTTCCGGCGATTATCAGCAGCAGGCAAGCTGCCAGAGCCAGCAAACTTTTTCCGGATGTCATACGGATGGATTTTCTGACAGGCTGTGAAACGGGCTGTTCCGGCAAATTCTGTTCAATTTTCTGCCACAGGGCATCTTTATCGGGGATGTTCTGTTGCATTTCTTTGCAGAGCCTTTCTTCAATCTCTTTTTTTGTCATACCAATTCCCCCTCCTTTGCCAGTTTCTGTAATTTTCCGATTGCATTTCGATATTTCCACGCAATTGTACCGAGAGGCCGTTTTAGTATGACTGCAATTTCACGGAAAGTTAGTTCGGCTGCAATATGCATCTGTACGATTTCCCGTTCATCTTCAGACAGGAATGAAAGCATATGTGTCATATGCATATGATGAATAGTCGTGTCTTCTGCTGTCGTATGTTCTGTAAATGCGGCTGGATTTATCGTTTCCACATCTTCGGAAGGCATTTCCCGACCAGATTTCCGGAAGTGGTCAGCAGCCATATTTCTTGCGATAGTTGTCATCCAGCATTTATGTCCTGTACCGGACTGATAATATCCAACACATTCCCAGAGTTTAAGAAAGAAATCCGAAGTCAAATCTTCAGCGTCCTGATGATTATGTGTTCTGCTTAAAAACAGTCTGTAGATTCTGTCGCCGTACGCATCGTAGATAAGCTTCAGGCCGTTTTTATCACCGTTCCGGATTTTTTCGACAGCCGCATCAAATTGAGAGTCTGTCATAGTGCAGCTTGTTCCTCCTTTTCGCTGACCGGCATTTTCACCGGTCTGTTTATTATACGGATAAGAAATAATAAATTTATGGCAAAAATCTGCACAAAGATTTTCCTTATTCTTTGTGCAGATTATATAAATAATCATAAAAATTAAAAAGGTGCAGTTTCAGGGGCTTCCTGATAATCCTGCAATGCAGATTCTGATTCAGTCATAATTTCCGGTGGAGCGGTTTCGATAACAGGGTCAGGCACTTCAAAAATTTCAGGCATCTCCGGCGGAGCAGTTTCAATAAATTCCGGCTGTTCGGGTTCTGGGATAATTTCCGGAGCGGTTTCATATATATCTGTAACAAGTTCTTCGGGAGAAATACTAATTTCTGATTCTGTTTCAGATTCTGAGGAAAATGAAGGCAAGGGATTTCCTGACCAGCCGCCTGTGCTGATAACATGGCTGGCTGTGCCGACACTTGCAGTTAACCAGATTTTACTGCCTTTTGCAACAGAAGTATCAGGAGCAATATTCTGAGAAAGAATAATATCCAGCGGGGCTTCTTCAGACGGGATATAAATAATCATACAGGTCAGGCCGGCATCTTCAAGGAGCTTTCTGGCTTCAGAAATATTTTTTCCGGCACAGTCCGGCACATGTACAGTTATCTGTCCGAGGCTGATTTTCATCTGAATGCTTGACCCTTGCGGAACAGTACTTCCGGCAGGAATATTCTGAGAAATGACCGTTCCGTTCGGGATATCAGGGTCATAGACTGTATCAGACTGTACAGCATAGAGATGCAGTGCAGAGAGCTGTGCTTTGGCTTCCTGAAAATCCATGCCGATATAATTTCCGACTGTTTCCGGAACAGAACTGTCTGTATCCTTCCGGCCTGTTGACAGCATCAACTGTATTTCGCTGCCGATTCTGATTTTGCTGTCAGCCGGAATGCTCTGGGAAATTACAGAATCAGGAGCGATATCCTCACTGTCCTGTTCCTGAAAAGAGACCTGAAATCCAAGGGATTCCAGTTTTTCAAGGGCCTGTTTTTTTGGCATATCCGAAACATCGGGCACATATTCTGTATAGCCGTCACTCAGCACAAGTGTGACGGTATCGCCTTCATGCAGAACTGTTCCGGCCGGAGGCGACTGTGTCAGAATATGATTTTCCGGAATCAGCGGGTGATGTATTTTTTCTTTCTCGATAATTTTCAAATGATATTCTGCTAATTTTGTTCTGGCTTCTTCTTCGGACAGATACAGCACTTCCGGCAGGATAATCTGATTTTCCTCCTGAGAACGGGGAATATCCGGAATCTGAGCCGGACGGGTACTGATGATTAATAATATCACCGGAACTACACAGCAGATGCTACAGAAAATTCCGGTCAGAATGGTTTTATTCATGAGCATTTTCCTCCAGAACAGACTTGATTTCCTGTAAAGCATAATATTCCTGATGCTGGCTGACAGCTTTGTCAAAAGCCTGCCTGTGTACAGGCAAATCACCGTAATGCTCAGCAAACAGGATATTCTGTGCTTCTCCGGAGAGAAGATATTCTGTCCAGAGCATAGCAATTTTCTGATGATTCCGGCTGCTTGCAGAATTAATATAACAGAAATTACTGTGATAGACTTCCGGCTGATTCTGATATAATACCGGCATCATATGCACCCGTCCGGAGGAATGCGGATTCTGTTCTGCTTTCTGCATACCGGAGAGCGGAAAAATTACCGGATGTTCGGGATTTTCAAGAAAAGCCTGAAAAGCAGCCGGTTCTGTATCTGTTACAACATCTTCCGGAAACTGTTCGGGTGTGATTGTTTTCATTCCGGAAAGCTTCTGGAATAATGTTATATCGGACATATCATAATACAATACGGAAATGCCGAACGATAACGGCACAGCTTCATGAAATTCTGAAAAAGACAAAAAATAATTATCCTGTGATAATTCTCTTGCAATTTCTGAAATATCGACTGTCTGTATTTCCGGCCGGTAATTAATATACATATCAGAAATATCTGATATTTCTTCGGGATTTTCATAAATTTTCAGTTCAATGCCGAAATCCGGATATTGTGTTTCAAATCCGGAAGTTAGTATTTCAAATGTTTCCTGTACCTCTGTTGCAGACATATTGTCCGGCAGAGGCATGGAAACAGAAATCACATCTGGCTGAATCAGCTTTAATTTTAATTTCTGATGCAGAGACAGCCTGTTCAGAAGCACAGGGACTGTACAAACATTCAGAAGCAAAGCGGCAATACAGCATATCACCTGTTTTTGATACTGCATAAAAAATTCCCCCTCAGAGATTAGTTATTATTATAACATATTTAACAAGAAAAGTCAAACCCGTTTAAATAAGCCTATGCTTACTTTTATATATAATATAAAAAAGCATAAATCCGTGATTTCTATTGACTTTTTTAAAAAAAAGCAGTATAATATAAGCGTATGCTAATCAGAAAGGAGCAGTCAGCATGGCGGAAAGAACAGAGAAAAATCATATTATCCATGAAATTGCCAACGAAACCGGAGAAATGATTTTAACAGAATATCAGGTTTTCGCCGGAATTAAACTGATATATAAAGATGTACATATGCACAGATACGAACCGCCGGAACAAAATAAAAATACAATTCTGGAAATCAACCACTGTCGGGAAGGACGTTATGAATATCAAATCGGAAAACAATATTATTATCTTGCCTCTGGTGATTTATCCGTCAGCCGGAATCCTGAAACCGAAACGGAAGCTTTCTTTCCAACAAGGCATTATCATGGCATTTCCATTCAGATTGACACAGAAAAAGCACCGGAATGTCTTTCCTGTTTTTTAGATGATGTCAATGTCCGGCCAAGTATACTGATGAAAAAATTCTGTTCTGCACAGCCTTGTTTTATTATCCGTTCCACAGAGAGTCTGGAGCATATTTTTTCAGAATTATATACTGTTCCGGACAGCATCCGGATGGGCTATTTAAAAATTAAAGTTCTGGAATTGTTACTATTTCTGAGCAGTCTGGACACACAGATTTCTCAGACAGAACAGCACAGCTGTCCGCCGTCTCAGGTAAGACTGGCAAAAGCAGTCTGTTCTTTTGTCTGTGCAAATATGAACCGGCATTTTACAATAGACGAATTATCAGAAAAATTTCAAGTCTCTCCGACACAGCTGAAAAAAAGTTTCCGGAATGTCTATGGAAATTCCGTCTATGCTTATGTCAGAACACAGAAAATGCTTTCTGCGGCGAAACTGTTGCAGGAAACCGACCGGACTATTTTAGACATCGCCGGCGAATGCGGTTATGATAACGGCAGTAAATTTTCCAAAGCTTTTCGGGAAGTAATGGGCATGACTCCCAGAGATTTCCGGAATCATAAAAACCTGCCTTTGGAAAGTGTCCGTTTGGAAAGATAATTTTAATTTTCATAAAAATTATCTTGATTTTTTTAAAAATCGCCTGAAATCTGATTTTTATCAAAAATGCCTTTTTGGATTGTTTTTTATCTGATTTGGAGTAGAAGTATCCTTCTTTTTCGTGTATAATAAAAATATCAAAAATAAAAAGCTACTGAAAGAGAAAGGATTTTATAGTATATATGAGTATTGTAATTGTCGGCGGAAATGACTGTATGATTCGCCAGTATAAAGATATCTGCAAATCTTATAAATGTCGTGCAAAAGTTTTTACACAGATGCATGACGGTTTGAAAGATAAAATCGGTTCGCCTGACTTGCTGGTACTTTTTACCGGTACAGCCTCTCACAAGATGATTAAGCTTGCCCTGAATTCTACCAAAAAAGAGACCATTGTTGTTCGTTCACATACAAGTTCGGCTTCTGCACTGAAAAATATCTTGCAGGCACACACAGAACTCGCTGTATAAAGCCATGTCAGAAGAAACACTTATCCGGCATTGTTCCCCTACACTGGCCGGACTGAAAACAGGAAATATTTTCAGTTCTGATTTTGAAAACAAAGAATCGCTGTACAGCGAAATCCGGAATTTAAATCATATTCTGAAAGCCAAGGGGCTGAGAGTCCTGCCGCTGCGTTACCAGAACAAGAGAGCTTTAATTTATCTCTATCGTCCGGCAAAGCTGAAAGCAGATTTCCAGTGCTGTGAAGTCTGTCAGATTCTGAAAGAACAGGGGTATAAAAATGCAAACCAGAATCAATGTCTTGCCGAACTGATTTCCAGACTCCGGACAGAAGAAGCATTCCCGCATGAAATCGGGTTATTCTTAGGATATCCGCCGGAAGATGTCAGCGGTTTTATCCGGAAAGAACCTTGCAGATGCACAGGCTACTGGAAAGTATATCATAACCAGAAAGAAGCTCTGAAAACTTTTGCAAAGTACCGGAAATGCACAGAGGTTTATCTTGAGGAATACAGAAACGGAACATCTCTTGAGAAGTTAGCAGTTGCTGTCTGAATAATCCAATAAAAACACCGGAATTTTTATCCGGTGTTTTTATTTGTTTATGCAGTTGTCATATTCTGATAAATTTCTTCTAATTTTTCCAGCATAGCTTTATGCCCCTCCGGAGTCACAGAAAATGTATCTGTGCTTTCTATTTTATTCTGCTGTTCAGCAATTTCCGAGCAGATAAAGCCCTGCCACGTTGTGACAGTCATTTCTTTTCCGTCAGAAATAATTTTAAAATTCATATTTTTTCTGCTTCCGGTGAAATAATTTCCGGCTTCAAAATAATAGATATCCGGAATTTCAAATTGATTAAACCTATGTATCATGAACAATCTCCTTTCAGTAAAGCAATCACATCTGCCAGAGTCGGCACACAGGCAGATATATATTTTTTCAGTTCCTCATCTGGCTGACTTAAATCCGGAATCATCACCGCACAGCATCCCGCCCGATATGCTGAAAGAATCCCGTTCGGAGAATCTTCCAGAGCCATACAGTTTTCCGGCGGCAGGCCGAGAGCCTGACTGGAATTTAAATAAATTTCGGGGTCTGGTTTTCCTTTTGTGACCATATCACCGCAGACAAATGCATCAAAAAAATCATAGACCTGTACTTTCCTGAGATATTCCTCTGCCTGTTCCCGTCTGGTTGCTGTAGCCACTGCAATCCGGTACTGATTTTCATGCAGATATTGCAAAAGGGCATCCAGACCGGCCTTTTTTTCTATCTCATGTGTCCGGAGATATTCTGCTGTCAGTTCACGCCGTCTGGCACGGATTTGTTCATAATTGAAATCTTCACCGAAAATGCCCTGTAATTTTGGTTTGGCATAAATTGCTGACAAGCTCCGGATTCCGAGAACATGTTCAAATGTCATCGGAAAGCCGGCTTCCTGAGCAGCCTGCATCCAGAATCTGACCAGTAATTTTTCCGTGTCCAGCATAAGACCGTCCATATCAAAAATCACGCCTTGGATTTGTTTCATAAAAAATCACTTCTTTCTGCATTTTTTATTTTCTTGTTTTATGAGAAATATGCTCGTCTGTGAATTTAGAATAATAAAATCTCTGTTCTTTATATAATCCGTAATAACCGGATAACAAATAGCTGACAGCAATTACCAGCAGACAATACGGCACACAGCTCTGCCCGAATAATTCTGCTGAAATAAACAGCGAAGCCAGCGGACAGTTCGTCACCCCACAGAACAGAGCTATCATACCGACTGCTGCACACAATGACGGAGAAAGGCCAATCACCTGCCCGAACATACAGCCGAAGGTTGCCCCTACAAAAAATGACGGGACGATTTCACCGCCTTTGAATCCTCCACCAAGCGTGACAGCTGTAAAAATCATCTTGACTAAAAATGCATACCAGACAGCTTCTCCATGTACCGCTCTGGCAATTATTGCACCGCCTGTGCCGTAAAAATCCGCAGACTGAAAAATCAGACCCAACAGCAGCAGAACGGCACTGGCTGCCAGAATCCGGATATATGGATTTTTGATATATTTTTTTATATAATGCTCTGTCCTGTGCAGAATCACGCAGAAAATAATACTCAGTGCAGAACAGCAGATTCCCAGAAGAATTGTCTGCAACGCTGTCACCGGTGCAAGCTCCGGCACAGGATAGATTTCATACCGTTCCAGCGGCAGGCCTAATTTAGCCGCAATATAAGAAGCCGTCAGCGAAGAAACCACACACGGTACAAGGGCGGCATACTGCATTGTCCCGACACAGCCGACCTCCATAGCAAATATTGCCGCTCCCACAGGAGTGCGAAAAATCGCTGAAAATGCAGCACTCATGCCACTCATGATTAAAATATGCTTATCTTTCTCACGCATGTGCAGAAAATCCCCGAACATATTTGCCAGCCCGCCGCCAAGCTGTAACGCTGCACCTTCACGGCCGGCACTGCCGCCCACAAAATGGGTAATAATCGTAGAAATAAAAATCAAAGGAGCAGTCTGCACAGGAATCTGTGCTTCTGACCGCAAAGAAGCTAAAATCATATTAGTTCCCTTGTCATGCTTATCATGTGTGATTCTGTAAAGAAACACTATCAGCAGTCCGCCCACTGGCATCAGGGCATAGCACCACAGATGTGCATTTCTGAATTTTGTGCTGAAACTGATACAATTTACAAACTCTGTACCAACCACCCCCAGCACACAGCCTAATATCAGTGATAATACCAGCCATCGCAGCAAAAGCCGGAAATGCAGCAAAGCGTGCATCAGAAGCTTTAAAAAACGGCCTCTGTAATAATAAAATTTTTCATGTGCCTTATGCTGAAATGAAAATTTTCGCAAAAACAAACACCTTCTTTCGGCAAAATTTGTCAGTTATGAAAAAAATATTTCTGAAACTGTTTACAATTTGCCTTTTTTGTGATATAATAAAACTTATATGATTTCTCATGATTCTGTCAGAAAGGAAGAAGAATATGGCTTATCAGAAGAAACGAAAAAGAACCGTCCGCTATGACCGGCTTTTGATAACCGGCATTCTGCTTGCGATAATCATTTTCATGATTTCAGGCTGTATCAGGAAACATAAAAAACAGACTTTCGATGTACAGACGGCGGGTGTACCGGACCATATCACGATTACAAGCGAAACAGCCGGCAATATTGAAAATTATCCCAAAATTTCTGTAGAAACTGCAAAAGTGCATTCTGGTCATCTGTTGCTGATAAATCAGGCCTTTCCCTGCCGGATTGATGCAGAAGCTGTAAAAAACGGCTATTCTTCTGACATTCAGTTTGTAACTATCAAGAGTATCTTAGATACTAAAAATGTCTCTGTAAAGCCTTATACTGCTTCTGACTGGGAAGTAGGGCTGGACAGGGTTGCTGCTCTTGCAATGGACAGCTGGTTTGAAAAATTCAGTCAGGAAACAGGGCATAAAGATTTGCGTATGATTGCAGGTTATAATCCCGAAGCAGATGACCCTGATTTTCAGTCAGGCAGAACACTCACAGTCGGTGTATTTCCGGAAACCGGAACGTCTTATGTCTACAAGCCGGAAGATGATTATGCATGGCTTCTCCAGCACGCTTCCGAATATGGCTTTGTACTGCGTTATCCTGAAGGAAAAGAAGCCTATTTCGACAAAACGATTACAGACCGCCGCACTGCTACTTTTCGTTACGTAGGCCTTGCACCGGCAGCTTATATGGTAAAGCGTAACATCTGTCTGGAAGAGTTTCTACAGGAAATAAGGCAGTATTCTGTTGAAAATATGCTGGTTGTTTCAAATGGGTCAAGCACTTACAGCATGTATTTTGTAGAAGCGGCTATGAATCATGAAACAACATCTTTTGCCATTCCCTCGAATCAGAGTTCTTATGATATTTCCGGCAATAATATTGACGGCTTTATTGTTACTGTGTATGAATAAGCCCTTGCAGGTGAAAATCAGGTGTGTATTCACTCTGTGCCGAAGCCTTATCCTGTGAATAGCCTGCAAAGCCAAGTGCAGCAGCAACTTTCAGCACGCTCTGGTATTCCATTTTTGTGATACGTCTGTTCAGTTCCGGAAAGGCCTGTTTCCCGACAGGTGTATACTGTGCCATCAGGCTGAGCAGGAAACTGGCCGGAGAAAATTTTTCTGCAAGGTGCTGTAATAATGCAATAGATTCATGTCTGTGCTGGGGCATGACCAGATGCCGGAGAATCACGCCTTTCTGAATCAGATGATTTTCCAGTACAGGCCTGCCGGTCTGACGAAGCATTTCTGTCAGGGCTTGTTCTGCAATTTCCGGATAATCCGGTGCATGGGCATACAGCTCTGCGGTATGCGAATCAAAAAATTTAAAATCCGGCAGATAGACATCAATCAGGCCATCGAGCATATGCAGACTGCTGACAAGCTCATAACCGCCGGAATTATAAATCAC
>CADBOP010000143.1 GCA_902796255.1 uncultured Ruminococcus sp.
GAAATGATAACCGCCTGCGGTATTGGAAATCAGGGAGAAGAAAGCCTGTGTGCCGAGGTAGTTAATCCACGGATAAGGCGTTCTGGGAGAGGTGATGACATATTCTTTATTGACATCATCAAAATGACCAAACTTCTGCATAGCAAAAAAACTCCTTTTCATGATAAGTGATTTTATTTTTTATTGTTCCAGATAATAGAACTTATCAATATTATAACATATTCCGGAAATATTAGCAAGTCTTTTCCGGTATTTTTTCAAAAATAGAACTGCTGAAATTCTTCTTGATTATTTGTGCATTTTGTCTGAATTTTATAAAACAGATTTTACAGAATCGTGAAGAAATGCTGGTGAAATGCCTTGCTTTCGTTCGGAGCAAGTTCCTGATAGCCTGTCACAGATGCAGGCATGTCAAGATTAGGGGCATCTATCATAGCAGACATCGGCTCAGGACAGAAATAACCGTTGAAGCCCTTGTCATTCCAGAAAATCCAGAATTTGTATTCTTCGCCGATTTCATAGCAGATTTTCTTCTTGGAATTGATATCTTCTGCAATAATGCCATAGAGATTTTCGCCGTTATATTCAGTATGTTCAGCAAAATACATTTCATTGTCAATATTCTGAAGCACCGGACGGCGTGTGCCGTTTTTGTATTCGTTGTCCTGTGCGGTCAGGTCAACAAATTCACCGGTCGGCAGACAGCGTTCATTCAGAATCCAGCGTTTTCCGACAGGAGCTAAGATTCTTTCATCTTCCTGTTTTGCACCGTCTATAAACGGAGAATTGATAGTCGTATGTGTTGCCACAGAAACAGGCATCTGTTTGTCAGATAAATTTGTTAATTTAAATTCATATTCCAGCCCGCAGGAAGAGAGGGTAAATAAGAATTCTGCTTTGAATTTTATCGGCAGATACTGGAAAAATTCATCATTTTCATCATAGAGGTATTCTGTCCTGCACCATGCACAGTTGGCATCTGTCTTGTGTTCTGTCACTGTGTGGGTTCTCTTGTGCAGAAAGCCGTGAATATGATTGTGATAAGGTGCTTTCTCATTCACCGGAAGCTGATACTTGGCATCAGAAGTTTTCAGAACACCGTCAGCAAAGCGGTTCGGAAGATAGAGTGTCGGCAGTCCCCAGACCTCAGCAGACTGCAACAGGCTTTCAAGCGTATTCTCCGGACGGAAACGGAAAAATTCCACACCGTTCCTGTCATCATGCAGACGAATCACATTTGAGCCGACCTGCGGAGCAATCAAGGCTGTATAGCCTCCGGCTTCGAGCTGAATGCACTGCATTCCGCCGAATTCGATTGTTTTTGTCTGATTCATAAAAAATCCTCCTTACAATTTATATAGATAATTTCATTATAGCATAAAATTACAGATTTGTCCATAGAAAAAATATGAATAAATCCTGTCAGATTTTACAGAATCCGGCATATCTGTCAGAAACTGTCAGAAAAGAGACTAAAAAATATCCTGATTTGCATGGCTTTTGCTTCTGTATTTGTGCAAAATCACGATTTTCAGGAATTCCACCTGAAAATATACCGTTTTTCCCTGAAAAAAATCATTTTCTACTTGCAAAATCTCCAAAAGCATGGTATAATAATCACATCTGCGGTTTTTATGCAGGATGAAAAATATTCAAAACAAGGAGGAACAACATGGAAAATTCAACAGCGGAAAAAATACCTGCTTCCAGACCTGCTTCACAGCCTAAAAAAAGCAGTAATTCCCTGAAAGACTGGCTCTTCCGCAATCGTTACTATCTGATGGCCTTTTTCATCCCGATAATCCTGATGTATATCTGCTATGCGATTTTTGGTCTGTACCCCTTCGGGGAAGAGTCTGTGCTGGCTCTGGACTTCAACGCACAGTATGTTTATTATTTTGAGGCTTTGCGGGATGCATTCTGGGGTGACGGCAGTATCTTCTATAACTGGAGCAGAAACCTTTCCGGCGGTTATATGGGGATTATCGGCTATTATCTGGCCAGCCCGTTTACACTGATTGTCATGCTTCTGCCGGAAAAAATGATGCTGACAAGTCTGCTGATTATGATTCTGGCAAAAATTGGCTCGGCAAGTCTTGCATTTCATCATTATCTGCTGAAAAGCAAAAAATTACAGCCGCTGCCGGCATTGATATTCGGAATTTTATATTCTATGATGGCATATATGGTCATTCAGACGATTGACCCCATGTGGCTGGACGGTCTGGTTTTTCTGCCGCTGATTGCTTTAGGGGTGGAATATCTGATAGATGACGGCAGGAAAGTAAATTATATTATTCCGATTGCTGTCATGTTTGTGGCTAATTTCTATATTGGCTATATGATAGGCATTTTTACAGGAATTTATTTTATTTATTATTTATGCTTGGGCACAGAACAGAAAAACAGAAAATTTTATGATTTGTTCTATACCTGTGTATCATTCGGAATCTGTACCATTGTGGCAATCATGTGTGCATCGTTCATGATTCTGCCGGTTTATAAAGCATTGTCACTTGGTAAATTTGACTTTACAACACCGGATTTTACTTTCAAGACACAGTTTGACCCGATTATTTTACTCAGACAGCTGTTAACCTGTCAGTATGACTCTGTCAATGTACAGGGCAGTCCGGAAATTTACTGCGGTATTCTGACTGTTGTATTAGTGCCTCTGTTTTTCATGAATCAGAAAATTGCTCTGAAAAGTAAAATCGGCTATGGATTTTTATTGTTTGTATTGTTCTTCAGTATGTATATCAAGCCCATTGATATGAGATGGCATGGCGGACAAGTACCGAACTGGCTGCCGTTCCGGTATTCGTTTATTGTTTCTTTCGTGCTGTTGTCCATGGCTGCAACTGCTTTCAGAGAATTAGAGCATATAGACACTGCAAAGTTTGGCGGTGTGTTCTTTGGATTCATGGCTGTATGTCTGTTTATTAATACACAGAACTATGAAAGCATGGATGAAATGAAATCCATCTGGCTTTCTGTAGGCTTGTCTGCTGTGTATCTGCTGCTGCTCTATGGCATGATGAATAAAAAAACAAGCACAGTTCTGCCGGTTGTCCTGCTATGTGCCGTTTCTGGTGAATTGCTATTCAATACTGTGGAAACGATGCACGCAGTTGATGAAGAAGTGGCGTATTCTTCCAGAGCTTCTTACAGAACTTTTGTGCAGTCCGGCCGTGCAGCAACTGACCTGATGGAACAATATGACAAGGAACACAGCAACGGCATTGACGGCGGTTTATACCGTTCTGAAAAAACATATTCCCGCTGTGTCAATGATAATATGGCATTCGGTCTGAAAGGGCTGACACATTCCAGTTCTGTCATGAATGCACAGACACTGAATTTTATAGAAACAATGGGATATAACATGAGAAGTTATTATTCCAGATATGACGGTACAACAGAGCTTGCAGACTCCCTGCTGGGTATCAAGTATGTACTGTATAAAGAAGATTCTTTCCCACGTCCGCTCCTGCACCCTTCTTATCAGAAAGTGGAAGAATATAATTTTGATGACTATGACGATAAAAATGCAGATGGCACACCCAGAAACAAGACAATTGAAATTTATCAGAATCCCAATGCCCTCAGCATCGGCTATCTGGTAGATGATGACCTGCTCAAAATTGACCATCTGGGAAATGATAATCCTTTTAACAGCCAGAATGTTTTATTAAGTACTATGATGGGAGAAACCGTTTTTGATGAAGCCGGTCAGATTGCTTCTGTGACAGAATATTATACCCCTGTTTCTGACGTGGAAACAATCCTTGGTGCAGTCACTGTTTCTGATTATAACGGTCAGCCGACCTATACCAAAATGGAATCTGGTGACCCGACTGTTGACTATCGCTTTACAGTTATGCAGAATAAGAGAATTTATGCCTATCTCAAAACAGAGAACGAACAGGCTGTCAATCTCTGGCTGGGTGTCTGGGACAATATTACAGAAACTTATGATTTCAAATCTTATGGCAGATACTTCGAGACAAGAAACTATTGTATTCTTGATTTGGGCGTTTATGATGTCGGTACAAAAGTGGCTCTTCGTATGACTGTTGATAATGACCAGAATGCAACAATTGTAAAAGCACCGTATTTTTATTATTTCAATGAAGATGTATTTCAGGAGGATATTGACGTTCTGAAAACACAGCAGATGCAGATTGAAAAACAGAATGCAACCTATATCCGTGGTACTGTCAATGTACAGGCCGGACAGATTCTGTTTACTTCGATTCCCTATGAAGAAGGCTGGACTGTCAAGGTAAACGGCCAGAAAGTACAGGCTCCTGTAGATGGTCAGAACCAGATTGTAGATGCACCGCAATGCCTGAAAGCTATGATTTATGTACCGTTTGAAGAAGCAGGCACATATACTGTCACAATGAGCTATATGCCGCCTTATTTCCTGTTAGGTATCGGAATGCTGGCAGTGGGCATTGGTGTGATTATTATGTTCTATCTCTATGACAGAAAAAATAATAAAATCCTGATTGCAAAAGTCCGCAACAAGAGAAGAGAAGCCATGCAGGCTGAAAAAGCAGCCTCTTAAAGAATGCAAAATCAGAAAGGACGGTGTATCGCCGTCCTTTCGTGTCATCAGAGAAAGATATATCATATACTAAAATAGAGAATAAAGTGCTTTTTGTAATTGCTATTTTTTTGATAGAAGCAAACGAGATGAAATATATCCCATATAGGAGATGAGAATTGATATGATTACTTTACAAGTCCCTGCAACAAGTGCAAATTTAGGGGCGGGATTTGATGCCCTCGGCCTTGCTCTGCAATATTATAATACTATCGAAATGGAAGAGTGCGATACAATAGAAATTTCTGCCCCCGAAAATCCCAACATTCCGACTGATGAAAGAAATCTGATTTATACTTCTGCAAAAGATTTGTTTGAAGTCTGCGGAAAAAAATTACAGGGTCTGAAATTAATTCAGCATGACAAAATTCCCATGACAAGAGGGCTCGGCTCAAGTTCAGCCTGTATTGTAGCTGGTCTGGTCGGTGCAAACACACTGCTCGGCAATCCGCTTAATACAGATGATTTAGTGGATTTGGCAGCTCAGATTGAAGGCCATCCGGACAATACTGCTCCGGCTCTGCTCGGTGGTATTGTGACAGCTGTTTTCGATGGCCGCCGTGTACACTGGGTGAAACAGGAAGTATATACTAAATTAAGATTTGTTGCTATGATTCCTGATTTTGAACTGAAAACCGAAAAGGCAAGAGCCTGCCTGCCTTCGGAAGTTTCTCATAAAGATGCGGTATATAATCTTTCCAGAGCGGCTTTGTTTTCGGCCTCTCTGCTGACCGGAAAATTTGAGAACCTCCGCACAGCAACGCATGATAAACTGCACCAGCCTTACAGAATGGCTTTAATCCCTCATGCAAGAGAAGTATTTGATATTGCCTATGCACATGGTGCGTATGCAGCATATATTTCCGGTGCAGGGCCTACTGTAATGGCTATCGCCGATGAAGAAAATACTTATTTCGCTGGAAAAATGCGGTTTTCTCTCGATAATGCCGGACTGAAAGGCTGGGAGGTGCACGACCTGAAAATTGACAACAGCGGCTGTATATTATTATAAGATTGCTTATCCTGTCCGATGTTCCGGACAGGATTTTTTATGAATTTTTATCAAAATAAACTTGACAAAATTCTTATTTTTTGTTATAATTGAAACAGTCCGTCAGATAATGCAGTTATTCATATAAATCGTAATTTGAAAGGAGACTATCTCATGATACCAATAGATACATGGGCGGTTATAGCGGTCGATGACAGCAATGTCATAGTTGAATGCCTGTTCATGCCTGAAAATGATATCAATAATGCATGGACAGTTCCAACAGAAGAAATAGGAATAGAATGTAACGTGGGCGATATTTTATCAACTGAAACAGGCGGCTGGCTTCATCTGAAATATGAAGAACTTAATGACCTGACTGATGAAGGGCGAAAAATTTTTTGGGACTACATAAAGCAAAAAGGCTTTCGTTACTCCTTTCTTGAAAAATATGGATTTATTGCTGATTCTTAACACATATTATGATTTATCATAATAAAAAAAGAATCTGTCTGAATATCAGAAAAATTGATAGCCTGTTATTTAATTTCAAATTGGTTAGTCTGTCTAACTTATATTGTATTATTCCTATCGATATGCTATAATATAATAAAAATTATCAAAAAAGAAGGTTTTTGACAAATGGAAAAACGTTATATCTATGCTGACCATGCGGCTACTACAGCTGTATCAGATGAAGTTTTAAAAGAAATGCTGCCCTATTTTCAGGAACATTTCGGCAATCCCTCCAGTATCTATTCCAAAGGTCGTGAAAATGAACGTGCTATCCTCGATGCCCGTGCCAGAATCGCAAAATGTCTCAATGCTGACCCGAAGGAAATCTATTTCACAGCAGGCGGTTCAGAATCTGATAACTGGGCTATTAAGGGAACTGCTGACAGACTCGCTGCAAAAGGCAAAAAACATATTATTACAACAGTATTTGAACACCATGCTGTTCTGCATACCTGCGAATTTTTAGAAAAACATGGGTTTGAAATCACATATCTGCCCGTCAGTCCGGAAGGCTTGGTGAATCCTGAAGATGTGGAAAAGGCCATTCGGGAAGATACTGCTTTAGTGACTGTCATGTATGCCAATAATGAAATCGGTACAATTCAGCCGATTCCTGAAATTGGTGAAATCTGCCGGAAACATAAAGTGCTGTTCCATACAGACGCTGTTCAGGCTGTCGGTAATGTGCCGATTGATGTCAAAGCACAGAATATTGATATGCTCTCAATTTCCGGTCATAAATTCCATGCCCCGAAGGGGATTGGTATTTTATATGTCAAAAAAGGGATTCTCCTGTCGAATCTGATTCACGGCGGCGGTCAGGAATCCGGCAAACGTGCCGGTACGGAGAATGTTGCGGGTATTATTGGCATTGCAAAGGCTCTTGAACTCGCTACAGCAGATATTCCGGCTAAAATTGCCAGACTTACACCGCTCAGAGATAAGCTCATCGATGGGATTCTTAAAATAGACCAGACAAGACTTAACGGCGACAGAGAAAAAAGACTCTGCGGAAATGTCAATATTTCTATTGTCGGTATCGAGGGCGAAAGCTTATTGTTAATGCTGGATTACTACGGCATTCAGGCTTCTTCCGGTTCGGCCTGCACATCCGGCTCACTCGACCCGTCTCATGTGCTGCTGTCGCTCGGACTGGTGCATGAAGTTGCCCATGGTTCTCTGAGATTAAGTTTCGGTGAGGATTTTACAGAACAGGATGCAGATTATATTTTAGAAAAACTTCCCATAATTGTAGAACGGCTCAGAAGCATGTCTCCAATGTGGGAAACACTTACAAAACAAAATAAAAAATTAGTCTGATACAGGAGGTTTTTAAATTATGAATTATAGTGAAAAAGTGATGGACCATTTTACAAATCCACGCAATGTCGGAGAAATTCCGGATGCTGACGGCATCGGTGAAGTCGGAAACGCAAAATGCGGCGATATTATGAAAATGTATCTCAAAATTGATGGTGATACTATCTCAGATGTGAAATTCAAAACATTCGGTTGCGGTGCAGCCATTGCTACTTCTTCTATGGCTACAGAAATGATTAAGGGCAAAACGATTGAAGATGCTCTCCAGCTTACAAACAAGGCTGTTATGGAAGCTCTTGATGGTCTGCCGCCGGTGAAAGTACACTGTTCTGTACTTGCTGAAGAAGCTGTCAAAGCGGCTCTTTCAGATTATTATACCAGACAGGGGGTAGATGCAAAACTGATTGTCGGTGAAGTGCCTTCCTGTGAAGAATGTCACGAGCATGATTAAAATTTATCAGCAGCAGAGGTTTTCTGCTGCTGTTTTTATTTTATGATACAGTTGACAAAAAGCTGTTTTTATGGTAGAATTGACATGTATGTATATAATATTCCTGAAAGGGGCATATCCTAATGATTTATGTTATGTCAGATATTCACGGTGAATATCAGAAATATCTGAAAATGTTGGAGCTGATTCAGTTTTCTGCACAGGATACGCTTTTTGTTCTCGGTGATGTCGTGGACAGAGGAAAAGAACCTGTTTCTGTACTCAAAGATATGATGCAGCGTTCCAATGTTTTCCCGATTATGGGAAATCATGATTTTCTGGCTTATTATTTATTAAGCAAGCTGAGTACTGAGATTACTGCTGAAACGGTTGAAAATATTTCGCTTTCTCTGGAAGATATTCAGGGAATTCTGGAATGGATTGATGATGGCGGTGATACTACAGTTGCACAGTTTCAGAAAATTTCGCCTGAAGAACGTGAAGAGATTCTGAATTATATTTCAGAATTTTCATTCTATGAAGCAGTGGATGTCGGTGAAAAAACGTTTATTCTGGTACATGCCGGTCTTGGCAATTTCCGGAAAGACAAGAAATTAAGCGAATATTCTCCCGAAGAACTGCTTCTTACACGGGAAGACCCAGATAAAAGATTTTTTGATGATGAGAATATTTATATTGTTACCGGACATACACCAACGCCCCTGATTCATGGCAAAGCTGAAATTTATCACAGTGCGAATAATATTTATATTGACTGCGGGGCGTGTTTCGGTTCTGGCAGGCTGGCTTGCTTATGTCTGGATACCATGCAGGAATTTTATATTTAAATTTTTAACTTCAAAGGAGACTGACTATAGTATGAATATGAAAAAAATCGGAATGCAGATGAGTATTCTTATGGGAATTTCTATGAGCTTCTGTCTCTCGCTGACAGGTGTACTCTCTTCCGGACATTTTACCATTCCGGCTTTTTTAAGCAGTTTTATTATCAGTACGATTATCAGCCTGATTATCGGCTTTTTTGTGCCAATGAAAAAAGTCAGTGATACTGCTGTCGAAAAAGCCGGCCTGACACCTCATACCCTGAAAGCCAGACTGCTGGAAAGCCTGATTTCTGATTTGATTTATACCCCTGTACTTACGCTCTGTATGACGGGAATGGCATATTATAATGCTGTCAGTCACGGGCAGTCCATGCCGCCTTATCTTCTGATGTTTCTCAAATCCCTGCTGCTCAGTATGATTGTCGGCTATGTTCTGATTTTTTTGCTGACACCAGTGTATCTTAAACTCATCATGAAGAAAAGCGGCGGAAAACAGGATTAATTTTAATGCAGTGTCTGAAACCGGAAGAGATGCTGAATTTTGTTTTCAATATTTTCTGAGAAAGGGGGAGCTGCTTTTGAAATATTTTTCAATCCTTGGAGACTCTATCAGCAGTATGGTCGGCACAGTGCCAGAAGGCTATCCGGTTCATTATAACTATGAAAATATGCAGAAAAATGCTATCCGTTATATCAGTGATATGTGGTGGGCAAAAGTGATTACCCATTTCAGCGGAAGACTCTGTGTAAATAATTCTTATGCAGGCAGCTGTGTCGCCGGAAAACACCCTTTCTCCGGAAACAGTGTCAAAAGAACCGAACTGCTGGAACACGGCAATATTGCTCCGGATATTATTCTTGTATATATGGGAATTAAAGATTTCGGCAGGGGTGTGCCGATTAAAAATAAAAACCCGTTCTGGAAAAATCCTATTTATTTTGAAGATGCCTACAGCCTGATGCTGAAACGACTGCATAATTATTATCCTAATGCCAGAATCATTTGTGGTACTGTGGCAAGAACATACCATGCAAGAATCCCTAACTGGCAGTTTCCGGAAACTTATTCCGGTATTCCTCTGGAAGATTATAACGAAACGATTCGGCTGACTGCTGAAAAATATAAATGCCGGCTGGCAGATTTGTCAGAAAGAAAAATTTATTATGAAACACTTGACGGTACACATCCTACGCTTATCGGCCATGAGGAACTGGCCAATGGCTGGATTGACTGCCTGCTGAATATTTTATAGCAGAACTATTGCTTTTTTTCCAGAAATAGTGTATAATAAAATAGATTGGCTTACAGGTATATAATAATATAATAAGGAGATATAATTATGATTTTACTGGATGAATTAAAAGTCGAAATGAATGGCTATCACAAAGAGCTTGAAGAACTCGGCGAAGTGCTGAATATCAAAAAAGCAAAGGAAGAACTTAAAGTTTTGCAGGAGCAGGCAACAGAAGCCAATTTCTGGGATGACCTCGAAAATTCTCAGAAAGTTCTCCAGAAAACCAAACAGCTCGAAAATAAAATTACTGATTACGAGAAAATGCAGTCCCGTCTGGAAGATATTCTGACAATGATTGAACTTTGCATGGAAGAAGAAGACGAGGATATGCAAAATGAAATTGTCACAGAAATTGCCGATTTTAAACAGGCTCTGGAAAATAAAAATCTGGAAACCCTGCTTTCCGGCGAATATGACAGCAAAAATGCAATTCTTACATTCCATGCTGGTGCAGGCGGTACAGAAGCACAGGACTGGGCAGAAATGCTGTATCGTATGTATAACAGATGGGCAGAACGCCATAACTTTAAAGTACAGCTTCTGGACTATCTGGACGGGGAAGAAGCCGGCCTGAAAAGTGCTTCTATCATGGTAGAAGGTGAAAATGCTTATGGCTATCTCAAATCCGAAGCAGGGGTACACAGATTAGTCAGAGTGTCGCCTTTTGATGCTTCCGGCAGAAGACATACTTCTTTTGCGGCTCTCGAAGTCATGCCCGAAATGGATGATAATATTCAGGTAGAAATCCGTGACGAAGATATTGAAATGGAAGTATACCGCTCCAGCGGTGCAGGCGGTCAGAAGGTAAATAAAACCAGTTCTGCTGTTCGTCTGATTCATAAGCCTACCGGTATTGTCACTTCCTGTCAGACCCAGAGAAGTCAGTATCAGAATAAAGACTATGCTATGAAAATGCTGGTAGCAAAACTGGTGGAAATCAAAGAGCGTGAGCATCTGGAAAAAATTTCTGATATCAAGGGCATTCAGAAAGAAATCGGCTGGGGGGCTCAGATTCGTTCCTATGTCTTTATGCCTTATACGCTTGTGAAAGACCATAGAACCAATTTTGAAAATGGCAATATCAACGCTGTGATGGACGGTGATTTGGACGGCTTTATTCATGCTTATCTGAAATCCCTGTCTCACGGCACACTGGAACAGAACTAATCATAATTTCATGTAAATCATAAAAAAACCTGCATTCATTTCTGAATGCAGGTGATTTTTTATTTCAGCAATTATTTATTGTAATTTGTCAAATCTTCTTCTGTCAGCA
>CADBOP010000144.1 GCA_902796255.1 uncultured Ruminococcus sp.
AGATATTCAATATTCCCTGTGCCGCCCTGTACCGGCGATTCACAGGAACTTTCAGCCTGAAAGCCGATTTGTTCCGCAAATGTGGTGATTTCTGCCAGAATTTGTTTTCTGATTTTCTCCGACTTCACAACCCCCTGTTTGTTGAGTGCCTTCTTTCCGGC
This sequence comes from uncultured Ruminococcus sp., assembly GCA_902796255.1. Classification (GTDB taxonomy): domain Bacteria; phylum Bacillota; class Clostridia; order Oscillospirales; family Ruminococcaceae; genus UBA3855. Next base: position 162 of record CADBOP010000144.1, read on the forward strand.
TTCAAACTGCGGTTTCACCAGTGCAATACATTCAGCCTGTTCAGCCAGTAATGCAAATGCCGAAGGCAGAACATATTTCAGAGAAATAAAAGAAACATCAATACTGCAAAAATCCGGAAGCACTTCAAAATCTGAAACAGTTAAATTCCGGATGTCTGTATTTTCCAGATTGATTACCTGTTCATGATTTCTCAGACTTTCAGCCAGCTGGTCATGACCCACATCTACTGCATAGACAAGCTTTGCACCATGTTTCAGGAGACAGTCCGTAAATCCGCCTGTAGAAGCCCCGATATCCAGACAAATTTTATTTTCTGTATGAATTTTCAATTTCTCGAAAGCCCCTTCGAGTTTCAGGCCGCCTCTGCCGACAAACGGCAAATCCTCGACTTCTATCAAATCACTGTCAGATACCAGTACAGATGGCTTTGTACAGATTTCATGATTTAATAATACCCTGCCGTCTGTGATTAATAATTTTGCTCTTGAACGGCTCTGGCAGAGCTGCCGTTCTGTCATAGCAATGTCAATCCTTGTTTCCATATGCATAAATATACCGACAGACTGCATGGGCAGAAAGTTCCGATTTCTCCAGCAAGGCAGGTACAGAAGCCTGCTTCAGAAAACAATCTGCCGAAACTCTGACATACCGGCCTTTAAATCCATACTGTGCCAGAAGTGAACCGAAAATTGTGGAAATTCCGCCATAGCCGCTGCTTTCTTCAAAAAACAGGACTACTCTGTAATTCAGGGCTTTTTCAACAAGTTCTTCCATCACGGGGAAAATTCTGGTTAATTTCAGCAAACTTGTCTGATAGCCTATTTTCTCACAGGTACAGTGTGCTTCCCATAAAGCCTGATACACTCTGCCATAAGAAATCAGAAGCATATCCGAGCCGGATTCTGTCAGCGTGTATTCTGTATTTAAATTATCTTTCGGAAATGTCATATTTTTATCATTTCCCCTCGGATACCTGACAGCAGTCAGCCCTGTATCTTCCTGAATCGCTCTCCGCATACAGAGCTTTAATTCTTCATAACAGGCCGGAGAATAAATCACTGCACCGGGAATGGAAGTCAGCATAGGAACGTCAAATGTTCCCTGATGCGTTTCACCGTCTTCCCCGACAATGCCGGAACGGTCAATCCCCAGTACTACATGCAGTTTCCCGATAGCGACATCATGCAGAAGCTGGTCATAGGCTCTTTGCAGAAATGTCGAATACACAGCGAACACAGGTGTCATACCAGCAGCAGCCAGTCCGGCTGAAAACGTGACAGCATGTTGTTCCGCAATACCGACATCATAAAACCTTTCCGGAAACTGTTCCTGAAAATACTGCAAGCCTGTCCCGAATGTCATAGCTGCCGTGACTGCACAGATTTTTTTATCCTGTTTTGCCATTTCAGCAAGTTCTTTTCCAAAAATATCAGAATAGCAATCATTTCCGGAAACTTCCGGATTTCCTGTCATGATATCAAATTTCGGTACACCATGAAACAGTCTCGGATTATTCTCTGCCGGCAGATAGCCTTTGCCTTTGACTGTATTCACATGAATAAATACAGGGGCTTCATAGCGTTTTGCTGTCCGGAGTACCTCTTCAAGTTCCTGCATATTATGCCCATCTACAGGCCCGAGATATACAAAGCCGAACTGCTCGAACATAGTCGCCTGCTGGAACATCACACGTTTGAAGCTGTCTTTTGTTTTTTTCAGCACTTTGACAGCATGTGTGCCGACACCGGGGGTATTCATAAGATTTTTTTCCAGCTGCTGCTTTTTTCTGACATAGGTTTCACTCTCACGAATCGACCGCAGATAACCGGAAACTGCTCCTACATTGCTGGAAATTGACATATTATTATCATTCAGAATCACAATCAGATTCTTCATTTTTTTCTTGCCGCCGTTGTTAAGCCCCTCAAATGCCATACCGCCTGTCAGAGCACCGTCACCAATTACAGCAATGACATGATGTTTGGTATCTCCCTGCATTCTCATCGCTTCCGCAATCCCGCAGGCTACGGAAATAGACGTGCTGCTGTGCCCGCTGATAAAAATATCATGTTCTGATTCTTCTGGTTTCGGAAAACCTGCAATCCCGTTTTCTTTCCGGATAGTTTCAAACCTGTCCATACGTCCGGTCAGAATTTTATGTGTATAGCACTGGTGGCCGACATCCCAGATAATTTTATCTTTCGGCGATTCAAAAATTCTATGCAGAGCCATCGTCAGCTCTACTGTTCCCAGATTTGAGGCAAGATGACCACCGTTTTTAGAAATCACACGCACCAGAAGTGAACGGATTTCTTTGGCTAATTTCCGGCATTGATAAAAATTCAGCTTTTTCAAATCCTCCGGAAGTTTCAGGTCTTTGAGCTGATATTCGCCGGATTCCTGATTTGTTGTATTCATAAATTTATCACTACTTGTTATTATATTTTTGCATTCTTACGCAATTGGTATCAGTATACCGATTGCAATGCCGAGTATCGCACCGCATACTACCTGTAGAGGTGTATGGCCAAGCAGTTCTTTGAACTGTGTTTCTTTGTCAGCCGTTTCATCCTGTGAAAAAAGCTTCTGCATGATTTCGTTCAGCTGTTTGGCATGTTTGCCGGCTTCAAGCCGGACGTTGGCAGCATCGTACATAATAATTGCTGCGACAACGAACATCACGGCAAACACAGGAGAGTCCCACCCTGCTGCCCTGCCTGTAGAAACCAATGTGGCACAAACCATGGAAGAATGAGAACTTGGCATCCCTCCGGAACCGTATAACCGCTCCAGTTTTACAGAAGCGTTCTGTACAAAAAATAAAATAAATTTAATTACCTGTGCTGCTGCCCAGCCGACAATCCCTGCACATAAAATCGGGTTATATATCATGATGGCTCACTTTCTGTTATTTTACTGTATTCTGACAAGCATGGCATTGGCAAGTACACGAAGAAATTCTGTAATCTCAGAATCCGGAAATTTATCCAGCTCTGCACAAGCCTGTTCTGTTAAAACAGCAGCCTCGGCTTTGGTTTTTTCGATTCCCAGAATGGTAACAAACGTTTGTTTCTGTTCTTCCGCATCACTTCCGGCAGGCTTGCCAAGCTGTTCAGAAGTGGCTGTCACGTCCAGAATATCATCAATCATCTGGAAGGCCAGTCCCAGTGCAAGGCCATAATTTCCGGCAGCCTGTACTTGTGCTTCTGAACCGCCGCCGCAAATACAGCCCATCTGACAGGCGGCTTTCATTAATGCACCTGTTTTGCCGTTACACATGATTTTCAAATCTTCTGCGGTCACTCCCTGCTGCGTTTCAAACTGCATATCCAGCATCTGACCGCCAATCATGCCAGCAGAAGCCTCTTCACGGGATAACAGACTGATTAATCTGATTTTCTGTGAATCGGAAAGCACTGTATCATCGGCCAGAATCCCGAACGGAGAACACATCAGCCCACAGCCGGCAAGAATTGCTGTTGCTTCGCCGAATGCCTTATGACATGAGGGCTTGCCACGCCTTAAATCATCATCATCCATAGCAGGCAGGTCATCAAAAATCAAAGAAGAAGTATGTGTCATTTCCATAGCACAGGCGGCAGCATCGGCTTGTTCCGGTGTACCGCCGCAAAGTTCACAGAAAGCGTAAATCAGAGCCGGACGGATTCTTTTTCCGCCGGCGGTCAGAGAATGCCGCATGGCATCAAATAAAGAAACAATCTGCATATTTTTATTTTCTGCCTGATTCTGTAATGAAGCAATTACAGCAAGCAATTTTTTCTCCACACGGCTGGCATAAGATTTCAGTCGTGTGTTCTGGGATGGGTTCATCATAATAAAATACCGCTCCTTGTGTATTGCCTTGACGGTGATACAGCCGTCCGGCAGATAAATTTCCAGACAGTCCCCTGTCTGTATCTGATTGATAAATAAAATATTTTTATAATTTTTAAAAATTTCAGGATATCGTTTCTGTGTGGCCAGTTCGGCCGCTGCTGATGGTGTAGAGGCTCGTAAATCCGCAGCTTTATCTGAAAGTGTCATATCTGTTTCATGCCCGATGGCAGAAATCACAGGGGTATGACAGGCCTGTATCGCTCTGGCAATTTTCTCAGAATTAAAAACATGTAACGTTTCAGAAGCTCCGCCGCCACGGGTTAAAATCAAAACATCTAAATTCTGGGAATCTGCCTGTTCCAGAGCCTGACAGATTTCTGCTTCGGCATATTTTCCCTGTACATGAACCGGAAATAAAACGGTTTTTATTTCCGGTGAACGGCGTCTGAGAATATGCAGGATATCCTGTAAAGCCGCTCCGGATTCTGATGTAATAATGCCGATGCTTTCCGGCGACAGCGGGACTGGCTTTTTGACCGAAAACACGGCCTCAGACCGGAGTTGCTGTTCTTTTTGCTGAAACCCTTTCTGAATGCTGCCGATACCCTGCAACAGCATGTCCGTTACCTGAAACTGAAACTGCCCGTAAGGCTGATAAAAATCCGCACTTCCGGCAGCAATGACAGACAACCCGTTTTCCGGCTGAAATTTTAATCTTTCGGCTGCTTTCCGGAACATCACAGCTCTGACAGAACTGTTTTCATCACAAAGAGAGAAAAAGAAATTTCCGTCACGAATCCGGAAATCAGAAATTTCGCCTTCTGTCAGAAGCAATTGCAGATTTTTCTTGCTTCGGATGATTTCAGCAGCTCTCTGGTTTAATTCAGTCACAGTCAGCATGACATAAAGCAGCGTATATCGCTGTTCCGGCAGCATTATCACATGAAAAAGCCGGCTCTGCAAAAGCAGCAGAATTATTTTTCAGACAGTTTTGAATATATATATCTGACATGACACCACCGGCATACAGAACCGGTACAGCCGGATAAACTTCCCGTGCTTTTTCCGTCATTGCAGAAAGTACCTGTGCAATTGCTGTCAGGCAAAAGAGAGCCACGTCACAGGCAGGAGACGTTTTCAGCATATTCCGGCACTGGTTCTCCAGTCCGGAAAGACAGCAGTCAAGGCCTTTTATCACAGGCTTGTATTTGAATTTTTGTGTACTCTGCATTGCCAGTGTTTCAAGAGGTGCCCCGCATGGGAATTGCAGCCCCAGCATCAGGCCGACTCTGTCAATTAACTGACCGGCTTTCAAATCCAGAGAACCGGAAACAGGCGTGATATGAAAAATCTGTTCCGGTTCAGGCTGACAGAATACGCAGTCTGTCGTACCACCGCTGACATGAAAAGCTAAAAAATTCTGCTTTCTCCATTCCAGTTTCTTGGCTGAATACAGAGCGGCTAAAATATGCCCTGTCTGGTGACTGGTTTCATAGACCGGAATATGCAGAAGCTGTCCGGCAATATGAGCCGTATTCGCTCCGCAGAGAAAACAGGGCATATATGATTTTTCCACATTTCTCGGCCGGACAGATACACCAATACCGGAAAGCTCTGGAATTTCCAGTTCTGCCAGTACTTCCCGAAGCTGTACAGTATGATGAAACACAGCATCACTCTGCCGGAGACCTTTTTCACCGGCCTTGACAGGCAGGAGCTTTTTGGCCTGTATCACCTGACCGGAAACAGAATCATAAACAGCAGCCGAAGTCGTATAATTACTGGTATCCAGCCCCAGAAACACACACATCAGGCTTTCTCCTGATTCCGGACATAATTTCCTAAGATACCGTTGATAAAAGCTGTATCCTCTGCCGAAGCGTAAACTTCAGCCAGATGCACGGCTTCACTGACAGTGACACCGGCAGGCAACTCCGGAGAGTTCTGCAACTCATAGACCGCCATACGCAGAATAATCAAATCTACTCTTGCAATACGGTTCAAAGCCCGTTTCGGGCTGTAAGAGGCAATGATAGTATCCAATGCTTCTGTCTGGGCAAGCACACCACAGACTAAATTTTTGGCTTTTTCACCGAGCCTGATTTCGCCGACTTCTTCAGCGAGCTGAAAAAGTTCTTCCGGAGTATCTTCACGGAAAGAGGCTTCAAACAAGATTAAAAATGCATTTTCTCTGTACTGGCTGATTTTCATATTTCCTCCTGCATACCGGCAATTTCTACATGAACGTGTACGGCCGTGACGCCTGTCATATCCTGAATACTTTGCTTGACAGTCTGCTGTACTCTGGCAGCGACTGCGGCAGCTCTTGTGCCGCTTTTGACGAACAGGCGGATTTCTACGGAAATAGCACCGCCGAGGTTAATAATTTTCACAGGATTTTTTTCAGCAAGTCCTGCCACGCCGGCAGTATCTCTGGCAGAGAGAGCCGCCACCTGACGGAGTACATCCGAAGAAATCCGGATAGTCCGGTCTGTATTGTTAATATTATCCATACTCATAATGATACTGACTTCCTTTCAGGATTATCATCTGTTATTTATACTATCTATTATTCTACCACAAAAATCTCTGCTTGTCAATGCAGATTGGGAGAAAAATTTATTTGACTTCAAAAATGCGGATATTTTCTGCTGGAATAGAGACTTCTTCCAGAATGGTTTCTTTAATCATAGCAGCTCCGGAAGCATCAAGGCCGTCTGTTTTGACAACGACTTTGGCACTGTCAGAATCTAAATATACGACACAGTCAGAAAAGCCCTGTGATTTTATCAGCGATTCGATAGTGCCTTCATGTTCAATCAGAGCCGCCACTTCGGCAGCATTGAGAGCCGCTGTGACGGCTTCCTCTTCTGCGACATCGCCGCCGCCTATCATGGTCTGTAAGGTCTGAACAGCCTCATCACGGCTGGTTGCTTTTTCGAGCCGGATTTTCGCAAAATAATCTGCTGACGGGTCTGGTTCGGCATTAACAAATTCTGTATCACCATAATGCGGGACGGTCTGATTCTCTTCCAGTTCGGTTACAGGAGTCGTCTGTACCGCTGTGAGGTCGGTTTTGGTATAAGTATAATTAATATAGACAGCTGCTGCCAGCAGTACGGTCAGGCAGGATAACACAAGCTGTTTTTTTCCGATAATCAAAGACGGTTTCTGCATAATACTCAAATCCTTTCAGAATAAAAATAAATTATTTTTCCAGTTTTGTAACATAAATCTGTGAAATACGCAGACCACAGGCCACAGAAACAGTCTGGTAGACGGTCTCCTGCACTGTGCTTTGTCCGCCGCCCTCACAGGCTACCACCACCCCCGTCACAGCCGGAAGAGAAACAG
>CADBOP010000145.1 GCA_902796255.1 uncultured Ruminococcus sp.
CCTGCGGGCAGTTTGGAGAGTATTGTTTTTTCTGTACCTGAAACAAAGCTAATGGATTCCGCTGTTTTCTGGACATCCTGTCCACCGCCTGTTACAGTTACATTCTCCAGTGTTGCATCTTCCTGATTTGCATTCAGCAGAGTAACTGTCAGTTTAGCTCCTTCGAGTTCCTGACCCTTTACAATGCCTTCCTTGCTGATAGATGCTGTCAGGACATCATCTTCCATGACAATTGCATCTTCTTTCAGGTTATCGCTTGTAACTTTGCCGAATTCATCAATTTTGAATGTAATTTCTTCGGCCTTTGCATAACCGTCCGGAGCAGTGATTTCTGTCAGTGTATATTCGCCGGCAGGAAGCTGGCTCAGGATAGTTTTTTCTGTACCGGATACAAATGAAATTTCATTTGTTTTTCCGGTTGTTTCGTCTGTTACTTTAGTAAGTGTAACATCTTCTTCGCCACGTTTTGCAGTGACATCGGATAAATCCTGACCGTCTTTTGCAGTAATCTTGAGAGTAGCACCTTCAAGTTCTGCTCCGCCATTGGAGATATCCTGTTTGCTGATAGTTGCCTTGGAGTAATCATCATTCATGACAATCACACCGTTTTCATCTTTTGCATCGGAAGTAATTTTGCCGTTTTCGTCAATTGTGAAATCAATTGCTTCTGCCTTGGTATAACCCTGAGGAGCAGTTTTTTCAATCAGAGTATATTCCCCAGCAGGAAGTCCGGAAATTTCTACTTTTTTACCGTTTGTTGTGTAAGAAATGCTGTTTGTACCTGTTGTGATATCAACTTTAACATTGTCTTCATCAAAAGCATAGATTCTGTCAAGTACTTCCTGTGTCAGAGCATCGCCCTGAATAATCAGTTCTGCGTTTTCGAGTTCCTTGCTGTTTGCAATATCATATTTGCTGATAACAGCCTTGATAGCTTCGTCTTTGATTACCGCTTCGCCTTCGACAACAGTTTCATTTTTCTCGTTTGTAGAGATTATAAATTCTGCTGTTGCAGTGCTGATAAGATAACCATCAGGAGCATTTACTTCTTCGAGGGTATATGTTCCGTTTTCCAGACCGTTTACAGCAGCTGCTGTATCACCGGAATAGAATTTCAGAACACCGTCTTCGACAGCATAGACAGAATATTTATTTTCGTCTGTGATGTCTTTCAGGGATGCGACTTTTGTACGGTCAGAAATCTGTACATATTCAGAGATTGTTCCGTCTTTCTTTGCAATTGTCAGCAGAGCACCTTTGACTTCTTCGCTGTTTGCAGCATCCTGCTTGCTTACAGTGACTTCGCCTTTTTTGGTGTCCAGCATTGTGATATTGGATATTACTTTTTCTTCTGTAATCTGGGAATCAGAAGAATTTTCATTCTTAACCTCTTTGATTTTTCCGTCTGTACCGATAGTAAAGCTGATAGTTTCGGCTTTATTATATCGGGAATCATCAGGAGTCTGCACTTCTTCAAGCGTATAGTTACCGGCCGGCAGTTTTGTCAGGATTGCAGCTGTATCGCCGGAAGTAAAGCTGATAACAGCACCTTTCTTGCTTACATTCTGTGCCCCGCCGCTGACTGTAACATCTTCAAGAGAAGTACCGTCAGTATTTGTGAATGTGAGTGTTGCATCGGAGAGTTCTTCACAAGTACCATTAGTCAGTTCCAGTTTGTCAATTGTTAATTCAATCACTTTATCTGTCAGTTCCAGATTAATTTTTGAACCGTCAGGGCTGGTTACTGTGCCGTCTTCTCTGATAACAAAATTAATTTCTGTATCTGTAGTATAACCGAGCGGAGCAGTATTTTCTTTCAGGGTATATTCTCCGGCCGGAAGCTTGTTCAGAACAGTTTCTTCTGTACCAGATACAAATGAAATTTCATTTGTTTTTCCGGTAGATTCGTCTGTTGTTTTTACAAGAGTAACCTCGTTTTCGCCACGTTTTGCAGTAACATCAGATAAATCCTGACCATCTTTTGCAATGATTGTCAGTTCTGCACCAGCGAGTTCTTCACTGTTGGAAGCATCTTTCTTGCTGACAGTTGCAGTGATAATCTCATCTTTGATTGTGATAATCTGTGCATCTGCATTTTCTTCATCATCAGCGAAAGAAACCTGATTTTTGGGATTATTTTCAGCTGCTTTCAGTTCGCCGGTGGCAGTATCCAGTGTATAGATACCTTCTACCTGACCATCTGTAATTTTTACATAAATATCTGTAATTACCTGATAGCCTGCCGGAGCAGCTTCTTCATGCAGAACATAATAGCCGTCTTCCAGTTCAGTAGTAGTTGTTGTATCTTCGAGTGTACGTGTAATGATATGCTTTGTCTCGGAAGAAGATTTCCAGCTGTCCACAAGCGTGGATTTTACAGTATTATCTGCATTCAGTTCTGCCTTGTTTTCGTCATTTACAGTCAGCTTGCTGAATGTGATTTCTGCATTGTCCAGTTCTGTGCCGCCCATATCTGTCTTGGATACTTTGACTGTATGGTTTACACTGGTGTCATCTTTTACGATAAGTGTATTGGTTTTTGCATCTACAGAAACATGGCTGTCAATTTCTTCTGTATCACCTGTAGTAACAGCCTTTACAGAGTCTTCTACAATCTGTCCGGATTTTACATCAAATGTAAATGCCGAAATCACTTCGTAGCCATTCGGAGCAGCTTTTTCTGTCAGAGTATAAGTACCATCTGGCATACTTGAAAATTCTGCATTACCGCCTGTGAAATAGAGTGTATCTCCGACCAGTACAGGTTCTGTGATGTCAGCAGCCTCTGTCGGGGCAGTTTCTGTTTTCTTTACAGAAGAGAGACTTTCAATCTTAGCAATGCCCTGTCCGTCATAATTGACACGGACACGGATATCTGTACCATCATTGAGTGTGAAAGTATAAATACCGTCATACAGTCCAAGTACAGTCACATCTCCTGTCAGGCCGTCTGCTTCTGTAAATGTCTTGACATATCTGGAAACGTTTGTGCCCTCAACAGTTTTATTGTCTGCTTTAAGCTGGATATTATTGAACGTATTACCACGAATCTGTGTAATATACCGTTCACCAAGATGCAGTGTCAGGTCTTTGTCATAGCCTTCTTCTGCATTGCCGCCGTCTTCTACTTTGGCAGTGTAGTCTGTGCCTAATTGCAGTTCAGAATCAAAAGCAATTTTAGAAACATCTGCATTATCAGAAGTCAGGCTGAACAATGCACCATTGATGATAGTGCCGCCCAAATCTGTCTTGCTGAATCTTGTAATTTCTTTTGTGTTGCTGACTGTGACTCTGTCATAACTATAGCCAGCGTCATTGCCTTCTGATACAGAGAGCATACCTGTTGTTTCGTCTCTGGAAACAGTGAAAGTGCGGTCAGCAGCTTTCACATATCCGAAAGGTGCTTCCAGTTCAGTAATAGTATAATTACCTTCAGGCAGATTTGTGAAATATACAGCCGAACCGATGGACTGCCATACATAAGCTGTACTGCTGCCTTCGTTTTCAATCAGTGTATCTTCGAGTCTGTAGTTTTCGTTATAGTCCTGTGTGTTGATTCTGCCGTGGCCGTCTGCTGTAAAGAACTGGTTATCGTGAATTTCCACACCAGCTGCTTTCAGGTCGATGTCCTCGCCGTCAGAATCTTTACCAGTGAGCTGAAGTTTTGCACCTGCAACAGGGGTATCGCCTTCGCCGTCCGGTTCAGTTTTACGAACAGTAATCGCATAAATTTCGTCAATTGCTTCAATAGTTCTGCCGGTTGTATTTACGCCCTGTCTGGTGTTCTTGGTATCAGAATCGATACCGGCATCAGAAATTGTAATAATTGTTTCTTTAATAGCCTGATAACCGGAAACAGGAGAAACTTCTTTCAGGACATATTTACCATTAGGGATATTATAGAAGATAGTATCTTTATCAGTAGTTGTCCATGAAAGCTTGCCTGCTTCTGCCTTGAAGTCATCTGCATTATCAGCAGTGACACCGCTGAGGTCAGCAGTATTTCCGGCTGCGGGAGTGAGTTCCATTCCTGCACCTGCGAGATATTCTCTTGCAGAAAGTGTAGAATAGCTGCTGGGAGTAATTTTGGTGCTGTCAAGTTTCAGAGCATCATCCAGCTTGCGGAATGTTACAGATGTGTTTTGGTTTGTGAATGTGATAATTCTGTTTTTAGATGTAATCTTATATTCAGTAGTATCTGGTGTACCACCATCTGCAAGATAGAATTTAACTGTACCAATTTTGGAATTCCAGAAATTTATCTTCATGTAGCCATCTTTGCCCAATGTAATATCAACATCTTTTACAAGAGGCGAAGAATTAGAATCCAAATCCCATTCATAAGCTGTTTCATCCCCAGTAGGCTTAATCTGAATCTTGTGGCTATCCCACTCTGTCCACTGGGTATCTATTTCGATTTTATTAATTTTTTTGCCTTCATACTGACTGCCGAAATTCACGATTTTCTCTCCGCCCAATATATTTGTACTTCCATCAGCAGCATTTATAAGAATGGTTAATACTTCTGGTATGGGCATTTTACCGATATGCAGGTCATTGACATCATCGATATAGAAATACTGTTTGTCTGTTACTTTTGCATAACCTGTCGGGGCAGTTTTTTCGATGATATAATATTCACCGGGTTCATAATTGGTAATCTTAGTTTTTACTGCACCTGTTTCGCTGGTTGTAACAGTTTCAATCAGCTTATCATCAGCAGAAGAATAGATTTCCAGTTCTGCTTCAAGATATTTGCCGGGATTGTTTTCATCTACCTTAACCAGTTCAAGACCATTGTCTTTTGTGTTAGCAATTGAAATGGTTCTTGTTTCGCTAGAATTTGTCAGAGCAGCTTCAGAAGCCCCCCAGTAGATTTTATAATCTTTGGAGCTGACTTTGAAATATCTGTCAACAGCCGGGATATAACCACCCGGCACACTTGTTTCTTGTATTTTGTAAACATGGTCAAGAATAACAGTGTTGCCTTCGCCGGTTGCTGAAACAGAATATTTTTTATTCCAGTTGTCGTCTGTTTTATCTGATGTAGTCTTGATAGTATCAAATTTAGAGCCACCGTTTGTTACATCAGTAATTGTCAGCTCTGCACCATCAAGAAGATTTCCGCCGGCATCCATCTTTTTAATCCAGACTTCCGGAGCGTCTTCAATAATAGCAGGTGTAGCACTATAGCCAGTAGCAGGCGGGAACTGAATTTCCGGATAGATAGTACCTGTTTTTTCATTATAATAATAAGTGAAATCAACAGTAAACGCATTAGTAGACGCATTACTGGTAGCTTTTTTAGTAAACTTCTTTACGCTTCCGGCATCTGCCAGAGTATAGTCACCCTGAAGCTCATAGCCAGCATCTGTCTTTTTTACAATGAATGTATTTTCATAACCGCCATCCAGCTTGACTGTATAAGATACCTGTCCTGCTGTAGAATAATCATAATCAATAGTATAAGTATACTTATTATTATTTGTCTTAGCATATGTTATGATTGTTGTCTTGCTTACCAAAGGCGTATCATAACCAGATATATTCTGATACGTATCTTTTACGTCAAATTTCCACTCATCATCTGAAAGTGCAAACGAATCCGGAGCAGAAATTTCTTTCAGATAATAGCTCTTGCTGACAGTCTGTGCAGAAGAACCGGTAATGCTTTCCGGAGTTGGTGTATCAAAACTGAACTGTGCATTTATCTGATTTCCGCTGATTGTAAAACCTTCAATATCTTTTGTGGTTTTTCTGGAAATCAAAGTGTCGTCATTTTCAAACAGGCCGATAACTGCACCGTCAACAGTGAGGTCAGAACCTGCAATCTGCTTGGAAAGCTCGATTGTATAGCCAGTATCTGTACCAAGCAGAGAATACGGGCCTGTAAAAGTACGATAGCTGAATTCTGTACCGCCATCAAAGCTCTTGGCAATCAGTGAGCCGGAGAAATGGCCTCTGTAGTTTGCACCGCCCCAGTCATTTTTATTGAGTGTATACTCATCTGTAACATCTGCTTTCGGAGCAAATATTGTACCTTGGAAGTTGTTGCCGATGACAATCTTTTCTGCTTCAGGGAAGTTATACATCAGGCTTGTAACACCGGGATGATTGTTTTTAGATTCGTCACCATCTGCAAGTGAGTTTCTTCCGATATATACACCATTGACGCTTGTTACTTTCTGACCGCTGCCTTTTGTCATATCTGCAAGATGCTTTTCTCCAGAGCCTTCTACGTTTACAATAATATAGGCATATTCCCATGTTCCCATAGTGCCGTCATTATTGACAACTGCTCTTGCAGTCTCCAGTTTCGGAATATCTTTGAATTCTACATAGGAAGCACTCTGGAACTTCTCCCAGTCTTCTTCTGAAATGGTGAAATATACTGCTTCTGCTGTTGTTTCATTTCCGGTATAAGTAAATGTGATAGTATCTTCCTTATCAGTAGAAATTTCACCATTGGAATCAACAGAAGCAATTCTCTCACTTCTTTCTTCGAGAACAGACATATAATCTGCTACGTTGAATGCATCAGAAGAATAGAAATGGCTTTTATACTTATCTTTCAGATACGAACTGTCATATGAAGACAAATCTGTTTTTGTGGAAACCATGAATATCTTATCACTTTTTCTGTATCCTGATTCATCTTTATAGTCGTTACCAGATTTTATATTGACACTTTCAATTTTTCCTCCGGTTGCAATTACATGTGCAAAACCAGAATTATTTGTCAAATATTCTAAAGATGTTTTAGTAATAAAGTCACCATTGCCTATTTCATAATACCATGTACCATCATTCCATTGTGCACCTTTCAGATTACCTCCGACAGCAAGCCGGCCTTCTGCATCAGATTCTGTAGAAGTAAAATTATCTTTTACAAATATAGAAAACTGTGAAGCAAGACCAAGTGCATAGTCTTTTTCATACTGTGCAAGCACATCATCTACAGTATTTAATCCTGTATACAATGTCCCTTCTGCATCACGAGGTTTTTCACCGACAAGCAGAGTGACATCAGAATAATCTGAATTATCTGCCAGATTGGTTGCCGCTCGTGCCAGAATCCCACTGCTGGTATCCGCCGCACCTGGCAGAGTATATGTCACAGCAAGAAAAACCGATGTGACTGCACTAAGAATCCGTTTTGAAATTGGTTTCTTCATACTCTATTTTCCTTTCTATCATAATATTTTATATGGAAAATCATGTCTTCTGACCCACCAGACGTAATTACCATATAGACTTATTATATCATAATTACAAAAAAATTTCAATATGATTTTTTCCATTTGTTGAGAATAGAAGATAGATTTTTTAGTCCGAAAATTGTTAACTTTGTACAAATCGGCATTAACAATTATTATTTTATATAAAAAAATTACAGATTGTATAAAAAAGCAGCTCTTTAAACAAGAGCTGTGTGCAGAACTGTATATAAAACTTCAGTTGCAAAATCTTTTTGTTCCTTCCGGAACAAGGCAATATCAGCGATTTTCATCATAGGCAAATCCATTTCGCTGTCACCGGCAGCAATGATGACATCAAAAGAATGCCGTTCACAGAAACGCTGTAACGCTGAGCCTTTATCTGAATCCGGAGGAAAGAAATAAAGTTTCCGGCCGGTACGGAAAGCCTGTAATTCTGTAACAGACTGATAAACAGAAAGACAGCTGTCTGCAATTTCAGAACTTTCACAGGCACAGGCGACAAACATGCCGTCTGCAATGCTGACATGCCGGAAACGGCTGTCTTGCAGGCATATCTGTTCCAGATGCTGAAATTCTTCCTGATATTTCTGATTCTGTATCTGTGAAGCAGAAAGCCATTCCGGTTCGGGAATATCTTGTTTTAATAAAATATAGCCATTGGCTGTCAGAGCATATTCCGGCCGGAACTGTGACGGAAAGAAAATTCTCTGATACTGTGCGACTGTTCGGGTAGTCACCGGCAAAAAGCAGATATTTTCCTGCTGTATCATCTGCCGGAAAAGAGCGGCAGCATTCTGTGACATAAAGCTTTGTTCCCGTTCCTGATATAATTCCACACAAATATCAGAATCTGCCTTGTGTTTATGGGAATAAATCAGCGTATTATCCAAATCGGAAGCGAATAAAATTCTTTTCATAATACTAAAACTTTCTGATTTTAATTATCGGCAAGGCTGCGGATTAAGCCGCAGGCTTTATAGCATTGTAACGGATAGACTTCCACAGGCACATGTTTTTCACGGGCTAACTGATAAATATGCCCGAGGTGAGCGGAATCTTCCAGACTATGCACTAAAATTTTCCACGGAATCCGCCGGAGAAGTACTCTTGTCGCCTCACCGATACTGGGCTTGACAAGATTAATATCTGCAATGCCAAAATGACGGGCAATCTGTCTTGTTTCTTCAATAGCATCCTGTTCGGGACGGGGCTCACTGACAGGGAGTAAAGTAAAATCAAAATATTTTTCAATTTCTGATAAAAACTTTTCTGTCAGGTCGACAGATGCAAATTCCTCATAATACATCGCACCATGGAAATCAGAATCCGAGATGATATCTTTCCGATAAAAAGTCCGGCTGATGAGTCCGGAAACAGTAGCATTCAGACAAGAACTTGCAATCAGGAAATCCTCATAAGTACCGGATTTTCCGGCAATATGGGCAGGGTCGGAAAGCACAGCCAGCAGCGGGTCAATTTCCGGCCATTCCTGCATTGCTTCTGTCAGCGTCCGCTGAATTGCCCCTTTTCCGGTCCAGCCGTCCACGAACTGAATGCTTTCAGGAGAATGATATTTTAAAATATAATTCACAGCATTTTTATCAATTCCCTTCCCACGGATAATTGAAATAGTATAATGCCTGATTTTTATCTGATGTCTTTTCTCAAGATAGCGTTTCAGAAGAATCCCGACAGGTGTACCGGCACGGGCCAGCGATACCAGAACGGTATTTTCTCCTTTTTCCTGAAAAATTTTCTCTGCCAGATTGCCGACAGCCTGTGCTGTCAGAGGTGCATAGCGTTCCAGAGCATCATAAAAAGTTCTCAGATATGCTTCTGATGGTGCATGTTCACAAGGCAGCATTTCAGAATAATGCACACCCTGCTGAATGTATTTTTCTCTTTCCTGATTCTCAAGAGGCTGTACCAGTCCGGTAATATCTTTAAGCAAAATTTCAACATCTTCGGCTTGATAGGAACTTCTCAACACACTCACCCTTTAATTAAAATTTTATCTGCCTCCGGAAACAGAACAGAAATTTTTTCCATCGCCTGTCCGGTATCCGCCTTGCTGTCTGTTACAATCAGGACAGCTTCTGCTGTATGCTTTATATTATAGATGTATGTCTTTCTTGCTGAATCATAAAAACTTGGAAGTGCATAGCCCTCCTGAACAGGATAATCGGCATCCTGACAGATACCAATCGGACTTCTTGTTGTTGCATGGCACAAAACAGAAAAATCCTGTTCTTCCAGAACTTTTCCGAGTACCAGAGCCGGATACATGCATTCTTCTGTGCCTAATACAAGAATGTTCTTTTTTCCGGCCAGAACAGGCAAAATTTCATGTATTACCGCATCTGTGAATTCTGTATATTTTTCCTGATACTTTTTCACTGTATGCAGCATCCGGCTTTCCGGCAGAGCGTTTCTGGAAATTACAGTCCTGTAGGGCATTTTTTCAGAAAACGGCATTTCTTCGGGCTGGCTGACCTGAAATTTTTCTACCTGACTGGTATAATCCAGATTTTCCAGTTTGCAGAGACTTTCACAGAAAATATTTTCCTGTTCAAGCAGTTTCAGATTCTCCGGCGAAACTCTGTTGATAACAGAAACTGCAATAAATCTTGCCTTCTCATATACGGGAAACGCCTGCCGAATCTGTAAAACCATATTCCGGATAGTCTTTCCGGTAGAAACTTCGTCATCAATCAAAATAATCTCATTCGTTTCCGGCAGACTTCCGGAAAGATATAATCTCTGCTCGACAGCATGGCTGTGTTCTTCTTTGAAATTCAGGCATTCTCCGCCGAGCTGTTCTCTTGTTGTATGCAAAAAAAAGACATCTTCCGGAAACTGCAAAGCTGCTTTTGTTGCAATTGCTGTAGCAGTTTCTGCAAAGCCGATAATCAGTTTTGCAGCCGGATATTTCTGGTATACCATTTTGCCGAGTTCTTCCATCATAGCAAGAGCCTGTTCCGGAGAAACGGCCAGATGCTTGG
Source organism: uncultured Ruminococcus sp. (assembly GCA_902796255.1). GTDB lineage: Bacteria > Bacillota > Clostridia > Oscillospirales > Ruminococcaceae > UBA3855. Next base: position 10,223 of record CADBOP010000145.1, read on the forward strand.
CCTGTAAGGGGTTTACCAGTAAATAGCTGCGTTTTGTGTTATGATATCTCTTGGCTAATCTTAACAAATTTTTCTGATTATAATGCAACAGAAATCGCTCCTTTCGGGATAACACCATATAAATCGCCTAATATTTTGATTCTTCTTGCCCATTTGCCGTGGCATTTCAGCTCATTCATCCGAGAGCCGCCGAAACCTTTCTGTACAGCTTTCTGTGATTCATTCCAGTTCAGAATCCGGCACGCATCACGATAGTCTTCTTCTGAGACTTTCAGGCTTTCCCAGATATACGGAAGCTGTGTCGGATGAATGGCCGTTTTTCCGATAAAGCCATTCAGTTTGTCGAGGGATAATTCTTTCTGCATACCTGCAACCCAAGAAAGCGTATTCTGTCCGAAATATTCCCATACCGGTGCAGAAACGACAAACTCGCCGGAAAATTTATTTAATATATCTGCAAGAATATCTCTGATAATGCCAATCTGATAAATATTTTCATGTTCGGCACGGCGCAGGCCATATAAATTACAGAAATCATTGCCGCCGGTGCGGACATTCAGAATCCACGGCCAGAACTGCATTAATTTCTCATAGATATATTTCAGTTCCTGCTGACGGGTAGACATATCTGCAATTGCACGGCTTTCCAGAATCGGCATCACATAAATAATATGACTGGAATTTTTATTTATTCCTGCCAGTGCAGAGAGATAATTTTCCGCATTGGAAGAATCAAACTTCGGCAGGATAAAACCGGTCAGGATTTCCCTGCTTTCTCCGAGCATTTCCCAGATATGGCACATATGTTCTGCGGAACGTATCCGGATAAACAATAAGGGAAAATCTTTGCGTCTGGCAGCATATAATTCTGAAAAAATGCGGCATACAGAGCATTCTGCTTCGGGCAGAGCACTGTCTAAAATAGAATCTTCCAGACAGAATGCCACACTTGTCAGATATGGCACAGCTTTATGAATAATTTTTTTTGCAATACCCTCCTGTACAGCAGGCATATACAGCAAGCCGCCGACATGATAGGCAAGTTCAATAATTTCCTGATTCATAATAATTTCTTCTCCGTTTATCTGCATATTCTGCGAATCTGATTCATTATACCAGAAATATATCAAATATAAAACACAGAAAAATTAAATCTATGTTAAATTAAATAAAATTAAATTTATTCCACTTCGATGCCGAATCTCTGGCAAAGCTGTTCCAGTCCGTCACGGTATCCGGCAGAAACTGCACGGAATTTCCATGTATTCTGATAACGATAAATTTCAGCAGCCACAAGTGTACGTTCCGTTTTTAAATTTTGCAGTTCCATATAGGCAATCTGTTCTTCTCCGTGAAAAATCTGGAGTACAGGGGCTTCTATCTTAGAAAAATCAAAAGCCGGATTGTCTCCATAAGCCGAAAAGCAGACAGCAATTTTCTGAATATCCTGATAAATTTTATTCAGCCGGAAAGCGGCTTCGGGATATTCTGCCCCATCCACAATGGCAGCTCCGCCGTTCTGGGAAGTCAGATTTCCAAAGAAGACCATATCTTCATCACAGCCTGTCAATTCATTTTCATGTAAAAGAAAGACATATGCATCCATCTCCATAGGCAAAAGCAATGCATTCCAGACAAGGCGGATTCTGATTTCATCCTGCACATACTTTGTCAAATCCAGTCTGGCACCGGCTTTGAGGTTCTGGCCTGTCCTCAGGGTTTTATCCAGATTTTTCGGCACAGGGCGTTCCGGTTCAGGAAATTCCGTTTCTTCCAGTGCTTCAAGCTGTTCTTCCTGTTCAGCAAGAGAATCCAAATCAAATATTTCGAGCTTTTCAGAAGGCCGGACAGAAACTTCTTCTTCCTGCAAATCTTTAAAGCTGCATACCTGACAGAATTTAATCCGCAGTTCCGGAAAAGTTTCAAACAAAACCTGTATCTCTTCGGGAGTGCCTCTGAAAATCACAGCAATATTCTGTTCAGAATTCAGCAATGTTTCCAGAAAAGCTGTTCCCTCCTGTGTCAGTCTGTCCGGATGTGAGAGCAGCAAAACATTTCCGACAGCTTTTTCTGCCAGAGTCTGTGCCTCTTCCGGCTGATTAAGCGTTTCTGCATCTGCCCTGACAAGATTTCCTTCAGAGAGATAATGCAATGTATAATAAATTTTCCCCATCAGTTCAGCAGCCTGTGTCCGTCCGGTCTTTTCCTCACCTGAAAAGACCATATGCAATGGAACAGGAGCATAGGGCAGATTTTGTTTTTCTTCCTCTTTCCAGACTTTCAGCAGCTGAATAAAAGCATAAATGCTGAATTTCACTTCCTGCAAGCCCTGAAACTGGCTGAGTGTCGTTTCCAGTTCTTCTATTTTTTGCATAACGCACCTCCAAATAAATCTAAATAAAAACAAGAGGAATCTTCGGGGATTCCTCTTATCTCTGTACTGTACTGTGAAATTCTTACTGTATCAGTTAAAGCGGCTTGCCAAAGATTTAATATCATTATCCTGCGTTGCCTGCCCGACAGCAGTGAACTTCCACTGTCCGTTATGACGGTAGATTTCACCAAAAATCATAGCTGTCATATTATTATAATTTTCAGAAAGATTATACTTGCAAAGTTCTTCATTATTATCTGCATCGACAATACGAATAAAAGCATTCTGAATCATACCGAAATGCTGATTTCTCTGTCTGGCCTGATAAATATTGACTACGAAAGCAATCTTATCATAATTCTGCGGCACTTGCTGTAAATCTACAACAATCTGTTCATCATCGCCAGCCCCTGCCCCTGTGAGGTTATCCCCCATATGCTGTACTGAACCGGAAGAATGTCTGAGATTTCCGAAATACACAATATCAGCAGCACTCGTTACTCTGCCATTGCTGCACAGAAAAGCAGAAGCATCGCAGTCGATATTATGTTTTGCACCGCCGAACAGGCCGCCCAGAATACCGCCGGATTTCTGGACTTCGTCCCAGCCCAGACCAACGACTACTTTTCTGAGGGTATTGCCGTTTGATTTCTGAAGATTAACTTTCTGGCCTTTTACTAAATTCACACTCATAATTAAATTAATCCTTTCTTCCTGGTGTCCATCTCATGCCCCATTTGAAAGCCTTGTCCATCTCGCTGTGACCGTTATAGAACTGTACGAGCTTTTCAACAGAAAATGTTTCATCATTACTGTTTTCCAGCATTGCAATAGCACACATAATCTTAGAAGAACCATATTCATCCATGCGGACAATTAAATCCTGACTTCCGGGGCATTTGACAGTGACTATGCCATCTGCACTTCTCCAGTTTGCAACGCCTTCATAAATAAACGTATACACAAGAATACGCTTTATTTCTCCGATATGTGAGCCATTAATGCGAAGATTCTCGCCGTCTGAGGCAGCCCCGCTCCGGTCATCGCCGTCAAGGGAGATATACGGAAACTGGCGGAGACTGCCAAACGCATTACCTAAAGCCTGCACACAGCCTTTACGGCCGTCTTTAAATTCATACAGACAGCCCAAATCCAAGTCAATGGAAGCCTGCGGCAGCGGAATACCGAGAATTTTTTTGACCGGCGGCTGACTCCAGTTAAGATTGATTAAAATCTCACCAAGCGGTTTTCCGGTATTTTTGGACAGATTGACTTTCTGGCCTTTTCTTAATTCGACAGGCATTTTTATGCATCCAATCCAAAGTTACGGCAAAGTGCAGCAAGACCACCGGAGAAGCCTGAACCAATGGCATTGAATTTCCATTCTCCGTTATGACGGTACAGTTCTGCAACAACAACAGCAGTTTCGATAGAGAAGTCTTCACCCAAATCGAAATGAATTAATTCTTCGCCGTTTTCCTGATTCAGAATACGGATATAGGCATTGTTTACCTGACCGAAATTCTGATTTCTTTCATCAGCTTCAAAAATAGTAACAGTGAAATCAATTTTTTCAACATTAGCCGGAACAGCACTCAGGTCGATATTGATAACTTCGTCATCGCCTTCGCCTTCACCGGTCTTGTTATCGCCCATATGTCTAACAGAACCGGAAGCATGTTCTTTATTATTATAGAATACAAAATCAGCTTCGGAAGAGGCTCTGCCATCTGCACCGAGCAGGAAAGCAGCAGCATCAAGGTCAAAATCAGAACCGCCGTCATACTTGTTAATGTCCCAGCCGAGGCCGACCATAATTTTTGTCAGACCGGGATTAGTTTTAGTGAGGTCAACTTTCTGACCTTTAGACAGATTTACCATAAGAAAAATCCTCCTTTAAAAATAAATTTATAAAATAATAAAATTAAACATTGACACCGAAATTTTTACCAAGTGCATACAGGCCGCCAGCAAAACCAGAGCCGATAGCATTGAATTTCCATTCACCATTATGGCGATACAGTTCACCGACAACAATTGCCGTTTCTACAGAGAAGTCTTCACCGAGGTCGAAACGAAGCAGTTCCACGCCGTTGGTTTCATCCAGAACGTGAATATAGGCATTGCTTACCTGACCGAAATTCTGCATACGGGTTTCCGCATCGTAGATAGTAACTGTAAAATCAATTTTAGAAATATTTGCCGGAACTTTACTCAGGTCAACTTTCAGGACTTCGTCATCGCCCTCACCTTCACCGGTGAGGTTATCACCGGTATGCTCTACAGAACCGGAAGCGTGTTTCAGATTATTATAGAATACAAAATCTGCATCGCTTGTTACTTTTCCGCTTGCATCGAGCAGGAAGGCTGCAGCATCCAAGTCGAAGTCTGCACCTCCGTCATACTGGTTCACGTCCCAGCCCAGACCTATAATCAGCTTAGAGAGTCCGGGATTTCCTTTTGTCAGGTCAACTTTCTGACCTTTCATCAAACTTACAGCCATAATAAATATACCTCCTATAGTATATAATTAATATTTTCACAGCATACGCTGTAGAAGTGCGGGGGTTATTCTGTTTTTTCCTTGCCGACAATCGCTTTTCTGATTAAGTCAACCGGAATGATAGTCAGAGCCATAATCAGAACAATAGCCCATTCTTTGCCGTTCATGCCATAGCATCTGAGAACTGCACCGCCGATATAAGTCATAATCACCTGTACCAGTGCGATACCGCCCATAACTTTCAGGAAGCCTTTATTTCCTGTGATATTATCAAATAAATTCATCTTGACTGTTCTTGCATTGAATGCATTTGCAACGGCAATCAAAATAAAGAATGCAAAATAGCCGGTTAATAAATAAGATTTTGTCTGTGTAGCAGATACTACTTCATCCGGTCTGAACCAGTCTTTCATGAACTGGGAGAGAATAAAGAACATACTCAGGCCGAAAGACCAGAGAGCACCTGTGATAATTTCTGTCCACATATATTTGCTGACAATGGCTTCGTCACGGCGTTTCGGCTTTTCGTCCATATATTCTTTCAGAGCGGGTTCGCCGCCGAATGCGAGTGCTGCAAGGGTATCCATTACGAGGTTGACCCACAGAATCTGTGTAATGGAAAGCGGATGGTCAATGCCTAACAGCGGACAAACAAAGCTTACCAGTACGGCAGAAACGTTAATTGTCAGCTGGAATACGATAAATTTCCGGATACTGTTGAAAATAGTACGGCCGAATAAGATAGCCTTTTCGATAGACAGGAAGTTATCATCAAGAATTACAATTTCGCTGGCTTCCTTTGCAACTTCTGTACCGCCGCCCATTGCAAAGCCGACATCAGCCTTTTTCAGAGCCGGTGAGTCGTTGACACCATCACCAGTCATGCCCACTACCAAATCCAGTTCCTGTGCGATTCTTACCAGACGGCTCTTATCTGTCGGCAGGGCACGGGCTACTACACGGAGTTTCGGCATAATCTTCTTGACTTCTTCATCACTGAGAGCATTCAGCTCATCGGAAGTTAATCTCACATCATCTTCAGAACGGATAATCCCTGCTTCTTTAGCAATAGCAACAGCAGTTTCCTTTCTGTCACCGGTAATCATAATTACCTGTACACCGGCTTTCTGTACCTGTGCGATAGCTTCAATAGATTCCGGACGGACATCATCACGAATACCTGTGATACCTACCAGAGTCCATTCACCAGCGGGCAGGCCTTCTTCTGTGATACCGCCGTCACTGATGGCGAATGCTAATACACGGATAGCCCTGACAGCAAGTTCATCAATCTTGGCAGTCATCAGCTTGGAATCAAACGGCTGTTTCTGCCCGTTTGTATCATAATAATATTTACATCTGTCAATAATCTTTTCCGGTGCACCTTTGATGAGTGTACCTGTGACATCGCCCTCTATCTGAGCAAGAGAGAATTTATTTGTACTGTTAAAAGGCACAGAATCAATAATTCTGATATTATCATTATTTTCCACATCTTTGACGAAATTCAGCAGAGCACGTTCTGTCATATTACCGCCGACAGCCTGACGATGTGCCCCCTGTCCGGAGATAACAGCACTGGTATTATTGAAAATGCTTGCTCTCATCAGGAGTGCCTGTGCTCCCTTGATTTCTGCATAACTGCTGACGGCATTGCCTGCACCGTCTGTATAATTTACTACTTCGAGCTGGCCTTTGGTGATAGTACCTGTTTTATCGCTCATGAGCAGGTTCAGGCTTCCGGCGGTTTCAATACCGGAAATCTTTCTGACAAGTACGTTTTCTTTCAGCATTTTGCCCATATTCTGAGCCGATACGATAGCAATCATCAGCGGCAGACCTTCCGGAACAGCCATAACAATGATAATAACAGCCAGAATCACGGCTTCTACGAGGTCAGTAAAAATGCCTGCAATATCTGTGAAATACGCACCTGCACCGCCCTCGTTATTGACGATACACTGAATCATGAAAGCAACAGCAATTGCTGCACCGCCAATATAGCCAAAGACACTAATCTGGTTTGCCAATTTGCCAAGCTTTAACTTCAGAGGTGTTTCTCTGTCTTCATCTGTCTGGAGTTCTTTTGCAATTTCGCCATAGATAGTCTTGTCTCCGACAGTTGTCACCTGCATCACAGCATTACCGGAGCAGACAACTGCACCTCTGAATACTTTATTCGGATGCAGAAAATCCTTACTCTGTCCGGCTTCTTCTGTTACAGTATCCACAGCCTCTTTCTTGGCTTCTTCTGATTCGCCGTTAAGTACGGACTGGTCTACTTTGATATTACCATCAATCAGAACACCGTCAGCCGGAATCTTATCACCGGACTGAAGCAGAACAGCATCACCGACAACGATTTCATCAATCGGAATTTCTACGATTTCGCCGTTTCTGTAGATTTTGCACTTAATCTGGGAGGCTTCTGCCTGCAAAGCCTGAAAGGCATTTTCATTTCTGTATTCTGAAAAAGTGGAAACGAGTGTGGCAATCAGCACAGCGGCTGCAATACCGATAGTTTCAATCCAGTCGGCCTTACCGAAAATCGCAAAGACAACGTTGATAACCAATGCGACAAGCAGGATTTTAATCATTGGGTCGCCGAAATTACCGAGCAGTTTTTGCATAAAAGTTTCAGAAGCTTGTTCTGACATTTTATTGCTGCCATATTTTGCTCTGGATTCTTCGACTTGTTTGTCATTCAGACCTGTAATGTTCTTCATGTTGTTTTATCCCTCTCCTTATTTAAAAATAAAATAAAAAATATTTTGCGAGGCTGAAAAAATCCATCAGCCTTTGGGGAATATTATACCACATCTCGTAGAAAAACACAAGTTATTTACAAATATTTTCTGAAATCTGTCGTCTTGTACAAGTCCTGAGCCAGATTTTTGTAAAAATTGCCGATTTTTTAAATTTTAAAAAATTCGTCAAAAACAATTGCCTTTTTTAAAAATATGTGTTACAATAGAAGTAATCATTGCAGATTTCTGCAAAATACTAAAAGGAGGACAAAACATGTCTGTTTTCCGTGTTTATGTTGAAAAAAA
>CADBOP010000146.1 GCA_902796255.1 uncultured Ruminococcus sp.
AAAAATAATTGACTTATTTTATAAAATATGTTATAATAGATAAAATTCACACACGGAAAGGATGCGAAATTATGAAAAATCTTAGAAAATATCGTGGCTGCCTTGTCGGCGGAGCTGCTGGAGATGCTCTCGGTTATGAAGTCGAATTTATGCGGAGAAGACATATTATAATTAAATTTGGTTCGGAAGGCATTACAGAATATGTCCTGCATGACGGCAAAGCATTGATTTCAGATGATACACAGATGACCATGTTCACTGCGGAAGGTATGCTTCATGCAGATTCTCCGGAAAATTATCTTGCTTCTGTACGGCTGGCTTATCTTGACTGGTATCAGACACAGCAGTTTGACTTTGAAATGGCCGGAAGAGATTCCGGACTGATGAGCTGTCCGGATGTATTCCACCGCCGTGCCCCCGGCCTGACTTGTATGAGTGCCCTTTCTGCCGGCGGACAGGGAACAATCGAAAATCCTGTCAACCACAGCAAAGGCTGCGGCGGTGTCATGCGTACTGCCCCCATCGGCCTTGTTTCCGGTCTGGATGCCGAACAGACAGTTCTGCTTGGAGCAAAGGCTGCTGCTCTGACACATGGTCATGAACTGGGCTATCTTCCGGCAGGAATGTTTTCTGAAATGATTAGATTAATTGCTCAGGAAAATTATGATATCCGTGAGGCAGCAGATGCTGCTCTGCATACGGTCAGAAAACTCTTTCCGGATGCTGAAAATTTACAGGATTTTACAAGAATTATGGAACAGGCTCTGGATCTGGCAAAATCTATTGAAATGCCGGAAAAAGCAATTATGCGTCTTGGCGAAGGCTGGGTAGGGGAAGAGGCTCTGGCGATTGCTGTCTATTGTGCTGCCAAGTTTGAAGACGATTTTGATTTATGCATCCGGAATGCTGTCAATCATAACGGCGACAGCGATTCTACCGGAGCAATTGCCGGAAATATTTTAGGAGCAAAGCTCGGACTTTCCGGCATTCCGGAAAAATATCAAAGAAATCTGGAATGTTATGAGATACTCATAAAGCTTGCAGATGCACTCTATCAGAAAGGATAATTTTAAATTATGAAGAAAATACTGGACTGGAATCATTATCTTGACACAGCTGTACAGGCTGTTGCCGAAGGTATCGTCATGCTGGAGAATCGCAATCAGGCTCTGCCTCTGGATAAGGAAAAAGAAATTGCAGTATTCGGCCGGATTCAGATGCATTATTATAAATCAGGTACAGGGTCAGGCGGCATGGTGAATGTTTCACATGTGGTCAGCGTTCCGGAAGGCCTGAAAAATGCCGGAATCAAAATCAATCAGAAATTAGAGGAAACCTATCAGAAATGGGAAGAACAGAATCCCTATGAACTCGGAGGAGGCTGGAGCAGTGAGCCTTGGTCGCAGAAGGAAATGCCCCTTGAAGAAACGCTTGTAAAAGAAATTTCTGAATCCTGTGAAACCGCTGTGATTCTTATCGGCCGGACTGCCGGCGAAGAACAGGATAATAAATTAGAAAAAGGTTCGTATTTATTAACAGACGAAGAAGAAAACATGCTCGCCCTGACCAGAAAATATTTTAAGAAAATGATTGTTTTATTAAATACCGGAAATATTATCGATATGCATTTTATAGATGTATATCGTCCGGATGCGGTTCTGTATATCTGGCACGGCGGTATGACAGGCGGTACAGGTACGGCAAAAGTTCTGACAGGTGAAATTTCTCCTTCCGGTAAACTGCCGGATACAATAGCTTATGAAATTTCTGATTATCCGTCTGATAAAAATTTCGGAAATAAAGAAAAAAATTTCTATCAGGAAGATATTTATGTCGGCTATCGCTATTTTGAAACGTTTGAAGAAGCAAAGAAAAAAGTTCGCTATCCGTTCGGTTATGGTTTGAGCTATACTGATTTTGAAATACAGTCCGGTGACTGGTTTCTGAACGAAACAGACAATCAAGTATATATTCGTGTGAAAGTAACTAATATTGGAACATTTGCCGGAAAAGAAGTAGTGCAGATTTATTGTCAAGCTCCGGAGGGAAAACTTGACAAGCCTGCAAGAGTTCTGACAGCTTATCAGAAAACAAAATTACTCCAGCCAAAAGAATCACAGATACTCACTCTGCCTTTGATTCCGTCTGTTTCTTATGATGATAAAAATCTGACAGATTATCCATACTGCAATGTTTTAGAAGCCGGTACTTATCAATTTTATATCGGCTCTGATGTCCGGAATGCCAAAGCAGAAGTTGTTATACAGATTCCTGAAACTATACCCAGTTCGCAGAGAAAGCAGGCATTAGCTCCTGTTGAAAAATTTTCCAGAATGACAAATCAGCCGGATATATATGAAGATACACCTTTGCTGAATCATGATGAAAATGCCAGAATTCTTGAAAATCTGCCGGAAGAATTTGCAAAGACAGAAAAAAAATCCGTCCTTGCTGATGTACTACACGGAAAAGTCACTATGCAGGAATTTATTGCACAGTTTTCTGATGAGGAACTTTGTCAAATTGTCCGTGGCGAAGGAATGGGAAGTCCCAGAGTTACCGCCGGAACAGCTTCTGCATTCGGGGGTGTTTCTGATGCACTTCAGGCTTATGGCATTCCAGCCGCCTGTTGTGCAGATGGTCCTTCCGGTATGCGTCTCGACTGCGGTACAAAAGCATTCAGTCTTCCGATTGGTACAATGTTGGCTGCCACTTTCAACAGGGAATTAATTACAGAATTATTCACAGATGTTGGTCTGGAAATGTCCGCAAACCGTGTGGATTGTCTGCTTGCGCCGGGCATGAACATTCACCGTCACCCTCTGAACGGCCGAA
>CADBOP010000147.1 GCA_902796255.1 uncultured Ruminococcus sp.
AACAGTGGGATACAGATGTGATGGAATTATCATTCCGTCTGCTTGACCATGTGGAAGAAAATGATAAAAACGCAGAGTATTATAACACACAGGGAATGCTGAAAAAATTATTTTAGAAAGAAGCTGATTTTTATGAATACTATCCCTGAAGCTCTTGAAGCCTTAAAACAAGGAAAATTAATTCTTGTTATCGATGACCCCGACAGGGAAAATGAAGGAGATTTAATCTGTGCTGCTCAGTTTGCCACTACGGAGAATGTCAATTTCATGGCCAGTCAGGCCAAAGGCCTAATCTGTATGCCCATGTCAAAAGCTTATATTCAGAAACTGGGGCTGCATCAGATGGTTACACATAATACAGATAATCATGAAACTGCCTTTACAGAGTCTATTGACCATGTCAGGACAACAACAGGGATTTCTGCCGAAGAAAGAGGCTTTACCGCCCGTATGTGCATTGACCCCGATTCCCGTCCGGCTGATTTCAGAAGACCCGGCCACATGTTTCCTCTCGAAGCCAGACAGGGCGGCGTTCTGGAAAGGAACGGACACACAGAAGCAACTGTCGATTTAATGCGTCTTGCCGGTCTGGAACAGGTTGGCTTATGCTGTGAAATTATGGCTGATGACGGCACAATGATGCGGACAACAGAATTAATCAGATTCGCTGAAAAACATAATCTGATTATTATCACTATCAAAGATTTGCAGATATACCGCAGAATGCATGATAAATTCATGAGTCGGGTCACAAGTGCACACCTGCCGACAAAATACGGCGATTTTATGATTTACGGCTATCAGAATCAGATTACAGGGCGGGAACATGTCGCTCTCGTCATGGGTGATGTCGCTGACGGTAAGCCTGTGCTGTGCCGTGTCCATTCTGAATGCTTGACGGGAGATGTTTTCGGTTCGAGCCGTTGCGACTGCGGTCAGCAGCTGGAAGAAGCCATGAAACGCATCTCACAGGAAAACAGAGGCATTTTAGTATATCTCCGTCAGGAAGGCAGAGGCATTGGCTTACTGAATAAAATCAGAGCATATGATTTGCAGGAACATGGCCGTGATACGGTAGAGGCCAATGTTGAGCTCGGCTTTGCTCCGGATTTGAGAGATTACAGTGAAGGAGCACAGATTCTGAAAGATTTGGGAGCAGTTAAACTCAGAATCATGACAAACAATCCAGATAAAATTTCTGACTTGTCAGAATATGGAATTGAAATTCTCAGCCGTGAAGCTATCGAAATTGCCCCCAAAAAAGAAAATTTATTTTATTTGAAAACCAAACAGGTGAAAATGGGTCATCTGCTGGATAATATTGATTAATTATAAGAAGGAGTTTTTGCTATGAAGATTTTAGAAGGATTTTATGAAGGAAAAGGCCTGAAAATTGCGATTGTGGCTTCCAGATTTAATGAATTTATCACGAATAAGCTGGTTGGCGGTGCAGAAGATTGTCTCCGCCGTCACAATGTTGACGAAGAGGATATTACGCTGGCATGGGTGCCCGGTGCATTTGAAATTCCCTTGGCTGCTAAGAAATTAGCAAAATCCGGAAAATATGATGCCATTATCTGTGTTGGTGCAGTCATCAGAGGGGCAACTTCTCACTATGATTATGTATGTGCAGAAGTGTCAAAAGGCATTGCCAGCGTTTCGCTTGAAACAGAAATTCCTGTATTATTCGGCGTTCTGACAACAGATACTATTGAACAGGCTATTGAACGTGCCGGAACAAAAGCCGGAAACAAGGGCTATGACTGTGCCATGTCCGCTCTTGAACTGGTACAGATGCTCAGAAAGGTCGGCGAATAATGCCGAAAATTATGTTCTTCGATATTGACGGCACGCTGATGGAAGATTCTTCTTCCCATTACGTGCCGAACAGTACTGTAAAAGCTCTGAAATTAGCCCGTGAAGCCGGAAATTTATTATATGTCAATACCGGCCGGCCTGTGATTAATGTTGATGCCGATGTCAGAAATTTAGGCTTTGACGGCTATATCTGCGGCTGCGGTTCTTATATCGAATGCAATCAGAAAGAATTGTTTTATCATACCAATACAAAACAAATCTGTCAGGAAACAGCCCAGCTTGTTCGGGACTGTGACGCTTCGCCTTTGTACGAACGGCGGGATGCTTTTTATTTTGACCCTGAATGCAGAGAACTGGAATTTGTGAAAGTGATTCGGGATACATTCCGGATGCAGGAAAAAAACGTCTGGAGAAGTGTCAGTGATGCTGATTTCAGTTTTGACAAGTTTGTGATTGCTTATGATGAAAAGACAGATTTAAAACGCTTCAAGGCTGGTATTGCTGAAAATTTCGTCTATATCGACAGAGGGAAAGGCTTTGGAGAAATGGCTCAGAAAAATTTCAGTAAAAAAACAGGTATGGAATTTGTACTGGATTATTATGGCCTGTCGAAAACAGATGCCTATGCTATCGGAGACAGCCTGAATGATTTGCCGATGTTCGAGGGAGCTGGCACTTCTATTGCAATGGGAAACGGTGAAAAATTAATTCCCTATGCTGATTATGTGACAGCCGATTTATGGCATGACGGGATTTATCAGGCTATGGAGCATTTCGGATTTTTCTGATAATTAGAAAGCGTGAATCTGATGAAAGAGAAAAAACAAAAGAAAACCAGACAAGGCACTGTGAGTTCTCCGCCTCTGGCATGGGTAATCGGGATTTTATGCCTGCCGTTTTTTATATTTCTGTTATATATGAGTATCAAAGAAGGCGAAGTCTTTGCCATAGTGCTTTCTTCTCTTTTTATAGTGCTGATTTTATATCTGATTTTATTAATCAACTGGCAGATTACTTATGATGCCAAAGGTTTTACTTACCGGAATTTGTTCCGGATTTCAAAATATTATGATTATCAGCAAGTGACTAAAATCAGGCAGAATAAAGACAGCTATCTTTATATCCGGCATAAAAAGATTCTGATTGATGCCTCTGCTGTCGGCGGAGGGGAGTTTCTTTCTGTTGTCAGTAAATATGCCAGAAATGCGGAACATACAACGGCAAAAGATGAAAAGTTATTCAACGGAAATATTAAAAATCCAAAAGAAATTTTAGCAGTCAGTCTTTTCTTTCCGGTACTCACAATGGCAATGATGATATGGGCAGGCTTTGCCCTTCCGGCGGTTTCTCTGGAAAAGATGGAACACAGCACACTGAAACTTATGGATTATGACGAGGAACAGGATGCTGACGGGCAGATGCGGTTCTGTCTTCTGCCGGAAGACCCTGAAAACGACTTTGTTATCTATGAAGAAATTGATAAAGATTCGCTGATACAGGATATTAAAAATCAGGAGATATTTGATATTTATTATTTAAATTCAGAATATCAGACAAAAATTGTAAGGCAAATTTCCTCTGATACTAAAATGTACCTGTCTGCGGATGCGTTTATTCAGGAAAGAACCAAGACAAGAATAGAATTATTCAGTATATTTTCCGGTATTTTACTGCTGGAACTGCTGTTTCTTCTTCTCCAGAATCATATTCTGAGCCATGCAGAACGCTATCCGAATGCTGTAAAATTTTTCGTTCGGGAAGATTATCTCGTAAAAAAATAAATGATTTGTCCTGTAAAAAAATACTTGACAAATCCTGAAAAATATGCTAAGATATAATTATATTTTAAAACGCTGTGAAGGAAAGAAGTAAGGAAATCCCCTGTTTACAGAGAAATGCCGGTCGGTGCAAGGCAGGAAACAGAGCTTTCTGAAATACATTCCGGAGCGGATTTCCTGAAAAATATTTGATTAGGGAAATACGGAGCAATGCACGTTACAGCATTCCAAAGGTTCGGCGGAACTCTCCGCCCGACAAACTGAGGTGGTACAGCGGTATTTTGTCGCCCTCTGCATATTGGCAGGGGGCGTTTTTGATTGAGGTGATATTCTGAAACTTGAGGAAACATCCAGAAAAAAAGCTCTGGTCTTGCTGATAATTATCATCATCGCTATGCTGATTCCTATGAAGATACAGTATAAAGACGGTGGTACTGTCGAGTATAAGGCTGTACTGTACAGTGTTTATCACTATCATGCAGCAAAAATACAAAATTACAGAGAAGGTTTTCTCACAGGCACAGAAATCAGGATTTTAAATTTTACAGTTTATGATAATTCTGAATTTGTGCCGGATTCCATTGAACATGTTCTGTCTCCGGCAGAATAATATATAATTTTTATAATATAAGGAGTATTTATTATGACTGTTTTTGAAGAACTCGAAAGACGTGGCCTGCTTGCTCAGCTGACAGACCGTGAAGAAATTGAAGAATTAATCAACGCCGGAAAAGCTACTTTCTATATCGGCTTTGACCCGACTGCCGATTCTCTGCATGTTGGCCATTTTATGGCACTTTGTCTGATGAAGCGTCTCCAGATGGCCGGTAACAAGCCGATTGTTCTGCTTGGTGGCGGTACTGGCATGATTGGCGACCCCTCTGGTAAAACTGATATGAGAAAAATGCTCACACCGGAAACGATTGCACATAATATCGAATGCTTTAAAAAACAGATGAGCAGATTTATTGATTTTTCTGATAATAAAGCAATTGCTGTCAATAATGCTGACTGGCTTATGAATCTGAATTATGTTGAATTATTAAGAGAAGTCGGTGCAAATTTCACTGTAAACAGAATGCTCGCTGCTGAATGCTATAAGCAGAGATGGGAAAAAGGTCTGACATTTCTGGAATTTAACTATATGATTATGCAGAGTTATGATTTCTATAGATTATATCAGGATTACGGCTGCAATATGCAGTTCGGCGGTGATGACCAGTGGTCGAATATGCTCGGCGGTACGGAGTTAATCAGAAGAAAACTTGGTAAAGATGCATATGCAATGACTATCACCCTTCTGCTGAACTCTGAAGGAAAGAAAATGGGCAAGACCGAAAAAGGTGCTGTCTGGCTCGACCCTGAAAAAACAAGTCCTTATGAATTTTTCCAGTACTGGAGAAACGTTGCTGATGCAGATGTAATTAAATGCCTGAAAATGCTGACATTTGAACCGATTGAAAAAATTGAGGAAATGGAACAGCATCTTGAAGGTGCAGGCTTTAACAAAGCAAAAGAATTACTGGCATACAGTCTGACAGAACTTGTACATGGCAAAGAAGAAGCCGACAAGGCACTGGAAGCAGCCAAGGCTGTTTTCGGCGGCGGCGGAAATTCTGAAAATATGCCTGCTACCGTTCTGACAGCAGACAAGCTCACAGATGGGAAAATCGGCATTCTCGACCTGCTGACGGAATGCGGTCTTGTTCCAACCAAATCCGAAGCAAGAAGAAATGTTCAGCAGGGTGGTATCAGCATCAATAATGAAAAAATCACTGACCCGAAAGCAGAAATCGAAATCTCCGGCGAAGTGATTATCAAAAAAGGCAAGAAAGTTTTCCATAAAGTAACACTTGGCTGATAAAATAAAAAAATAACAGCTTCGTGAAATTTTCACGGAGCTGTTATCATAATATTTATAAAAATTATAATAAAAAGAAAAATTCTTCTATTGCATCGCCCTCATGAATTGCATGTTCCGTGAGGTAATTATCCGGAAGTTTTATCCATTTCTGACTATTTTCTTTATTTTGTATTAATATTCTGCACATAGGCTCTTCACCATCCGGAACACCTTCACAACCATAATCTTCATCAAGAATCTGAAGAACTGTTACTGTTTTATCAGAATGCTGTGAAATCCACTTTCCGGCATAGGAACATGTTGCAGAAATATTTTTGCCTTGCTGAAGAATTTGTCTGATGGCCATTTGTACCAGCTTTCCGGCAATTCCCTGTCCTCTCAGAGAATCATCCACAAATGTATGACTGATAGTGCAAGTCCCTGTTTCTGTTTCAGGGAAAGTAATTTCTGCAAGAAGTTTTTCTGTCTCATCTTTTGCAAAAATTTTGTTTGCTTGTATCTGAAATTGCATATTTTTCCTCCTGATGCCTCTGGTTATAGTAATATATTTAAATTTCTTTCGGGAATACTAAACCCCATTGTTTCCGGCATTCGTCCATGATTTTCATAACCTCTGCCGTGCCGCTGTGCGGAATCAAAGTGCTTTCTTTTAAACCGTTTCTGAAACAATGCATGACTTCTTCGATTTCATATTCATAGCCATTAATTCGATTTTCAGAATGATAAGTTTCAATTTCAATTCCGGCTCTGGTGTATAACTTAACTTCTCCGGTACACAGAAACCAGTCATCAAATAAAATCATTCCGTCTGTACCGGAAATGACAGCATTATTCCGGAGCGGAATTTCAAAACCACTGTCAACAGAAGCAAATACACCGTCTGCATAACGTAATAAAATAGTATTGCTCAAATCAATATGCCTCTGTATATTGGCATTACTGATAACAGAATCCGGTTTTCCTAATACATCATAAACCAGTGTCAGCGGATAGACTGCAAGGTCAAGCAAAGCCCCTCAGCCACAGTCAGCACGGAATAATCTGTCATTTGCATCATAGGGAACGAAATTGCTGAAATCTGCCTTGATATATCTGACTTTTCCGATTCTGTCAGTTCTAAGCCATTCCATTACTTTCTGGTAAGCCGGACGGCATTTCATCCACATAGCCTCCATAAAGAACAGATTTTTTTTCTTTGCAAGTTCGAGAAGTTCTTCCAGCTGATGAAAATTCAGCGTCACAGACTTCTCACAAAGAACATTCTTATCATGTGCAAGACATAATTTTGCATCATGATAATGTGAATGCATTGGCGTTGCAATATATACAACATCAATATTTTCATCCTGTGCAAGTTCGGCATAACTGCCATAAGATTTCAGAAATCCGAATTTTTCGGCAAAATCAGCAGCTTTCTGAACAGTTCTGGAAGCTACGGCATATAATTCAGCCCCTTCACAGCCGGAAAGAGCTTCCGCAAATGTATGGGCAATTCTCCCTGTACCGATAATACCCCAGCGGATTTTAAACTGCTTCATATTCACCCCTCCTGTTTGTGCAGCCATGCCGTCAGGAATTTTTTTGCAAGGCTTTCCGGCTTGATATGTTCCAGAGCAGATATATAATCAAACCATTGATATGCATCAATTTCCTGATTCGGATGCAATTCAGCATTTTCAAGCACACAGCTGAAATTGAGCATCAGTGTATTAGAAGGTTCAAAATACTGACTCTGATTAAACTGAATGTTAACGGCCTTTGCACCGAGTTCCTCTCTGATTTCTCTGCTGACGGCAGTTTCGGCAGATTCTCCCTGATTCACATAGCCGGCTGTTAAAATAAAATGTGGTCTTCCGTACTGCTGAATCAGAAGCAGTTCCGATTTTTCCGGATGGCGGACAATCATGCTGACTGCCGTACTGAATGGCGGAAATCTGAATTCTCCGCAGGCTTCACAATACGGAATAGTCCCTTCATTTTCAAGAAATTTTTCCGTCAGATGATTCCCGCAGTTTTTACAGAACAGTTCACGATACATAAAAATTTTCCTCCTGTCATAATTCTGGAATGCTATTTCCTCTTTTTTACTTTGCAACAGCACTAATCTGTTTGTTTCAGTATAGCATATTTTCAGAAAAAAAGCAATTATTTCCTGAAAATATGCAAATTTCACTTGATATACAGAAAAAAATTAATATATTATACTTGAAACAGTTGAAAATTTATGATATAATATAAAGCAGAAGATGATATTATTGCACAAATATTCTTTACTGGAGGCGGTTCTTATTAAAGCACTCACAAAACAAAGAAAAAAACTCGCACTTTTTGTAGGACAGGCGGAAGAATCCTATCAAAAGCGTTTTATCAGCGGTTTCCTGAAAGAAAGTTTTGCGGCAGATTTCAATGTCTGTATTTTTTCCATGTTTCGTAAATATCAGGATACCCCAGAGCGTGAACAGGGCGAATCAAATATATTTTCTCTCATGAATCCGGCTGAATTTGATGGTGTTATCATACTCAAAGACAGTATCCAGACAGAAAAAGCGGCCGAAAAACTGGAACTGCATTTGAAAAAAACCTTTACAAAGCCTATTGTCGTGATTGAAAAAGAAAGCGACCTTTTTCCAAGTATCTGCACAGATTGCTATTCCGCAGAATATGAACTTGTTTCTCATCTGATAGAAGTACATCATTGTAAAGAGATTGCATTTGTTTCAGGTAAAAAATGGCACAAGCATTCCAAAGAAAGGCTGTCTGCCTACTGTGATGCAATGAAAAATCATGGGCTGCCCGTTTCTGATGATAATATTTTCTATGGTGATTTTTGGTATCAGAGCGGTGAACTC
>CADBOP010000148.1 GCA_902796255.1 uncultured Ruminococcus sp.
GGCCATATTTTCTATACTTTTGGTGTGATGTCAGCTTTTATTCCGATAAATCTTTATAATCATGAGCGGGGATTTATCAGGGGAAAACTCTGGAAATATGCTTTTTATGCATTTTATCCGGTGCATATGCTGATTTTATATTACATCAAGTTGTCTGTCTGGGGATACAAATAATTTACAAAATAAAGAAAGGTGTGTTCAGAATGAAAGAAGATATTTTTGAATCGCATGAAAAACTGGCTGAACTTGTCAGAAAAAGAAAACAACGCAAGAGAATTCTTGCTTTTATTCTGGCAGTTACCATGCTCCTGACATTTGCCATACCAATCAGTATGATGATACCCATTTCGGAATCCTCCGGCGGACGCTCCAAGAAAAAAACACTCGAACCGCCATATTATTCTGCTGATGCAGAGACATAAAAAAATCAGCCGTCCGGAATTTTCCGGACGGTTTTTATTGCATCTGAAATGTATAATCCGCATGGGAATAGCCGACAGCCTCCCATCTGTCACGAATCAGACGGCTTAAAATTTTCAGTTGTTCATCTTTATCAGGAATTTTGATTTCGTCCTGTGTGATTTCATTTTTAGAATATAATACATATTCCGGCTTTTGATTCTCATCACAGACAATTGCATACCAGCCTTCTGCATTCGCAGTAATTTTATTAAGATATTCTGCAAACGAATCCGGTTCAGCCTCATCGGAAAAGTGATAGATTCCTTCCAGCTGATTTTCCTGATTTTCATGTAGATCGAGCCATTTTTCAGAAAGCTGGTAAATAGAATCCGCTGTATGATTCAGTGCAAGCAGATTACTTTTGGCCATACTTCCCACAATACCGAGCATGATAATCCAATACAGCACCTGTCCTATGATACCGGAAAGAATAAAAAAGATTCTTAATCCGAGCGGACGATATTCTTTTTTATTTACCTGTGCTTTATAGGCCTGTGATGCATTCCATTCCCTGTAGATTCCGAACCATATCAGAATACTTATCACAGCCGGAATCATTGCCGTCAGCAATACCATAAAAATCATCCTCCTTTCAGTCGAGTCTGTTAATTTATCCAGAGTATGATTTCCCCTGCCACGTATCCAGCTGTACCTGCAATTTGTCAATATATCCAAGTGTTCTGATTTTATCCCTGCTCCAGAGAGGAGCTAATAATTTTGCTTTTTCGCCGTCTCCTGTCAGCCGTTCGATAACAGTTTCGGGCGGAAAATACTCCAGCTGTTTCACGACCGTGAAAATATAGTCCTCCTGTGTCATGGGGTGATATTCACCGGACTGGTATAAATCCGCATATCTTGTATCTTTCAGAACATGCAGCAGCTGAATTTTAACAGCCTGCGGCCTCAGTCTGCCCAGAATTTCCGCTGTCTGAATCATATCAGCAATACTCTCCTGATGCAGTCCGTTGATGATATGCAGACAAGTCCGGATATTTAAACTTTGCAGTCTCTGATAGCTTTCCAGAAATTCAGAAAAGGCATATCCTCTGCCGAAAGCTTCTGCTGTAGCATCATGGGCGGTCTGTATGCCTAATTCTATTGTAAGATATGTTCTCTGATGCAAATCAGAAAGATAATCCAGAACATTATCCGGCAAGCAGTCCGGCCTTGTGCCTATCGAAATCCCGATGATTCCGGAATAAGAAATCGCCTGTTCAAAGAGATTCCGGAGATAGTCAACAGGTGCATAAGTATTGGTATGCACCTGAAAATAAGCGATTGCTTTTGCATCAGGATTCTGTTTCCTGATTCTGGATAATTCCAGTTCCAGCTGTTTCTGTAAAGGGAGTGCTTTTGTAAATGCACCGCTTCCGCCGTCACAGAAGGCACAGCCCTGTGTTCCTTTTGAGCCGTCCAGATTCGGACAGGTAAAGCCGCCGTTCAGGACAGCTTTATAAACCCTGTGACCGAATCTGTGCTTATTATAATAGAAGAGAGAGTGATAGCGTTTATTATCATCAGAACAGGGAAATTTACTTGACATTGTAAAGCATCTCCCACGCAGAAAGATTCAATATCTGGTAAAAATCATTCTGAAGTTCTTCTGTTCTTGCTTCCAGCTCAGCATTGATGATTTTTCCGTCAAACTGATTCAAATCATAAAAAGACATTGCCGCCCATGCATCAGAAGACATATCATTCAGTACTTTTTCATCAAAATCATTGAGATTTCCGGCAAGATACTGATTAGCATTATATTTTGTAATCCATTCGTCAGGACGGGAGAAGACTAATAATCCGAACATGACCGTAAAGACAATATAAGCAATTTTCCCGATGTTCAGCGAATATCTGAACTGCCGGATAATCAGGACAACAAAGCCGATAATCAGCAGGAACATGAACCATGTTGTATAGATTCTTAATCTTGTCATGCCGTAATACTTGATATACAGGAACATTTTAGCAATTGCTGTTCCGGCTAAAAACAGAGAACAGAAATTCAGAAAGATGCTGTAAATTTTCAGCAGCAGCGGTTTCACAGAACCTGTCATTCTTGCAAAAAAGCCGATTCCTGCAATAACAGCCAGATTAATCACACAGACCCAGCATAATTCAAAAAAGCCTTTTCTTGCATATTCTGCATAGGTATACCCTTCGGCGAGTGTTCCCATAAAGCCACCCATGAAATAATTCATCTGTGAAACAGCATAGAGAATATATAACACGCAAAGAGGTGTCACACCTGCATACAGCATCAGATTCGGAATAAATCTGAATCCTTCTGCTTTCTTTTCACAGGTTTCCGCATCGAGTGAAATCGTCTTATGTGTCGCACTGTACAGTGTACTGTAAATCAGACAGCCGATTATAATTCCAAATAATAAATGCGGTACAAGAATCAGAATATCATCCGGCGGAATTTTCAGAAACTTTCCTAACAGAGCAGACATATTTTCATCTGCTTCACAAAGCAGAGCTGCCACAATACAGGTCAGCGGCAGAGCAATCAGCAGACCGCCCAGAATATAGCCCGCATTTTTCCATGCAGTATTGCCTTTTGAACCTTTTATTGCCCCGAAACATTTTCCAATCTCTGCCAGAGGCATGGCCAGTACAGAAAGCGGCAGTGCTTCCGGCAGAAACCGGAGAACAGTATCCTGTGAACTGCTTACACCCAGCAGAAAAATACCGCTGTTGAGTATCAGAAACAGAGTTGTTAATATTTTCATAGTCTGATTGGCTGTGATAAAATAGGCACAGGAAAACAGATACATCACAGCAATCATGATTTTTTCTGATTTTGAGAAAACTTTTCCCGATTTTCTGACAAATACGACTTCAAGTGTAATCAGAAGCCAGTAAAATATTGTTGTGAACAAGCCTGTTTCATGATAGCATACAAACCGGACAAACAGGAAGCCTGCCAGCATTGCCAGAAATGCACAGACCTGTTCCGCTTTGGAGTACTGCACTTCGGGTTTCGGCTGGAGAGGAATATTCTGCACCGGAATTGCCTGTACAGGCTGCCCGTCTGGGGCATATAAATTCTGATACTGATTCTGCGGCTGATTGATTTCATTGGATTCGTTCATGATAAAGCCTCCTGTTCTTCGTCCTCATCGTCATCGTAGTCATCCTGCAAATCAGCATTTGCACTTTGACTCAGAATCTGATACTGTGCAATTGTATGAGAATTAAACTCTTTCAGATAACCGGCATTATTCAGATTTTCAGGGGAAAGATTTCCTGTGCATAACATAGCGAACATCATTGCAGAAAAGATAGCTTTGCTCATGATAAAAAACTCCTTTTAAATTATTTTTTCCAAGATATCAGTTTTTTCTTTCTGATAAAAATTCCTGTGTAAATCAGCAGCATTCCTGTAATATAACAGAATATATCCATCCAGCTGAAGCTTGTGCCGATGATAATTCTCATCACACTGCCCTTTTCCAAGCCGAGCCAATCGCAGATATGAAAATACTGAGCGATTTCAAAAACAAACCCGACACAGCAAACCAGAAACGGCATCAGCCACGGCAGAACATTCAGGAAGATTCTGACCAGACAATATATCAGCGGAATAATCAGCATATCTCCGCCGGAATCCCTCAGCCATGAGGGAGACGGCACAAACACAGCAATCATAAATTCTATGATAAATAAAATTCCGGACCAGACAAGATAATATTTTCTTTCAGATTTCGTCTGCATGGGAATCCTCCTTCTGAAATTCTAAAATATCCGCAGGCTGACAGTCCAGCACTTCACATAATTTTTCAAGTGTGGAAAAACGGATAGCCTTTGCTTTTCCGGTTTTCAGAATCGAGAGATTCGCTGGTGTGATATCAATTTTTTTTGCCAAATCTCCGGAAGAGATTTTTCTTTTTGCCATCATGACATCTAAATTCACAATAATCGGCATAATTCTGCATCTCCTCCAATCAGATAGTATAATCATTTTCTTCCTGAATCTCTACAGCTCTGACGAAAACATTTTTCAGAACCCGCAGCACAATCCCGAAGAATCCGGCAGCAAATGCTACAAAAAATCCCAGAGAACGCCAAAATCCAAAAATTCCGAACGGAATCGCCACTAAAATACAACACCATGAAATATATCTCAGATGTCTGCAATTCTCGGATTTGAATATAATATCATTTCTGATATTTTTCAGAAGCTGATACAGATGATATAAACAAATCTCTCCAAATACGGCTGACAAATACAGACAAATACTCAGCGGCCAGAAGACCGAACCTGCAATCAGGCCTGTTTTGTCAGGAGAAGCGATATCATACCAGTTTGCCATTACCGGCACACATAAGGCAAGGACGATAATTAACACAAATAAGATTCTGACTAATAAAATGGACAGGTTCAGGGATTTATCCTGATTCCACATAGCTGACACCCTTTCCGGAATTTTTCTATATTATAGCACACAAATTATCATTTGTCAAGACTTTTTTATCGAAAAACAATATATTTTTTCTGATTTTCAAAAAATCATCACAAATCAGGGAATCTTATACAAAAACAGCCCTGTCTTGCTTGACAAATCCGGTAAAATATGCTATACTGAAATTAATTCAGAGATACTATTTATCTGAAATTTATCATGAAAGGAAGTTTTTCCAATGGCAATGTTTGACAAGCTGCTTGCAAATCTCAAAACAAGCAGAAAAAAAATCGTATTCACAGAAGGTACAGACGCAAGAATCCTCTCTGCTGCTTCCAAACTCCTGACAGAAGACCTGATGGATGTTATTCTGTGCGGCAATGTCGATGAAGTAAAAAAAGCTGCTGCTGACGGCGGATTCAATATCGACAAGGCTGAAATTCTCGACCCGCTGACTTATCCCGAAATGGATTCTATGGTTTCTACAATGGTAGAGCTTCGCAAAGGCAAAATGAGCGAAGAAGAATGCAGAGCCGCCCTCCAGAAATCCAATTATTTCGGCACAATGCTGGTAAAAATCGGCAAGGCCGATGCATTGCTCGGCGGTGCGACTTACTCAACAGCAGATACTGTCAGACCGGCTCTCCAGCTGGTAAAAACCAAAAAAGGCTCTAATCTGGTAAGTTCTTCTTTTATCTTATTCAGAGAAGTCAACGGCGAAGAAGAAAAAATTGCTATGGGCGACTGTGCAATTAATCTGGGTTATTCTGACAGACTCGACAAAGAAGGCAATGTGGTTCTGACAGCTGCCCAGCAGTTAGCAGAAGTAGCTGTAGAAACGGCTAAGACTGCCGCATATTTCGGCATTGACCCGAAGGTTGCTGTTCTGAGCTTTTCCACATACGGTTCAGGCAAGGGCGGTACTGTCCAGCTGAGCCATGATGCTGTTATCGAAGCAAGAAAAATTGACCCTGAACTGACAATTGACGGCGAATTCCAGTTTGATGCAGCAGTATCCAAAGAAGTAGCCGCTGTGAAGTGTCCTGATTCTCAGGTAGCCGGACAGGCTAACACCTTTATTTTCCCGCTTATCGAAGCCGGAAACATCGGTTACAAAATCGCACAGAGACTCGGCGGATTCGCTGCTTATGGCCCGATTCTTCAGGGCTTGAATGCACCTATCAATGACCTTTCCAGAGGCTGTGACGCTGACGAAGTTTACAAGATGGCTATTATCACCGCTGGTATGGCATAATTTCAGCTTAAAAATCAAAACCGTCCGTTTTCATGCGGACGGTTTTTCTTTTTTCTGAATCTTTATGATAATACCTGCAATTGCAGTAACAATAATTAGTAATGTCAGAAGTATATCCTGTTGTTGAGCAGATGTGCTCATCTGATAGATAATTCTTGTATTGCCTGACTGGTCTGTAGCAGTCAGTTCTGTAAGAGTTGAATTTATTTGATAATCAATCTGA
>CADBOP010000149.1 GCA_902796255.1 uncultured Ruminococcus sp.
CCTGCATATGTTCGATTCTGAGCTTTTCAAATGTACAGCCCTGATTAATGCCGAATAATAACTGTTGCTGGTTGATAGTCTCTGGCAGGGCATTTAATCTCTGCATTTCATTTTTACACCGGATGAGCCATCTTGTTGTCCGTTCACAGGATTTTGCAGAATAGTCATAGGGTGCAGGGTTCTCGACACACTCATCAAAGGCCATGGCGATAGTAGAAGCTAAATTGGACTGAATCCGCATACTTTCTTCAGGGCCGATAAATAATCTTGAGCCGTCCAGATGCGACTGGAAATATACCCCTTCTTCTTTAATTTTACGCAGCTTTGCCAGAGAAAATACCTGAAAGCCGCCGCTGTCAGTGAGAATCGGCCGTTTCCAGTTCATGAACTGATGCAGGCCGCCCATCTGCCGGATGACAGTATCACCAGGTCTTAAATGCAGGTGATAAGTATTGCACAGTTCGACCTGACATTTTAAATCGGCCAGTTCCGGCGAAGAAATGCCGCCTTTGATTGCTGCCGAAGTGCCGACATTCATGAAGCAAGGGGTCTGAAACGTACCGTGGACGGTCGTAACTTTTCCACGTCTGGCTTTGTTTTCTGTTCTGATTAATTCATAAATTCCCATGATATCAATTCTCCTGTAGTAATATAATAATTTCAGTATAGCATATTTTTTCAAAAAAGTAAAGCATTCAGATTGCATTTTTTATTTGGATATGCTATAATATAGTAGTTATCAATTTTAAAGGAGATTTTTATATGATTTATCAGAATATTTTAGAAGCTGTCGGCAAGACCCCCCTGATTCGGCTGAATCGTATGCCAGATGCCGACAGTGCAGAAATCCTTGTCAAGATGGAAGCACTCAATGCCGGCGGTTCTATCAAAACCCGCACCGCCCTCAATATGATTGAACAGGCAGAACAGCAGGGACTTATCAATAAAAATACAATTATTGTCGAACCGACAAGCGGCAATCAGGGAATCGGTCTGGCTCTGGTCGGAGCGGTCAAAGGCTACCGGACTATTATCATCATGCCCGATTCTGTCAGCGAAGAACGCAGAAAGCTTGTCAAACACTATGGTGCAGAAGTCCGTCTGATTCATGATGCCGGAGATATCGGCAAATGTATTGATGAATGTGTACAGGCTGCCCTGAGAATGAAAGCCAAAAATCCGGATGTCTTTGTGCCGCAGCAGTTCGCAAATCCGGACAATACGCTGGCACATAAAAAACATACGGCTCTTGAAATCATGGCACAGGCTGCCAAGCCGATTCACGGATTTTGCAGCGGTATCGGGACAGGTGGCACAATTACCGGAATCGGTGAGGTTCTGAAAGCACAATATCCGGAAATTGAAATCTGGGCTGTTGAGCCGGAAAATGCGGCCATTCTGGCAGGCGGTACGATTGGAACACATATTCAGATGGGAATTGGTGACGGTATTATTCCGGATATTCTGAACCAGAATATTTATGATGATATTTATGTGGTTACGGATGCCGAAGCCCTTGAAACAGCCAAACGGCTCGCCCGTGAAGAAGGGCTGATGTGTGGTATTTCCAGCGGTACAAATGTGGCAGCGGCTCTGAAACTTGCCAGAAAGCTCGGCAGGGGAAAGACAGTTGTCACGATTCTGCCGGATACAGCGGAACGGTATTTCTCTACACCGTTATTTGAAGAATAAGATATAAAAAATCAGAAAGCAGAGCAAAACGCTGCTTTCTGATTTTCATTTTATTTATGGTTTTGTGACTTCGTAATTTTCTCCGCTGACAGCATGTTGCAGAGCTTCTATCAGGCCGGCAGTCCGCCACTGAAAATTGTTTCTGTCGTATTCTTCACCGTTATCCCAGAAATAACAGGGAATCCCGATTGCAGAGCATTCTTTTGTAAGCATCTCACAGAAATAGACACGGCTGGCAGTATCATTACTTTTCATTGTTCCATATTCACCGATGATAACCGGAATCTGATTATCAATAAAAGTTTCTTTTAATTTCCGGATATTTGCCTGCATCACCCGCACTTCTCCGGGGCTGCCCCATGTTTTCTGCTGTGTGCTGACACAGAACTGCCATGGTGTATAATAATGCACAGAGACAAATAATCTGTCTTTTTCAGAATCTTCCGGCATCTGAAACAAACTGCTGCAAGTCTGCTCGACATCTGTCCAGTAACCGGCAATTAATAAATTTCTTTCCGGATTGGATTTTCTGACTGTCTTGACGAATAACTGATTTAAATTATTTAAAATTTCATATGCTCTGGGCTGTGCCATGTGGTCGAAGCCGACTTCATTCATGGATTCAAAAATCAGATTCTGCGGATATTCTGCAAAGCTTTCTGCAATCTGTGTCCAGAGGGCTGTATATTTTTCCGCTGTGCCTGCATAATCTGAAGAAGCATTTCTAATCCATGCACCGAACTGCGGGTCACCGCCGCCATCATGATGAATATTCAGAATTACATACATATCCTGTGCAATGGCATAATCCACAACTTGATGCACACGGGCAAGCCATTCCGGATTTATCTGATAATCCGGAGCTTCTCCGAGATGGTCACGCCATGTCACAGGAATCCGGACAGCATTAATCCCATCAGCCTTGAGATGTGCAAACAGTTCCGGTGTTGTCATGCTGTTTCCCCATAAAGTCTCATCAACCTCCTGACCTTCTTCCGGATGTTCATTCACAAGGCCGTCACCGTCACGGTCAGCGGCACAGACATCAAGTGTGTCACCCAGATTCCAGCCGATTTTCATATTGGCAGCGGCTTCAGATGCGGTTTCAGAATCAGAAAGTTCCCGTACAGCAGCCGGCGGATTTTCAGAACTTCCGGCAGTGGTATCCTGTCCGGCACAGCCTGCAAGACTCAGCAGAAAGAGACAGGCAACGGCAATGCTTATTTTTTTCAGCATAAAAAAATCACTCTCCTTTTTTAAAATTATAACAGATTTTTATATTCCTGTCAATATCCTACAAAAAATATAATAAAACTTTGTGCATTTTTCACCCATAAAAAGAAAAGGCTTTTTCCGTATATATAACAGAAACATTCACAAAGTATTTTTAAGGAGGAATTTTATCATGAAAAAAAATCATAAATTAATTACATTTGCTGCTGTCCTGACCATGCTCGCTTATACCGGATGTGGTGCAAGCATGGAAACAAACGAGGCTTCTTCCTATGCCGAAGCCCCTGCTGCTGAATTTTCCGGCGATGCGGTGAATGGGGATTACTCCTCTGCGGCTGTGGCCGAAGCTCCGGCCGCTGCGGAAGAGGCTGCTCCGGCTGGTGATGCTGATTTTGGTTATGACGATGAGATTGCCATGTTTGCTGCGGATGATGTCGCCGGTATTGCAGAAGATGCAAAATCTGCCCTTTCTTCTATAGACGGCCGTCCTGTCGATACGCCAAAAACAGAAGGACCGGAAGAACCTATTCTTGCTCCAAGAACAGGAGGAGAAGACGTTATTCCTGATGAACCCATTCCAGAGCCAGAACCTGTTCCAGAAACAGAACCGGAAACAGAAATACA
>CADBOP010000150.1 GCA_902796255.1 uncultured Ruminococcus sp.
AAGAATACCGGTGATAAAGTAATTTTACTGACACCTGCATATAATTCTGACGGTCTGCCGGATTTCGACAGCATCCGGAAAGTATTTGACCAGATGGAAAAGATTATTGCTGACGGCCGTGCAAAAGCTGTATGGACAGTCGGCTATGCCGGTGTGGCTGAAGGTATTGCGAAAATGGCAATGGGTAATAAAATCGGTTTCCAGTTCGCTGGTGCAGTTTCTGCGGAAACGTTGTTCAAGCCCTGCTATGGTGCATTTATTATTGAACTTGACGGCGAGGCTGAACCGGATGAAACTGTACTCGGCCAGACAATTGAGGATTATAAAATTTATACGCTGGATTATTCTGTTTCTATGGAATCTCTCCAGAGAATCTGGGAAGAAAAGCTGGAATCTGTTTTCCCGTGCAGAATCAAGACAACAGATGAAAAACCTGAAATTTACAGTTTTAAGGCTGAAACCAGACCCGCTCCGGCAATTCATGTGGCAAAGCCGAAAGTATTTATTCCGGCCTTCCCTGGTACAAACTGCGAATATGATTCCGCCAGAGCCTTCCAGAAAGCCGGTGCAGACACAGAAATTCTTGTTATCCGGAATCTGTCGGCCAATGATATTGAAGAATCGGTTAAGCTTGCTGCACAGAAGATTGCAGAATCTCAGATTGTCATGCTCCCCGGCGGCTTCTCCGGCGGTGACGAACCGGAAGGCAGCGGCAAATTTATCACTGCATTTTTCCGGAATCCGGCTGTAAAAGATGCTGTGCATGACCTGCTCCAGAACCGTGACGGCTTAATGCTGGGTATCTGCAACGGTTTTCAGGCTTTAATCAAGCTCGGACTTGTACCGTTCGGCGAAATTGTGGATATGACAGACGAATCCCCGACACTGACATTCAATACCATTGCAAGACACCAGTCTATGATGGTGAATACCAGAATTGCTTCTAATAAATCGCCGTGGCTTGCTTCGAGTGAAGTCGGTGATATTCATGCAATTCCGATTTCTCATGGTGAGGGACGTTTTGTTGCACCGGAGAGCCTGATTCAGAAACTCGCTGCCAACGGACAGATTGCGACACAGTACGTTGACCTGAACGGCAAGCCTACTATGGATATTCGTTATAATCCGAATACTTCCATGAGTGCAATTGAGGGTATCACTTCACCGGACGGCCGTATTCTCGGCAAGATGGGACACAGTGAACGTAAGGGCACAGACATCAGCAAGAATGTACCAGGCTGCAAAGACCAGCAGATTTTTGAAAACGGTGTAAAATATTTCTTATAATAAAAATAATAGAAAGCAATACAGCAGTCCTGTTATGGGCTGCTGTATTTTTATTTCAGAAATACTTCCGCAGTTGCAGAGGGAAAAGCGTTTATCCTTCCCAGTCTTCCAGAAAGGCTTTCAGTTCTTCTTCGTTCTGGGCATAAATGCCTTGTTCGAGTGTTTCCCTGTCCGCTTCTGGCAGAAGCCAGACTTCCAAATCCAGAATCTGA
The DNA here is from genome assembly GCA_902796255.1 of uncultured Ruminococcus sp. Lineage (GTDB taxonomy): Bacteria > Bacillota > Clostridia > Oscillospirales > Ruminococcaceae > UBA3855. Next base: position 1,500 of record CADBOP010000150.1, read on the forward strand.
TAGGGTTTTTCACTGTTTTCACGGAACAGAGCCGCTTTTCCCTCATATTCTTTCAAAACAAATCCGACAGGCTCTTTTTCAGCCAGTGCCGCTGCTTTCTCCACACGGATTTCTTTTTGTGCTTTCACAGCATTTCCTGCTGAAACGACCAGCAGCACAGCCGAAAACGTCATAGAGGCCAGCAGCAGCCCGATATGAAATCTTGTATTTTCCATCTGGATTTCTTCCTTTCTGTATTAAGAGTATAAAATCAGCATGTCTCACTTCCGGAAAAATATACTGAAAATATTTTTATTTTTGTGAAAAACGGCAATTTTCCAGCGTTTCAGAATCCAAATCATGAAAATTTCGTGAAAAATCAAATTTTTTTCAAAAAAGACTTAACAAATCCGGATTTCTGTGCTATAATAAAATTACATGACTAAAAATAAGAAGAAAGGATTTCTGATGCTATGCAAAATCATGAGAACAAGAAAAAACCCAGCCGGAAATGGCGTGTGCTGAAAAAGCTGGTTTCCATTCTGCTCACGACACTGCTTTCTATTTTTTTGATTTGCCTGATTACAGGTACTATTGTAGCAAGTGCTGTGGCCGTGTATGTACTGGATTTCATGGATGAAGCCTCTACAATCACGCTTGAAGAAATGGAACTGAGCTATAATACGAATATTTACGGCTATGACGAAAAAGGAAAACTGGAAACACTCTATCAGGTTACAAACCAGAACCAGAGAATTCCTGTAAAAATCGACCAGATTCCGCAGCATGTCATAGATGCTTTTGTTTATACGGAAGACGAAAGATTTTACAGTCATGACGGTGTAGACTATAAAAACACGATTGCGGCCTGTGTCAATATGGTACTGCATTTCTGGGACTCTGAACGAGGCGGTTCTACAATTACACAGCAGTTAATCAAAAACGTTACCGGTGAAGATACCCGTTCACCTTCCCGTAAGATTCGGGAAATTTTCCGTGCCATGACACTGGAAAAGAATTATCCGAAGCAGGTGATTATTGAACAGTATCTGAATTATATCGGTTTTGGCGGCGAAGCAAACGGAATTGAAATGGCATCTATCAAATATTTCGGCAAGGATGTGGAAGATTTAACAGTTGCAGAAGCCAGTGTACTGGCAGCGATTCCGCAGTCGCCGGAGGTGATAAATCCTTTTGCAGGCTACAGAGATGACCAGACAGGCGAATGGGTCAACACAGGCCGGAAAAGAAACCGTGAACGTCAGGTTTATGTACTCTGGCAGATGTATGACCATGGTGCTATCACTTATGATGAATATCAGGAAGCCCTGAACGAGCATATTATCTATACAGATACAGATGAATATAAAAAAATGCATCCGGAATTGCAGGCAAAAGATTATGACTATACACAGAAGGCGACTTCATGGGTAGTCGATGCAGCAATTCTTGAAGTAGAAGATTATCTCATGGATACCTATGCTATCAACAGAGAAGAGGCTCTGGAAAAACTGAACACAGGCGGCTATCAGATTTATGTGACTATTGACAAGAAAATGCAGGAATATGTTGAAGAAAAATACCTGAGTCTGAGCAATCTTATTAATACCAGAAATTCTGCAAGATATAAAGACAGCAACGGTGATGATATTATTGATGACCGTGATGAAGTTATCTATCCGCAGAGTGCGTTTATTGCTATGAATTATCAGGGTGAAATTCTGGCCTGTGTCGGTGCGGTCGGTGAAAAGACAGGTTCTATTGTATGGAACTATGCCACACAGGAAACCCGTCAGCCGGGTTCTACCATCAAGCCTGTTGCCGGTTATGGCTATGGAATTTATACAGACCAGTTCCACTGGGGCTCTAAATTACAGGATGCTGGTCTGGAAATGCCGGACGGCAGCACATGGCCGAAAAACTATAGTTCTGATTCTACTTCGACAAATTATTCTTATAATCAGATTCCGATTTATTATGGCCTGATGAAATCACTGAATACAATTTCAGCAAGATTAGTAGATACGCTGACACCGGATGCTGTTTTCAAATTTACAACAGAAAACATGGGTCTGGAACTGACAGAACTTAATCCAAAGGGCATGTCAGACAAAGCCCTTTCGCCTTTGAGTGTAGGTGCGTTGACTTATGGTGTTACTATGAAAAATATGGTCAATGCCTATATTCCTTACGGCAACGGGGGAACGTACTACAAAGCCCATATTGTCAGCCGTCTGGAACAGGGCAATCATGAACTGGTTTATGAAAATGTCGGCCAGCCGCATGAAGCTGTTGACCCGGAAACAGCTTATGTTATGAACCGTATGATGAAAAATGTCGTTTCTTCCAGCGGTACTGCTGCACAGGCACAACTTGCCAATAAAGAAGTAGTCGGCAAGACCGGTACAACCCAGAACTGGGATGACTTATGGTTTATTGGTCTGACAGAAGATTTTGTTTCCGGTGTCTGGATTGGTTATAAAGACCGTGAAAAACTGGATACTTCTATCAGTTCTGCCCAGATGTGGTATAATGTCATCGGCGAATATGCAAACGACATGGATACTAAAGCGAAATATCCGGAATGTGATACTGTAGTGGAAGGCCCTGTCTGCTCCAATACCGGACTGATGGCCGGCACTTACTGCCCGAAAGGCGAAACTGGTTACTGGAAATCTACAAATGCACCTGTCTGCACAAGCTGTAGTTATTCTTCTTCAAGAAAAAACAGAACGTATGATGCAGCTAAAACTGAAAATGATTATCAGACAATTTCCAGTCATCCGTTCACACTTCCTGAAACAGAAAGCGAGAATTAATATCATGACAACTGAAAAAATAAAATTCTCTGCACCGTGTCATTTCGGACTGGAGAAAGTACTCCGGTTTGAAGTGACCCGCATCGGCGGGGAAAATATTACCGTACAGGACGGCCGTGTCAGCTGGGAGGGCGGTTTTGATACGCTTGCCAAAGCGAATATCAATCTCTCTGTTGCTGAACGTGTTCAGATTCTTCTGGCAGAATACCATGCTGAAAGTTTTGAAGAATTATTTGACGGCATGGCCAGAGTCCCTCTTGAACAGTTTATCGGTAAAGAAGATGCCTTTCCCATCAAAGGGCATTCGCTGAATTCTAAATTAACCAGTATTCCGGCATGTCAGAAGATTCTGAAGAAAGCTGCTGTGAAACGTTTGCAGAAAGCCTATCATACTTCGGAATTTTTACCGGAAACCGGCAGTCTGCACCAGTTGCAGTTTACAATCTTAAAAAATCAGGTAAGTATTTATTTAGATACTTCCGGAGCTGGCCTGCATAAGAGAGGTTATCGCCGGAATGCCAATCTTGCACCGATTCGTGAAACACTGGCCGCCGGAATTTTAGATTTAGCCCGACTCCGGAGCAATATGGCAGTCTGTGACCCGTTCTGCGGAAGCGGTACATTTTTGATTGAAGCCGCCCGCCGAGCCTGTCATATAGCAGCAGGGCTGGACAGAAGATTTATTTCTGAACAATGGGACTGTATTCCGGAATCTGCATGGCAGAATGCAAGAACAGAAGCTTTGGATAATATTACACATGATGTGGATTTTATCGGCTATGGATTTGATATTGATGCTGATGCTGTTGCTTTGACGATGGCCAATGCCAAAAAAGCAGGTGTTGAGAAATATATTCAGGTACAGCAGAGGGATATTGCTGATTTCAAGGCAATTCCGGAAGCAGTAACAATCTGCAATCCGCCGTATGGGGAGAGAATGCTTGAACTGAATGATGCAAGAAGGATTTACCGGACAATGGGCAGAGTATTGGAAACACCGGCTTATATTATCTGTGGAGATGCAGAATTTGAGGATTACTTCGGCCGGAAAGCAGATAAGAGAAGAAAATTATACAATGGCATGATACAATGTCAGTTATACTGCTATTTTAAATAATCGTATAAAAAAAAGCCTGTCGGAAGTGACAGGCTTTTTTTGATTTTTTAATTAATAATTATTATTCTGGTTATCATCATAAGGATTTTTATTTAAATTTACATGTGATGCATTATTATTCTGCTGCTGATACGGGTCAGGATTTTGATAAGGGCTCTGGTTCTGATACGGGTCAGGATTCTGATAAGGGCTCTGGTTCTGATAGGGGTCAGCATTCTGATAAGGATTCGGATTATTATAATTATTCTGCGGATAACCGCCATAATTATTATAATTATTATAACCGCTCAGTTCTTCTTCAGATGTAATTCCTGTAGTTATCATTTTTGCTCTCATGCAGGTATAAAATTCTGCAAAAGTTGCTTCCATATAAGGCGATACAAACAGCACACCCAGTCCGCAGGCCAGAGAGCCTAATAAAATCCAGCCGATAAAGGACAGACCCAGCATAAAACATTTCATCTTTTCGCCTTCCATTGTCTGCTTGGAAATCTGTAATACACGTTCTTTGGATAAATTAGGATTTTCCGCCATCAGATACGGCACAAGCATATATTCATAACTCTTAATCACACCCGGAATAATAAAGCATAATGTCCAGAGTGTGATTTCCAGCTGCATCTGAAACATTACTTTCACAGTCGGCATATATCTGCCGCCCTGAAAATTATCAAACAGATAGCCGAAATTTACATCACCTGTTCTGGCCTTGCAATAGAATTTACATTCTCCGCATTTTACTACACCACCAAGAAACGCATAAATCGCAAGTGCAATTCCCAGTGCAACCACCATGATTACAAGCACAGCAATTAATATAGTAACCGCCTGCCCAGTACTCATGTCACTGGTGCTTTCAGAATATGAATTTGAAGCACTGCTTCCTCCGAAACTGCCCGTGAAATTGCTGTTTCCGCCAAGAAGACTGGCTACCAGTGTCACACCAAAAGCAGTCCAGTAATAGGATTTCAGCGAATTCCATGCATTTTGCTTTAGCATTTGATTTGTCCACATGATAATTACCTCCTATATCATGAAAAATTATAATCTTATTGTAAACCATATTTACTATATTGTCAAGAGATTTTCTGTATTTTTGCAGAAAATGACAATAATATCTGTATTTTACTTTAAAATTTATGCATTTTACAGAACATCACCAACTATTTTTAGGAATAATCCTTCTAAATAAAAAAATTCTATTGACAAAATTCAGAAATTATGTTATACTAAAACTGTTAAAGTTCGCAGGGTGAAACATGCAGATTTTCCCCTGCCTGAATTGAATTAGGAGGAATTTTATTATGGCATTAGTTTCTGCAAAAGACATGCTGAACAAAGCAAGAGCCGGCAAATATGCTGTCGGTCAGTTCAACATCAACAATCTCGAATGGACAAAGGCTATCCTGCTCACAGCTCAGGAACTCCAGTCCCCCGTTATCCTCGGTGTATCCGAAGGTGCAGGCAAATATATGTGCGGTTATAAGACCGTTGTCGGCATGGTAAAGGGTATGATTGAAGAACTGAATATTACAGTTCCGGTTGCTCTGCATCTTGACCACGGTACTTTTGAAGGTGCAAAAGCCTGCATTAACGCTGGTTTCTCTTCTATCATGTTTGACGGTTCTCACCTGCCGTTTGATGAAAACGTTGCTAAAACTACAGCTCTGGTAAATACCTGCGATGTACTGGGTATTTCTCTTGAAGCTGAAGTCGGTGCTATCGGTGGCGAAGAAGACGGCGTTATCGGCAAGGGTGAATGTGCTGACCCCGAAGAATGCAAGACAGTTGCTGACCTCGGTGTAACAATGCTCGCTGCCGGTATCGGCAATATTCATGGTGCATATCCTGAAAACTGGGAAGGCCTGAGCTTTGAAACTCTCGATGCTATCAACAAGAGAGTCAACGAAGGCAGAGAAATCCCGATGCCTCTGGTACTGCACGGCGGTACAGGCATTCCTGACGACCAGATTACAAAGGCTATCTCTCTGGGTGTTGCAAAAATCAATGTAAACACAGAATGCCAGTGGGCTTTCCAGGAAGCTACCAGAAAATATATTGAAGAAGGCAAGGACAAGCAGGGCAAGGGCTTCGACCCCAGAAAACTGCTCGCTCCTGGTTTTGAAGCTATCAAGGCAAAAGTTGCTGAAAAGATGACTCTGTTCGGTTCTGTAGGCAAGGCTAACGACTGATTGCTTCTTGTTTGAAATTTTTGTATAAATTTACAAGTTTCTCCTGCTGTGTGGAAAACAGCAGGAGATTTCTTTCATTTTTTCAGAATCCGGATATGATATGCTTGACAAATCTATAAAAATGTGCTATAGTAAAGTAAGTCCGCAGATATCTCAAAAAAGAAGGGATTTATCATGAAACAAAATTTTACAAATCAGGATAAAAAACCACACAGCAGAAAAACGCTGCTCTTTTCGCTTGCCGCTGCTGCACTGGCTGTGACAGGCGGTTTGCTGTGCTGGTTACGGAATACCCGTCCGGAGGTGCAGTCTGCTGCTTCTGTTCCGGAGGCAGTGACGGAATCCAATATTTTAGAAACAGATTTGTCGGCGGCTGCTTCTGTACAGACAGAAATCAGCATTTTAGAATCTGCTCCCGTTTCTGTTTCTGAAACAATGACAGAGACTGTTGCTGTGGCACAGGAATCTGTTAATTCAGAAATGCCAACAGAAACTGCTGTTCCTGCTGAATCAGAATCTGCTGCTGTAACAGAAACAGAAACACATTCAGAAACAGAATCAGAACAGCCCTCGAATGAAGAAACATCTTCTGAAACAGAAACAGAAAGCACAGAATCTGCTACAGAAGCTTCCGGACTGCCTGCGACAGAAACCGTTCCGGAATCTGTTACAGAATCTGCCAGCTCTGCCGAAGAAATTACTTATCGTTCTGTCCTGAAAGCGATTCTGAAAAGCCAGAGTTTCCAGAGCGATTCTTTTGAAACGCTCAATGACTCAGACATGGCAGAAAATGAATTTGCTGTCTATGACATTGACAATGACGGCAGTGAAGAATTGATTATCCGCTGGTCGAATACTGCTTCTGCCTCTGTGACAGGGATTATTTACGGCCGTGACCATGAAGGCAATATTTATAACAAATTAAAAACAACGCCTTACATGCGTTTCTACAGTAACGGCATGATTGAAGCCGACAATCTTTACAAATCTCCCCTGAGCGGTGATTTCTGGGGATATACACTGTATCAGTACGATACTGCTACAGGGAGTTATTCTGAAGTTGCTTCTGTAGAAGCATGGAGCAAGGAAGCTATGAACCAGCCTGAAAATCCGCAGGGAATTTATCCGGACTATGCAGATTTCAGTGAATTTGGTTATGTCTATCTCATTTCCCGTTCTGACGATGAAAACACAGGGCTTTCTGACCCGCTTGACGTGACAAATTATCAGACATGGCATGAATCTTATCTTGGAAATGCCATTGAACTCAGTCTGCCGTTCCAGAAATTCACAGAAGCCAACATCGAAAATATCCAGTAACTGCTGACAAGTAAAAAGCCTGAGAAAACTTGAATTTCTCAGGCTTTTTTATTATCCTGCCTCTTCGATGACAGCTGCCGGTTCGGCCGGAACAGTTTCCGGAAGCATTGCTTCTTCAGCTGTGCTTTCTGTTTCTGCCTGTACAGTTTCTGATTCTATTATCACCGGAATGGTTGTTTCTGCCGGTACAGTACCATTTTGCTGTGTAAAACTGTCAAAATGGATTTTCAGCTGATAACAAGGCAGGGAAAATTCTTCTGGTATTCCCTCCTGTGTGAATATTAGTGTATAACTTCCTTCCTGAATTTCTCCGTCATAAATGATTTTATCCTCCTGATTTTTACCGTTCAAATCCGGAGACAAAGCCATATCATCAATAATCTGCATTAAATCTTCCAGTTCTGTCCGGATGGCCTGTGCAGACTGCGGCACAGAAAATTCCAGTCCTTTATAAGAAGCCCTGACTTCATCATCCAAGAAATCCAGCTGCACTCCGGAGAGGGTCTGCGGCTCACTGAATACGACACACCACGCATCTGTACCGTATCTGGTCAGCGTGGCTTTGCTTTCAGAATCGGCATCTGTGATACTGATTTCTGCGGTAAAGCCTTCTGTCATAGGGTTTGCAATTTTCTCCGGCACACCCTGCACAACTGTACACCCTGTACTGCATAACAAGCCTGTCAGACTGCACGCTGCAAAAACACATCGGCTATGCTTTTTATAATACATAATACAATCACCTCAGAAAAATAATCTGATTTTCTTTCCTGTATTTTTGCAGATAATTATATTATAAAATATCCTTCAGAGAACGAATTAAATCCTGTGGGAGCATATATCTGTCCGGCAGAGATTCCGCAGCGGCATCTCCTGCGGCGGCATGAACAGTCACAGCCGTACAGGCTGCCTGATACAGCCCCAGCCCCTGTGCAGCAAATGCACCTGTTATTCCGGCAAGCACATCGCCGCTCCCTGCTCTGGCCATACCAGCATTTCCTAAATTGCAGACAGCTGTCTGCAAGCCGTCTGTGACGATTGTGCCAGCTCCTTTCAGAATCACGACAGCTTTTGTAATTTCTGCCAGTTTTCGGGCTGCCGAAATCCGGTCTTTCTGGATTTCAGATACTTCTGTTTTCAGGAGTCTGGCGGCTTCTCCCATATGTGGTGTAAGAATAGTTCGTCCTTCCGGTATTAATTCTATGCAGCCGGCTATGGCATTAAGACCATCTGCATCCAAAATAATCGGACAGGAACTGTTTGAAAATAAAAACTTTATCAGATTTCTTGTCGATTCTGTGACACCCATCCCACAGCCGATGACACAAGCCTGTTTATTTTTCAAAGCCTGTGCCAAAATCTCATGATTTTCTGTATTCAGGAAAAAGCCGTCTTTATCTGTCTGTAAAGGCAGACACATCGCCTCCGGCAGAGTAATAGAAACTGCTGTCAGAACCTGTTCTGCCGAAGCACAGGTCAGCAGCCCTGCACCGCTGTGCATGGCCGCTGTGACAGCTAAAATACAAGCCCCCCTCATGCGGACACTTCCGGCGACTGCCAGCACATGACCGAATTGATTCTTATATGCATCTGGCTGACGGTATGGCAGATTTTCTCTGATTTCTGAAAGCTGTAATCTGTGAACAGGTTCTATTTTCTGAAAAGCATTCTTAGGAATACCAATGTCTGCAACATGAATTTCACCGCAATATTTTCTTAACGGATACTGACTCATACCAAGTTTTTCCGCTCCGAATGTGACAGTATCATAAGCAGCAAAACTACCTGCACTGACAGCACCTGTAGCACCGTTTCCGCCGCTGGGAATATCACAGGCAATTCTGATTTGGTCTTCATGACCGGAAAATAATTCCTGAATTTTCTGAGGCAGTTCCCCTCTGAAACCTGTGCCGAATATGCCATCAATCAGAACTTCGGCATTTTCCAGAAAGCTATCTGGTTCAGATTTTATCATGATTCCGGCTTTTATGGCTCTGTCACGGGCATTCTGTGAGATTTCTGTTTTCGGTTCTCCCATTGGTGCGAGAATCTGAATCTGCTTATGATAAAAATTCAGGTAATAAGCAGCAACATAGCAGTCGCCGCCGTTATTGCCATTTCCGGCAAGGAACAGAAAACTTTCACAGTCTCCGTAATTCTGAATTAAGAAATCCGCCAGTGCATGTCCGGCACGTTCCATCATTTCGGCATAAGATACACCGGATTCGTCTGTCAATTTTTCAAGCATCTGCATTTGTTTCGGCGTCACTAACATAAAATTCATCCTTTCTGATTCAGAACAAGCCCTCTCTGCATTTCAGAAAGGGCTTTGCTTCAGTGTTTATTTAATTTTATCTTCATCTCTCTGGACAAAAACGGTTCAAGGGCTTCCCTGAAATTGGAATTGGGATTAAAATATAAACAGCATTTTCCATATTCCGGATGTTCAAATTCTGCATAATATTCTTCTGCATCGTCATTCTCACCCATCAGGGAGAATCCTAAAGCAGAAAAAGTAGTAACAGAATCATCTTCCTGTTCTTCTTCGGGACAAGTTCCGGCTTTTCCATAGGCAGTAAATTTCTTGACCTCAATACTCAGGAGCTGTTTTCTTTTCGCCTGCCCCATAATTTTATCAATATCAAGAATACCGTTAGTGCAGGAATATTCATATTCAATATTCAGCATTTTCAGGAAATACCATGCACCCCAGCCGGCACAGACCGGCAGAATTATCGCCAATGCAAACCCCATGACGACCATCACGAGCGAAATCACAGTGACTGTCACGGCGAGTATTATCACACAGGCTCTTTTCATTGTATCTTTTGTAGAATCCTGTTTTTTCACGAGCTGTTCAGCGAACTTATCCATGCAGAATGCCTCCGGATTAGAAAATATTTTCCCTGTGTTTTCCAAGGGGATATTTCTATTTTAGCATATTTTGTCGAAAATAGCAAGTGTTTCAGAAAAAAATTAAAAAATCTGCATGATGTCATTCACTGCTTTTCTTCTGGGCATCTCTGGTTTTTCTTCTGCATAGCCGACAGCTATCAGAGCAGAAATGCTCTCTGATTCGGGAATATTTAAAATTTTCCGGATTTTTTCTTCATCGAAGATACCCATAATCAGTGTACCCAGTCCCATGTCACAGGCTGTCAGGCAGAATGTCTGGCAAGCAATTCCGGCATCGAATGACTGCCAGTGTGTGCCTTTGGATGTTGTAAAACTTCCGTCTTTTTCATAGCCCGAGATGCCGTTCACGGTTGTCTGAACTACCAGAGCCGGAGCACTCTGAATATTCAGCTTATTTTTAGAGAAATCGCAAGTTCCCTGTTCTGCAATCTGATTTTTCAGTTCCGGATTAAGAATCACATAGAATCTGGATGTCTGTGTATTTTTCCAGCTGGGAGAAAATCTGGTCAGTTCAATTATCTGTTCTATCTCTTCTTTTGTAACAGGCTTGTCAGAATATTTTCTGATGCTTCTCCGGTTGCTGATTACTTCTGTAAATTCCATAATAAAACTCCTCCTGTAAATAAAAATTATTCTATTATAAACCAATCATCCACACCATTTCCGTTCAAATCGAAATCGTGAGAATAATTTCCAATATAAGTATTATCTTTTTTCCGGTACATATGAATTGTAATCCTGATGATTTCAATTTCGTTCTCATACGAAACATGATAAGACCGGTCAAAGAGATACGGACTGACGGAATCCCTGCTGTACAGACCATATTCCTGTGCTTCTTCGGACTGTTCTTTCAGATAGGAATCATAATTTTTCCAGAACCATTCCCAAGTCTGTTCGACAAGATGATATTTTTCTATGATTTGATACAGCATTTTTTTCATAAAAACTTCTCCATCTCTTTCCGGCCGTTTAAAATTTCCTGTGCCAGCCTGATTTGATTTCTTGTTCTGACAAGATTCTGTTCCGGATAATCTGTTTTAAAATAAATATTTCCCTGCAAATAGTCTGTCAGATAGCGGACAGCCAGTTCCACGGTCACAGAAAAAACAGCCGGAATCAGCAGTTTTCTTTCTTCCGGAGAATATTCCGTCTGTGAGAACCACCCTGAAGCAAAGGCCTTATATTTCTGCATATTCAGCCCCACTACTGATAAATCTGCTTCTGAAGAACTTGTATTCGAGGCAAATGAACGCACGGCATCACCAAAATCATAGACAGGCATACCGCCCATGACGGTATCCAAATCAATCACAGCCACAGGCATTCCGGAAGCATCAAACAACAGATTACTGCATTTCATGTCATTATGAGTAACTTTCAGGGGGATATTATTTTTCTGATAAGCATCACAGACGTAACATGCCTGTGACTGCCAGCTTTTTAATTTTTCCAGTTCCGGCATGTCTGCATGAAACTGCAAAAGCTTCTGAAAATAGGCTCTTGTGTTATGAAACTCCGGCAGTACCGGACAGAATTTCTCAGCATTCATACCGGAAACAGCTTTCTGAAACCTGCCGAACATCATTCCGGCCTGTTCAATTTGCTTCAGATTTTCACAGATTTTCATACTCTGTGCAGGAATATATGCAGACACCCGCCAGTTCTGATACAATGGTACACCGGAGAGCGTCTGATAAAAATGCAGTGTCTGCATATCCGGAAAATTTTCTTGCAGATATTTAGTCACTCTGAAAATATTCCGCATCACGGCTTCCGGTTTCCGGAACACACCGGTATGCATTTTCTGAAAAACATAAATTTTACCAGTATCCAGCCGGATTTTATAAGTTTCATGAATACTGCCTTCTGTCAGGGGAAACACTTCCAGAATTTTCCCCTGCAAAGCAAAAGCTTTTCTGATAACATCAAAATTTTCTTTCATGATTATAATAATTTCACTTTATGATAAACAATATGCATTTTCGGGTTTGTCAGCACTGTACCATCACGGTGATAATGGCCGCTGAACCATTGGTGATATGTCATTTTCTGATTAATCTCATCAAAAAAATCTGTCAGTGCATTATCCGGATAAATACTATTATCCCCGAACAGCTGATGCTGTACAGAACTGGGCAGACAATGTGTAATCACATAATCGACTTCCATCCGGTGGCCGAGCAGATTTGCCCTTGCCTCACGAAATTCTTTTTCACTGGGGATTTCCTGCGGCCACCAGCTGATGCCCTGAATCCGGAATTGTTTATCATAGCTTTCTGCACCGCCCATTGTGAAAAAGCTTTTGCCGTCGATTTCAAATACTTGTCCCCGCATGAGCTGCATGACACTTGGCGAGAGCCGGCGGATTTTTCCGCCATGCCATTGTTCGACAGGATAGAGCAGTTCCAGAAGGTCAAAATTTTCATGATTTCCGTCTACAAACAGTGTTGTAAACGGCCGTTCTTCCAGCCACTGCTGCAATTGTATCTCTTCTACGGAGCTGTCCCACACGAGTCCGAAATCTCCGGTAATAATTAAATAAT
>CADBOP010000151.1 GCA_902796255.1 uncultured Ruminococcus sp.
GATTTTCGGGAAATCGTATGGGCTGTATGTCCATATGATTCCAATTCCAGACGATGCAGAAACGATTACACTGTCACTCATGCCTGTTTATCAGAACAGTACGGCAGACGTAAAAGAAGTTTGTATTTCAGAACCGGAAAAATTTATTATAATTTTATATTGGAACGGAATGATGAAGCTGATTATTTGTCTGATGATGATAGGATTCGGCATATTAATGTTAATTCTTGGCATTGCAAACAGGCATCTGAATCCTGATAATATTATTGGCCTGCTTTCATTAGGTGCTTTTGCCATTCTTACCGGCATCTGGTCAATGAATGATACTTATATTTTCCAGACTTTTACACAGCATCCGGAGATGATTAAAATAATATCATATTTATGTGTAATGTTTATCTGTTATCCGCCTGTATCATTTCTGGCAAGTGTAACAAAATTCAGAAATACGCATTTTCTTCCGGCATTGTCTGCACTGATGGCAGCTAATTTTATCATAACAATAATATTAGCCTTAACAGGTATCTGTGACCCGCATGATATGCTTCTGTTTTCTCATATTAATATTGCTGTTGCAATGGGGATGACCATCTGTCTGATGGCCCGTGCAATACGTATGAAAAAATTTGAAAAAAATTTTATAGTAACATTAACTGTGGGAATGTCCTTTGCTTTGCTTGGAGTGGGGATTGATTTATTGCGTTTCTGGTTCGGCAAAAAGAATGAATATGAAACAATTTCTTTCATCACAATCGGGATATTGATTTTCATTGTTGCAGAAGGTATGTATCTGCTGAAAGAACAAAGTCGTATTATCGAAGAAAAAAACAAGGCAGAACTAATGGAAAAAATGGCATATACAGACGCATTGACTTCTCTTGCCAACCGTGCGGCTTTTCATAAAAAGGAAAAAGAAATTCAAACCGGAAACAAATCTTGTATTATCATACAGTTTGATGTGAATTATCTGAAAAAAGTAAACGATGTTTATGGACATGCAGAAGGTGACCGGCATATTATTGCAGCAGCAACTGTAATACGGGAAAGCTTTTCCGCAGACAGTACTTGTTTCCGTACTGGTGGTGATGAATTTATTACAATAATGGATTCTGGAAATCTTGATGATGCACAGCGGTTGCTTTCTCAGATGGAACAGCGGATTACAGAATATAATCATCAGCAGAAGCCTCCTGTTTTGCTTCAGATTGCCTATGGCTTTGCAGAGTATAATCCGTCTGAGTCTTCACTTGAACATGCAGAAAGTATCGCAGATAAAAAAATGTATGAAAAAAAGAAACTTATGAAATCAATGCAGTCTTAATCTGCAAAAAGTTCACCTTAATGCTTTTTTGAAGCTGTCTGATACCATTCATTTTTTTAAATTTATTGACTTTTATACTGTATTATGATATAATAATAATTAAATAAATGTCCTTTTTTAGTCTATGGTCTAATATAAAAACTCTCCTCAAAACAAAGCAAAAGGTGATTGGTATGAAAAAAAATTTGATAATTATAGTATTATCAGCCTGTCTCCTGACAGGTTGCAGCAGTAAAAGTGAAAAAGAAAATAATAATCAGCCCGCTGTTACATCTGATAAAGATATCAGTCATGTTTCGTATTTAGATATTGCATATGGCAAAGACTATACAGATTTGAAAGCAGATATTATTTTTCTGACGTCCCGTTCTGACCTGATAGCAGATACAGATGCTCCTTTTGAATTTCCGGATTATTTAAGAGAATTTAACAAAGTTTATCCTGATATCAATGTCTTTGTAGAAGCAGCTACAGATTATGATTTTGATATCAATAACAGACTTGTGTCCGGAAACTGGGGGGAAGTGTGCAGTATTCCCAATGGTGTGGAATCTGCTATGCTGGGCAGCTATTTTGAACCCTATGCTACAATAGAGGAACTGGAAGATAAATATCACGCTGTCGATACCAAAGTATATCAGGATATCGTTTATGGCATTCCTTCCGGTATTGATGTGCAGGGGATTGTTTATAATAAAAAAGTATGGGCAGATGCCGGTATTACAGAACTTCCTAAAACACCAGAGCAATTTTTAACAGATTTACAGCTGATTAAAGATAATACAGATGCAGTGCCGCTTTATACAAATTATAATGCAGGCTGGCCTTTGGTCAACTGGGATTTTCAGGCAGTCGGTTCTGGGGTCGGTGTGGATAATTATATGAATGATGTCATGCTTTCCACCAAAAGGCCGTTTGTGCAGAATGCAGACGGCACGGGACTTTATGCTGTGTATCAGCTTCTTTATGACTGTGTCAGAAATCAGCTGACAGAGGAAGACCCGCATTCTTCCAGCTGGGAATTATGCAAGGGCAGAATTAATAACGGTGAAATCGGCTGTATGGTACTCGGAAGCTGGGCTATCTCTCAGATGCAGACAGCCGGCGGACATGGAGACGACATCAGCTATATGCCGTTTCCTATTTCCATTCATGGAAAACAATACGCACTTGCAAGCAGTAATTACTGCTATGGAATCAGTAAAGATTTAAGTGACGAAAAGCGGCTGGCTTCTATGATTTTTGTGAAATATTTAGTAGAAGAATCCGGCTATGATTTCAACAACAGCAGTATCCCTGTTGTAAAAACAAATGAATATCCCAATATTTTAGTGAATTTTGACAGTGTAAAGCTTGTGACAAATACTACCATAAGTGAAGAATTTGAAAAAATAAGTTGTGCTACTGTTGGAGTAAATTACGATTCCAAGCATTTGGAAGATGTTGTTGATGCTGCAATAAATGGCGATTCCTTTGATGCACTGATGGATAGCTGGAATGATGCTTGGGAGGCTGCATTATTATCTAAGGAGTGAGTCGGCATGGCACAAAAATTTATCAATAAATTTTTGATAGCGTCTGTCATTTTAAGCAGTATTGTAGGAATCAGCAGTGTTATTTATGGCTTAAACACACTGCAAATAGAAAAAGAGAATTGCTATGCTACATTATTAAGTGCAACAGATGAAGCATGTTCCAAAATTGAAAGCAATTTTAAAAATGATAAAGCTTCATTGAGAATGCTTGCCAAAGTAATAGGCCAGGCTGATGATTTGGAATCCAATGAAGTGAATAACCAGATGGGGACTTACGCAGTAAATAATTATATTACTAATATTGCTATTCTGAATGCAGATAACAAGATATTGCAGTCAAGACATGCAAATGTAGAAAATACTGTTATCTCTTTTGAAGAAGAAGCAAAAAAGGGAGAACATATCAGCAATTTGCAGCCCTCTGCTTTTCTGAAAAATAAATATGTATTAAGAAATTATGTTCCTATCGGGGACAGAAGCAGTATAAAAGGATTGTTATTCACAGAATTAGATGCGGATTCTCTGGTGAAAGCATGGTCACCCAGCATTTATGAGGGACAGACAGCTTTCTGTATTGCGGACAGAACTACAGAAGAAATCGTTATAAATGGCTGGAATCAGGAATATGATACGCTGTCTGATATACAAAATGAAACAATTATCACCGGAATTAAAAATAAAGAAGAGGGCTTTTCTGAAATTGTATTAAACAATGAAGCCTATCTGATTACTTATAAGCCGATGAATATTGAAGACTGGGATATTATTATTATTGTCAAATCAGATATTGTATTAGCCCCTGCAAAGAAAATTAATAATAATTTAATACATTGGTTAATATTATGTATGATTATTTTCATTCTTTATCTGATATGGATTATGAGATGTAATCTGACAGCTATCAGAGAAGCAAAGGAAAATGCAAATACAGATGCTCTCACTGGTCTGCTGAACAGAAACAGTTATGAAGAATACTGCTCTGCTTATTCCGGCGGCAATATCCAGTGTATTTATATTGATGTAAACGGTCTGCATGAAATTAATAATGAAAAAGGCCATATGGCCGGAGATATCATGTTGAAATTCGTTGCAGATACTTTGAAAAATTCTTTTAAAAATGAAAAAATATTCAGAATCGGCGGTGATGAGTTTCTGATATTCAGTCAGGAAACAATTGCATTTTTAAACAATATCATGCAGGAAATAGATTCTGAAATCACCTCTTGCAATTATCATATTTCTTATGGACTGGCAGAGGGTACGGACTTGAAAACCGTGATAAAAAAAGCAGAACTCCTGATGTATGATATGAAAAAAGAATACTATGAAAAACTTGGTAAAGAACTCAGAAATAAGCTGACTTAAAAAATCATCCCGACTCTGTGACAGGGTCGGGATTGCTGTTTGTCAGTGCGGAATGGTTCAGTGAGGTTTGTTCTTCATGAATCAAGAAGAAGCATAATTAAAAGTAGTAGGCCGTTCGAGTTTCGTACCATTGAGCATAAATAATTGCCTGCCATTAATAATCGTGAATTTTTCGGGCGGAGCAAATGTATCTTTTCCGATGGAACAGCTCAGTGTTACATTAGCATCAGAATTTGCAATATAAACAGAAGTATCTTCACTGTAACCGCCAAATGCGAGGGCTTCTGTTCCGGAATTCTGAATTTTTAAAGTAATATAATTTATATTGATATCTGATGCTCCATACAATGCACCGAGACAAGTCGCATTATCTGCCCTTATGTTAAAATCAATTCCCGAATCTGCCAGATGAACAGCCGCTTTTTTTCCATGAAGTGTCCCAAGTCCTGAAACATATTTTCCGGAAATATAACAGTTTACAGCACTGCTCTTGATTGAAATTTCTGCATTGTTTTCAAGAGAACCGATAAGCAAACCGGATGTTACAGAAAAATCGGCTTCAATATGACAACAGATAAGAGAAAGGGAAACTTCGCCTTTCAGAGCCCCGATACCAATGCAAGTCTCGTTTTTGGGTTTCAGGTTATATTCTCCACGGTTGATATGAATGATACCACCAAGACCAGAACCGATACAGATTCCGTTTTTGCCACGGCTGCTGATATTAAGCGGGCCGTCCTGTTCAAATATCAGTTCACCGTGTCTTGCCTGATGTGTATTCCCGATACCGTAAGATTCAACAGCATTTAAATCAATATTCAGTTCTCCATTGCCCTCAATTACAAGACGGGAAGATTCAGGAACTTGGATTCCGGAATCATACAGAAAATTGATACCGGCAATGACAAGTGTAACATCTGTATTTTCTCCCAGTTCAATGCACGGACGGTTTTTGATATTGGAAAAGCATACATCTTCAAGAACAATCCGGCCGCTGTAACCGGATTCAATGCGGAGATGAATATCCGTTTTCATCCGTGGTGTGCCGATGATGGAAATATCTTTGTAAACCATACCTTCTTTGCCGACAATAATATCTGTACAGCCGTCCTTTACGAGCTTTGTAAGGGAAATACGGCTTTTTTTGCCAGCAATATATAGCTTTCTGATATTTCCGTCAATACGTTCCTGATAATACTGCCGTATTTCGTTTCTGATATTTTCCCTGATTTGCTTGGCTATGACAGCAGCCGGCCTTGCAGTATAGAACCCTTGTATCAAATCTGCACCAAGATGGATGACTGTTTGCAGTTCTTCTGTAGTTTCAATTCCTTCTGCAAGAGCCATAATGCCGTTATCATGGCAGAAATCAATCACCTCACGTACAAAATGCTGTTTCTGCATCTGATTTTGTATATTACTCAGAAGAGAACGGTCAATTTTGACATAATTCGGCATATAACGCAGGAGATTGCTGACATTGGAATAACCTGTGCCATAGTCATCCACAGCAATGTCAATATTCATTCTGCTGAAATATTCTTTCAGACGTTTCAAATCAGAATCTTTGAGTTCTGCTTCTTCTGTAAGTTCGACAACAATCATACCTTCATGAATTTTCAAATATCCGTTCAGTATGGAAGAATCTTCATCACTGATGCTGACACCCGGAATGCTGTTGATAAATACTTTGGCATTGCCGAAAATTTCTTTTTGTTTATCAATAATCTGCATCACATTGAGAAAAGTAGCACGTTCCACATCAGAAAGTCTTTCCTGCATGGCAGCATATTTAATAATAGAAAGAGGGGAAATTCTTGTCTGTGTTCTTGAACGCATCAGGGCTTCATAAGCATAAATTTCTCCGTCTGTTGCACTTACTATCGGCTGAAAATGGTAATCCAGCAAATTTTCATTGAGAATTTTTGAAACCAGCTGGTATTCTTCTTTTTCTTCTGCATTGAGATTTTCAAAGGCATGATTGGAAACAGAAAATTTGTTATTCCGGAGTCGTTCCAGCTGTTCCTGCATATTTCGCAGGATAAGTGTCCGTCTCAGCATTTCAAAACCTCTGCAAACCGAACTTGTCCATTTTCTGAAAGTTTCGTCATAGCTCCGGAGCATATTACCATAGCTTATGGCAGAATATCCGAAACATTCATTCTCAAAAAACAAAGGGGTGAAAAAATAAGCAATGGGGGTTTCTCTTGGTTCATGCAGTTCAGGAAGCATGTCTGAAGAGTAAAAGATTTGTTCCAAATCTGCAACATTATTTTTATGATTTCCGCAATATTTTATTGCATGAAGCATCTGCTCAGGATAACCCTCATTTGGCAGGTGAATATTCTGTCCGATATATCTCCAGTCGCTTCCGAGACAAAGGTGAAATTCTTTGATATCATGCAGCTGATAAATATAAGAATATACTGTACTCAGAAAATCTTCCAGTGAAGTCTGCGAAGCAAGATTTTCGTCCATCATATTAAAGACAGAATCATAGCTTTCTTCTGAAATATCCGTTCCCCATGAATCACGTTTTATGCGGTATTCCGGCATATTATGTTCTTTACAGCCGCAGCTTTCCCCATAAATCAGGCGAGGGAGTATCTTAAATGATTCAGGAATATTCCCCTGCATTTCTGCCATAAGAAAACGGAAAGCATATTCACCGAATGCCTCCGCAGGAATCAGGGCAGAAGTCATGGAATGCGGAGAAGTGCGACCTTCAAACGTAGAATCATAGCCCACAACAGCAATATCTTCCGGCACACGGATTCCGTTTTTATGGAATGTCTTGCAGACACCTATTGCCATCTGGTCATTTGCACAGGCTACTGCATCGGGGAGCTTTTTCATTCTGGAAAGTATCTGTTCTGCACAGAGTTCACCGCTCTGATACCAAAAATCACCATAGAAAATATTATCATCAGAAACGGGCAGCCCATGATTTTTCATTGCATCACAGTA
>CADBOP010000152.1 GCA_902796255.1 uncultured Ruminococcus sp.
ATCACCATGCGGCATACTGGTATGAACAGCATGACCATATCAGCGAAGCTCTGGAATATTACCGCCTTGCCGGTGCAGAAGAACAGATAACACAACTTCTCATCCGGAACGCTGCCAACCACCCCGGAACAGGTCATTATTATGATACCAGAAAATATTATGAAGCCCTTCCGGAACAAATAATTTTAGAAAATCCGGTGCTGATTTCCGGTATGTCTCTGTTATGTTCCCTGATGCTGAATCCTCAAGATTCCGAAAAATGGTATCAGGAACTGAAAGCATTTGCTGAAAATCCAGAAAATCCAAAACCCAAACGGAAAGAAGCCAGAAACAAGCTTGCTTATCTGGATATTGCCCTGCCTCACCGAGCCGGAAAAGGGATTATTAAAATTTTTACTAATACATTTCGTCTTGTCAAGGCAGGGGAAATCAAATTGCAGGAGTTTTCTGTAACAAGCAATATTCCGGCTATTATGAACGGCGGACTGGATTTCTGTGTATGGTCAAAAAACGATACGGCAATTGCAAGGTTTTTAGGGCATCCGCTGGAAGTTGTCCTTGGAAAGCATGGAAAAGGACTTGTAGATATTGCCCTTTCTGAAAGCCTGTTTGAAAAAGGCATGACTAATCCCTATGAAATCGTCACAAGGCTGAATAACGGCATTGCCGATGCTTCCAACGGCGGAAAAATGGAAATGATATTTGCAGCGACTGCTCTGCTTGTCAAACAGCATCTGCTACAGGGACAATATCCCACCGCCAAACGCAGAATAGATATGTTCCGGCAGAAAATTATAGAAGAAAATGCCAGCCAGTTGCTTCCGAACTTTCAGGCATTCTGTACATGGTTTGCACTTTATACAAATGACAAGAAAATAATTCAGAATTATCTGGAATCTGCTCCGGACGAAAAGAAAAGCTTCTATGTACTGGACAGATATAGGTATATGATTAAAATCCGCTGTCTGATTGCAGAAAATCATCTTGCCGATGCTCTGGATTTGGCTTGTTTTCTGACAGGATATTATAAAAGCTATCAGCGAATCTATATGACAATTGAAAATGATATTCTGAAAGCTGTTATTCTTTACCGGATGGGAAATGAAAGCTGGCATTCTGTTCTGGCAGAAGCACTCCGGAAAGCAGAAGAGTTTCACTTTGTGCGTGTATTCTCGCTGGAAGGTGCAGCGGTTCTGCCTCTGCTGATGCATCTTGAAAAATCAGAGATTTCACAAGATTTCCTGAAAATGATTCTGGATGAAACCAAGAAAATGGCACTTGCTTATCCAGATTATCTGAATTATGTAATAAAGCCGGATATTTATTTCACAGACCGTGAAACACAGGTACTCGGATTGCTCTGTCAGGGACTTTCCATGCAGGAAATATGCAAGGAATGCGGTATCTCCTATGATGGCCTGAAAAAACATAACAGAAACATCTATCAGAAACTCGGTGCTAAAAACCGTGCTGAAGCAGAACGGAAAGTGTTACAGTTAGGCATCATCCACCGGAAAGGAGGAGAATTATGAAATTAAAAAAACAAGTACAATTCGATAAAAATGATATGACACTGAAACTCGGAAATCATAAAAAAAAAATCAATCCGGAAGATGATTTTATCATTCAGGCTTTACAGAATCATGTTTCTGATGATGCCCATTTTTTAAGACTGGTCATGACAAAAGAACAGTCTGACGAAATTGAAGCCGGTTTCCGAATGGCGGCTTTTGTTGAAGAATATGGCGAATTTCTTAAAGAAGAACCAGCCGGAATTATTCCTTATCACAAAGAATAATTTATAAATTTATCCTCGAAAATATCAGCTGTTCGGCTGATATGATATAATTATAGTTTCCGGAACGCTTTCCGGCAAAGAAATCAAAATACACACCTGCTCATTGTGTATTTTCCTCCTGATTTCTGAATGGGAAAAATTCCGGAAAACTATAAGTCCTAAAAAAATATTAATAAGGAGAACTAATTATGAAAAACCTGAAAAAAGTTGCTGCTGTACTGGCAGCTATGACATTTGCTATGACTGCTTTTACTGCTTGCGGCGGCAGCGAAGAAACAAAAGAAACACCGGTTGCTGATGATGTTCCGGCAACAGAAGCACCAGCTGCAACAGAAGCTCCCACCGAAGCCCCTGCAACAGAAGCTCCCGCTGCTGCGGAAGATGATGCTGCTGGCGATGATGTTGTATCTGCTGATGATGGTGACGATGAAGCCGCTGCACTCGCCGCAGAATTACTGGATGCAGTTTCCAATACTGTATGGGTCGGCATGGACACTGATTACACATGCTATGTTCTGGCATTCGGCGAAGATGAAATCTATTTTGCTGATGACCTCGGCAACGTGGTAGAAGGCTACTGGGATATTACAGCAGATGCAAGCCATATCTTTATTTATTCCGATGCTGAACTGACCGAAGAAGCCGGCGGTTTCGACTGGGAATATGACGAAGAATCCGATACAATGGTTATCATGGATACGGTTGTTATGGCACAGACAGATGCAGACTCCATTGATGCTGCTGTGGAAGAACTTGAAAAAATGTCCCTTACAAAGACAGTTGCAGAAGCTCTGAATGAAACTTACTGGTTCGGTACAGATTCTACAGATTCCGGTCTGGTTCTGGCTATGTTTGAAGAAAAAATGATTTGGGCTTCTATTGACAATGAAGGAAATCCTGTTGTAGAAACTCTCTACTGG
>CADBOP010000153.1 GCA_902796255.1 uncultured Ruminococcus sp.
CCCATATCAATCAGACGGACGATTGTAGAAGCGGCATCGTTTGTATGCAGTGTGGACAGTACCAAGTGTCCTGTGATAGCGGCACGGATACCAATATCAGCAGTTTCTGAGTCACGCATCTCACCAATCATAACAATATCCGGGTCCTGACGGAGGATAGAACGCAGAGCCGCAGCAAAGGTCATACCTGTCTTGGCATTTACCTGTACCTGATTGATACCGTCAATGGCTTTTTCTACCGGGTCTTCTACGGTGATTACGTTTACATTCGGCTTTGCAAGTTCACCAAGAGCCGCATAAAGAGTTGTTGTTTTACCGGAACCAGTAGGCCCTGTTACCAGAATTACTCCGTGCGGGCACTTAATCATAGATTCAAACAGCTGGTAGTTATAGTCAGACATACCTAAGTCAGTAATTTTTCTCAGGGCGATATTACCGGTAGACAGAATACGAATAACTATCTTTTCGCCGTGTACCATCGGAAGTGAAGATACACGCACGTCAAGGGTAGTGCCGTCAACAACCTGTGTGAAACGGCCGTCCTGCGGTACACGCTTTTCAGCGATGTTCATACCGGAGATAAGTTTCAGACGGGTAGTCAGGGCGTTATGCACTACGTTGGAAACGTTCATTAATTCTACCAAGTCACCGTTAACACGGATTCTGATTCTGGTATAAGTCTTGAACGGTTCGATATGAATATCTGTTGCATCTGCACGGAACGAGTTTTCTACAATTGTAGTTGCCAGTTTTACGATAGGAGCACTTTCGATTCTGTCCTTGGAATCATCTTCTTCATCTTCATCACGGAACTGGTTTACACTTGCAAGAACGTCATCGACATTCTCCATAGAGTACATGTTGCCGATTGCTTTATTAATTGCAGATTTTGTTGCCAGTACTGGAATCGTATCCATACCGGTCTGCATTTTGATATCTTCCAGAATATTGAAGTTAATCGGGTCATCTGTTGCTACTGTGAGTCTTCTGCCCTGAATGCTGATGGCAATAACAGTATATTTTCTTGCCAGAGATTCCGGAATACGGCGGACAGCATCTTCATCAATATCGATATTGCCAAGGTCTACATAAGGCACACGGAGCTTGGCAGCCAGAGCCTTGGAAAGACTGATTTCAGAAATAAAGCCCAGTTCTACAACCATTTCGCCAAAACGCTTACCGGTGTTTTCCGGTTCTTTCTGCTTGGCGAGCACCTCCATCAGTTGTTCCTGTGTGATGAGCTTCTGTTCTACAAGATAATCACCGATACGAATGTTTCTCATGAAAAATTACCTCCATCAAATTGATTTATTTATGCTTATTTTATATGTGTCTGTCAGTTATGCTATTTCCGTTTTTTCTGAAAAAAGCCAGAATTTTTATACGCTGGAATAAAAATATTGGAAATCTGCAATTTTCTGCTTGTAAAAGCTGTCAGTTTATGCTATAATATATATATTATCGATTTTTTAAGGAGGACATACACAATGCTTCATAATGAATTTATGGAACTTCCGTTCTACATCATGTTTTACCTCATCGTTTCTTTCTATGGTTTATGCATCGGCAGTTTCCTGAATGTCGTGATTTTTCGCCTGCCGAAAGAGGAATCGCTTGTCAAGCGTGCTTCACACTGCATGACCTGCGGGACACCGATTCTCTGGCGGGATAATATTCCGGTGCTTGGCTGGGTTATGCTCAAAGGCAAATGCCGCAGCTGCGGAGAGCCTATCTCGAAACGCTATCCGATTGTAGAATCGCTGAATTGTATCATTTATCTAATCGCCTTTTCTGTACTGGATTTCAGTTTGCAGACGATAGTATACTGCTTGTTTTTCTCTGCGTTGATTTGTATCGCTTTTATCGACTGGGACACGCAGGAAATGGATTTGAGGGTTCTGTTATTTATCGCTTTGCTGGCGATACCGGATATTGTGCTTTCTGTGATTGCACTGTGTTCTGAAGATACTTTCCGGAATCTGCCGGAATTTGTCACAGCAGGAAATCTTTCTCTTGCCTCACATCTGATTGGCCTTGTCTGTATCGGGCTGCCGTTTTTCCTGATTGGAGAAATCAGCAAGCCGATAATTGCGAAAAAATTCGGTGAAAGTTTCCGTGCGATTGAACTTGGTGATACTATTTTAATGGCCGCCGGCGGATTACTGATTGGCTGGAAAGCCACTGTTGTTTCTGCCTTTTTCGGCATTTGTCTGGCCGCTGTCTGTGGTATGATTTTAAAAAGAATCAACGGCGAATCAAAATTTGCATTTGGCCCTTATTTAGCAATCGGGCTGTTTTTAGGAACACTGTTCGGAGAACAGCTTCTTGACTGGTATACCGCATGGGTTACTTATGACCCGACACAGGTTCTGGCCTGTGCAGAATAAAATCTAAAAAACCGGCAGCCGGAATTGCAATCGTTCCGACTGCCGTTTTTTTATTTTGGGTTTGCTTCTTTTAGTTTGTAGTCATCTCTGCACCATAGCTATAGATGAAGCACAAACCGCCGCCCGCATAACCGGCTCTTGAAGAGATACTGCTGTTATTGCCATAATTACTATTAGATGCTGTACCGCCAATTTGCACAGCCTGTACACTGCGTACAGCAGATGCATCTTTAATTGCATAAGTTTCTGTATAACCAGCATCTGTAGGATGCTTGCCTGTTTCGTCATCTACCAGTGTTCTGAGATAATACGTACCGACCGGATAGCCGCTTACTCTGGTAGGATTAGAAGCATTTACAAGCGGAACAGTAGCAGAAGTACCAAAGCTGAATGTCTGCGGATTGCCGACCTGAATGGAACGTTCTGTACTTGCTTCAATCCAGAAGCTTGTGTCATTGACATTACGGAAATTCTGCATGAAGTTAGTGAAATGGAATTCTGTTTCACCAACAGCAAATGCATACGGCAGAATAGTATAACTGAAATTGTCATACACAGCAGCATTGACAGCAAATTCCTTTTCTGCCCCGCCGCCGGAAACAGAACTTCCGGGGGCAAAGCTGATATTTTCATAAGTATATTCGCTGACTTTTCCGCCCTGTGCGTTATCAATTACCATAACATGCACAGTACCTTTACCGTATTTGGGAGAATCTGTTGTTGCACCCTTGGCAAGCACACCGGAATAATAAGTATCAATAAAATGATTGACAAAATCATCCCGTTCGCTGGCAGTGGGAACAAAGTTAGCAGTATGAATAAATTCTGCACTGCTGAGTTCTGATTCCAGATATTTGGAAATCTGGCTGACCTGTGCTTCCCCCTGTTCACGGACATCTGCAAAGACCATCGTTTTGGTAACAGGTTCGAGCAGCTGTGTTGCAGCAACGATAACAGTCATAAAGATAGCTAATACAACGATTAATTCTATCAAAGTAAAACCTTTGACTTTTTTCTGAATCTTCATAGCAGCCTCCTTTATTATTCACGGATATTGGCGTAGTAATACAAATCGCCGTTCATGGGCTGCTTTCCGTCTGCTGCCTCATCGCCGGCATGTACGCTTGTATCGTACTTGCTGGCAGTATAATTGATTGTTGCGAACGAACCACTGGAGATAGAAATTGCAACATCTCCCTCCAAAGCAGTGGAATCATCAGGTCTTGCCGCAGCATAAGGGGCTTCAATCTCTGTTTTATTATTCAGGTGTGTAGTAGATTTCATAATACTACAGGAGGCAGTAGCCATTCTTGCAGCGAACATTGCCATAATACCAAGCACTGCAATTGCTACAATCACTTCAATCAGAGTCATGCCCTTTACTGATTTTTTCTTTTTTAAAATTTTCATCATGTGAAGCACTCCTCTCATTAATAGTAGTTATAATACAGTGTGGAGAACACAGCATTTGTGATTTCGTCTTCATCGTCATCGTCATCATCATCGTCATCGTCATCATCATCATCGTCATCGCCCTTGAGCTGTACATACATAAGTCTGAAGCTGTTGGAAACGTTGATGTTATTTGCAATCAGCTGACCGATAATGTTAGCAGTTTTGCCTGTGAAATCAATAGATGTACCATTATCCTTATAAGTAATAGTATGATTGCTTGCCAGACCAGCACCATCATTGGTATTGGAATAATCCATATACGGTGCACGGATATTGGCAATTACCATGCCATTGTTGTTGACTGTCATTGTAGAACCTTCTGCACCATAGATATAGACATTCGGATAATGCTTGAGGTCATTGTATCTATTGATTGTGATATCGCTGGAGATATTGCGGAATGTATTATTGTTTACATTTCTGATTTCAGCAATGCTGGGTTCATGGCCGAGAATTTCTTGCAGATATTTTGCAGGCATTACCATAGCATTGTCAAGATTAAAGGTATTAGTAACATAGAAATATACGTTTCCGCCGCTATCATTGATAACAATATTCTTTGCAGAGAAGCTATCCAGAATTATCATAATATCACCGTTGCTTCCGGTTGCAGCAGAAGTATCAATATACAATGTTTCGTTGGCTGTACCTTTCAGAATGCAGGATTTTGTGATATGAGCAGTATCTGTCATTGTCACGTTCACCCATGTACCGCCTTCATAATATCCCCACCAAGGATTTACCTGAACCCATGTACCGCCAACATTGACATTCTTTGTCTGTGTGCCCCAGAAAAAGTCAGTTACTGTTTCAAGGTCATAATTTCCGGCATCGTCCAGTACTTTTACTTTCTTGTTGATGCCTTCTTTTGTACGGGGATACATTTCTTCATCATCATACTGAGCAGCTGACGGAACAGTAATTTTCTTGTCAAGAATATCATCTTTTGTCATATTGGCAGGATAGATATCTGTGCCGCCGTTCTGGTCTCTGAATACATCCGGTGTGGTAGAACCTGTATTCGTACCGCTTGCATCAATTGTAGCACTGTTGTTTGTGCCGTATTTTGCATTGACACAATGAATTGTGCCGCCGCCTGTAATGGTGTTGACATTGACATCACCTGTGCAGAATACTTCACAGCCTGCCGGAATGTTCAATGTATCTGCGAAAAGATTAGTACATCTTACTGTGGCTTTGTTCGGGCCTAATGTAACAGTATTCGCTGCAATTGTACCATTTACAGTCAGTGTATGGCCGGGGTTGTTATCATAGCCGTTAATCTGAACTGTCTGTTCTACACGCAGGTCGCCTCCGATATTATACAGAGAATTTGCCGCATTGAATACTACATTACCAGCACTGTAGAAATTACCAAATTTAGTAGTTTCTGTTTTTCCGTCTGCATTTGTGATAGTACGTTCTGCCCAGTTGTATAATGCTGTTGCCTGAGAACCACTGGAAGTAAATACGCTTGTTCCGGCAGGGTCAAAGCAATATACATCACCTGTTACTCTGAAATTACCATTTGTTTTGATATATCCAGCATATACATTAACAGGCATAGTAGTATTACCAACATCTACATCCAGACTGCTGTCATTTTTGAAAATATCGCCGACATACAGACAAGGAATTTCCGTCCAGTCTCTAATTTTACTTTCGTCCCATGCAACAGTGGCACTGTCAGAAAGCTTCAGTTCATAACCACCATGTGTCATTTCCAGACCACCCATAACAGCATAATACTGATTCTGGCCATAGCCTGTAAATTCTACAGTTACCTGAGAAAGGGTTCTCATATAACCATTATAGAAGAAAGGGGCTTCCTGAACACCAGCATTGTCATAATCTTTCCAGTTAGGGTCAAATGTGCTCAGGCCTACAGAAGTACCACCAGTAATCAAACCGCTTGTACCTAAACCAGAGGTTTTACCACGGGATACGAACGCACCGTTGGAGTCGTTGTCTGTCGGGGGCGGTGTCACAACTGTTCTTGCAATATCAGAAACCAGATACATGCTGTAAACTGTTTCAGACTGTCCGCCGGCAGTTGCTACTCTGGTCTGTACTTCATATACTGCACCATCTGCCCAGCTGTCAGTTACACTATCATATACGCTATGATTCAACCCAGCCGGACGAACTGTAACAGGATAATCTCTTCCTTCAACATTAACTGTCATATCGCAGTTTCCTGTGGAAACCTGCTTTTTAATTCCATTGGTAGTAGTATCTTCATTAATGGCTTTTGCTACAGAATCCAGAACAGTTCTTGCAATCGTTTCCGTCTGTTCTTTCTGATAATTCTGGTTTGCACGCCGGTTAGCAGTTGCAGCAAGAGCCAGTGTACCTGCAAGGAATACGATTAATACCATCATGACAGTAACGACAGTAAAGAGAACCGTACCCTTGACACGTCTCGGGTTTGTGTTGTGCTCCTTCATCATTCTAACCACCTTTCACGATGAAGATGTTCCACTTGCTTATGCACCAAGGTCAGGCTCATCAATCGGCTTAGCATTATAGAAAGTCATCTGAATTTCCATTTTGGATTCGCCTTCGCCTGCTGCATTTACCTGACGGGTCTGTGTTTCCATGACAGGATTACCAGCTTCATCAGTACCGGTCTGTACCTGTACTTCTTCTGTCTGGCCTTCGCCAAATGTATAGTCGTCAATTTCAATGCTGGTTACACGGATTGCATTATCTGCAATATCTTTGCCGAAGCCATCTTCGCCGCCTTCTACTTCTGCACCTTCTGCACCATTGAGTTTATCAAGGAATGTCATCAGGTTTTCTTTTTTACCTGTCACAGAAATAGTCATTGTATTTGTCATTACTTCAGCAAGTTCCTGTTCAGTGATGGCATTGCTCAGCTTGAGCATTTCTTCTACTTCTTTTGCATAATTGCCGTTAACGTCGGCACTTTCGAGCAATGAATATGTCAGTACATCAGGAGCAAAGTAGTAATATGCCAGTTCGCTTGCCTGTACACCGCCGATTTCTATGCCGGAAACTTTCAGTTCACTTTCATCGATAACAGGCTGTACATATTTTTCAAGAATATAATTTGCATTTGCATTATCGAATGTATCATTTACGGACTGGAAAGCCTCATTGACGAACATTTCAGCAATTTCCTTGGAATTATTATAATCTTCTGTAATGCCTTTTTTCAGGGGGTCAATCTGAGCAATTTTTGCCTGTACACCGTCATATTCATCCTGTGTTGTCTGACGGACAGCCCTGTCTGCAACGAGAGAATCATATTTCGGACGAATCAAAGCAAAAAATCCGACAGCTAAAATAATAATTACACTGATAATTAAAAGAATCATCTTGTCTCTGTAGCTCATTTCACGCATCATTTTGCATCACTCTCCTTTTCTTGTTTATTTTCAGCAGCTGCATCATCAGCTGGAGCTTCTTCTGCGACAGTTTCTTCTTCCTGAATCTCTGGCACTTCATTCGGGAGCATATGGATTGCCAGTTCAAAAGATACTGTAAGTTCAGTATTCTGTGTATTTTCTTCTACCGGTACTTCTGCTACTTCATAGCCGGAATATTCAACAGAAGAAACAAAAGCTACTTCTTCTGCATCTTCGCCATAAGTAGTATAGAGATATTCTACAAGGGCAATCGGATATTTCTGTGCCATTTCCTCTGTAGAGGTAATTTTAACCGGAACTGTCAGAACACCTTCTTCATATTCAATAGAGAACTGCGGTTCATCGCCTACACCCTCAGTGTCTGCAGCAACAGTAGCAATTGCTTCTTCTATTGCAGTGTAGATTTCTGTTTTAATAACAGGCTGTGTATTATAAGCATCTCTTGCACTTGTAATATTAGCCACATAATTTTTCACAGTTTCTTTCATGACAAGCAAATCGTCATACTGCTGAAGTTTTGCAGCAGTTTCAGGAGAATCCAGCTCTGTACGCATTCTCTGGGTATCTGCCTTTACTTTGGCATCCATGCCGGCCAGCACACCAAATGCTACACCAACCACAGCAGCAGCAAGAGCAACACCAACAACTGCAACAATATTAAATGAATGGTCATCCTGCGGCACTTTTCCGGCAATACCAGCATTGGCAGCATCGGTTTCCAGCAGGTTGATATGTTCTGTCAGCTTGTCACGCTTAAACATACCGCCGATGGCATTGACATATAATGAGAAGTTCAGATTCTGGTAACCATGAATCTGCGGCGGCACATTCAGGCGGGAGATTTCAATTTCATTGGCTTTCTGCTCTTTTTGCAGACGGTCATATAAATCCGGCTGTGCATCAATATCGCCGTAGAATACCACGTTTTTAATTTCTTCCGAGCCTCTGATTCTTGCGAACTGGAGCATACGGTAGATATTTTCGTTTACTGCCTCAAAGATATAATCATCCGGATGGTCATAGTCTTCCGGGTCAATAGAAGCGAAACGTGAGAATGAGAGCGTATTGTTTTCATACAGGTTCAGGCTGATGAAGTTTGCATCAATCTGTACAGCCAGCAGCGGCATTTTGGCTTTGGTTTTTGCATCTGCAAGCAGTACTTTGGTGATGGCATTACAGCCAATCATAACGGATTTGAGCTGAATATTGAGCATGTTGAAGATTCTTTTATAGCTGTCCACGACATCCTGCGGGCAGGCAGTGGCAAGGATTTTCTGCACTTTGCCGCCCTGTTCATCATCTTCGGGCTCGCCGACAATAACATAAGCGATAGAATAAGAATCATCAATATTAATCTGATTCTTGAGTTCCATCCGGACATTCTTCATAAATTCAGATTCTTTCGGATTCGGGGGAATCATGAGTTCTTTAAAGACTGTCTGGTTGGAAGAAATTGAGATAACAGCCTCTTTGTCGGCAATATTTGCATTTTTGAGTGCCTGGTTGATTTTACCAGCAACACGGTTCGGGTCATTAACATGGCCGTTGACAATTACGGCTTCATCCAGTTCCAGTTCAGCAGCTGCACTGATTTTGATTTTGCCGCCACTTTCTGTACCTTTGATAATTCGGATATTTTTGTCAGTAATATCAAATGAAAGCATTTACTTTTCCACCTCTCTGTTTCTTTTGTGTGTTATGCTGCAATGGCATCGAAAGAGCCGTACAGTGCCGGGAAGATTGAAGCCAGCAACAGACCTACTGCAACACCCATGATGATAATCATTAAAGGTTCGAGCAAGCCGACCAGACGACCAACGGCAGAGTCTGCTTCTTCATCGTAGTATTCACCGGTTTTGGTAAGGATGCTGTCCAGTGCACCGGCTTCTTCACCAACGAAGATAATCGAACAGAACATTGAGTCAAAAATTTCAGTTCTCTGGATTGAAGAAGAAAGCGTTTCGCCCTGTTTTACTTCATCAATTACCTGTTCAAAGCACTGGCTGATATAGCTGTTGCCCAGAATTGCGGAAGAACGCTTCAGGCAGTCTACCATAGAGATACCGGAAGAATACAGGGAAGCCATTGTGTTTGCAAAACGTGCAGTATAAATTTTCACAACCAAAGGCCCGAAGCCCGGCCCTTTGATAATAAATTTATCCCATTTCAAACGAGTAGACGGAATTTTCAGCATGTAAGTGACACCGAATATAATACCTACAATGACAGCAATATAGATATACCAGTAATTTACCAGCGAGTCACTGAAGCCCATCATTACTTTTGTCAGAGCCGGCATATCATCCGGATTGTCATACATACCTGCAAATGTCGGCATAATGAACACGAACATGAAGATAATAATTACCAGCATCAATACACCGAGCACAAGCGGGTAAGTCATAGCACCCTTAATGGTGTTGTTCATTTTGTTTTGTTTCTGGTAATAATCTGACAGGTCCTGCATGATGGTATCAAGCGAACCGGAAGACTCACCGGCTGAAACCATGGCCACCATGAAGTCAGGGAAGATACCTCTGTACTGGAGCAGTGCATCGGAAAAGGACTCACCTTTCTGCACGCTTTCGTATACACTCTGCCAGACTTCCTTCGCATCTTCTGTGGGCTGTTCTTTGCTCAGAATATCAAGTGCTTTTACCAGAGTCAGACCGGAAGTCAGCATTGCAGCGAGCTGACGACAGTTAAACGCAAGGTCTTTGGTTTTAAAGTTCTTGATA
>CADBOP010000154.1 GCA_902796255.1 uncultured Ruminococcus sp.
ACAGACAGCACCGGCAGAAAAATCAGCCTGCGGAACTGTATGATTTTTATGACTTCTAATCTTGGTATGCATGAAAATCAAAATACAATGGGCTTTCTTGAAAATCAGAATCAGAAACACCAGAAAGCGGTACAGGTTCTGAAACAAACACTTCCGCCGGAGTTAATCAACAGAATTGATGAAATTCTTAGTTTTGAAAATCTCAGTCAGGAAAGTCTGTTGAAAATCGCAGAACGACAAATGCAGATGCTTGCAGAGCGAATCGCACAGAATCAGATTTTTCTTCAGTATGACCAGAATGCAGTGCAGGTAATTGCAGGCTGTCCTGAAACGGCTCAGTACGGTGCAAGGCCAGTCCGCCGTTTTATTACGCAGGAACTGGAAAATCCGCTTTCCAGAATGTGGCTTCACGGAGAACTTCACAAGGGTGATACTGTTTTTGTGACTGCTGAAAATCATAAGCTGGAAATTAAACTGACTGAAAAAGTGCATTAAGATAAAAAAATCAGGAGCAGTTTGCAGGTCTGCTCCTGATATATTTTATTTTTCCCAGATAAGATATTCCGGAGAAACATACTCTGTCAGCCACACACCATTTTCAGATAAATAAAATTTGATGCCTTTCCGGTGCATCTCTCCGGATTTGATTTTTAATATATATGGCTTTCCGTGACGTTTTCCGACTTTCAGGGCTGTTTCTTCGTCTTTCGACAGATGCACATGGTTTCTGGACATTGGCAGAAGGCCTTTTTCTGCAATGGACTGTAAAAAGCGTTCGGCTGTTCCGTGATACAGTATCTCCGGCGGTGTCTGTTCATTCAGGCCTAAATCCACAGGAATGGAATGTCCCTGATTGGCTCTGATTTTTGTCTTGTCCGGATTAAAGCAATATCGCTGCTTTTCATCTGTCCGGACGATTTCTTCCAGCAGTTGCATAGTAATATGATATTTTCCGTTTTGATTGACTTTCTGAATCAGTGTTTCAACATCTGTCCAGCCGCCCTGATAGTCAATCTGAATGCCCACTGTCTGCGGGCTGTGGCGGAGAATCAGGCTCAGAAACTTGCTGATTCTGGTCAGGTTCTGTTCTTTCATGTGTTTCCCTCTTTTCTGGTTTGGTTTTTAATTTGCTATATGGCCGGATTTTGTCATAAATCCAGCAAAGCCCCACAGCGGCAAAACCTGTCATCAGAATATAATAAGGCATAGCATACTGCGATTTGCTTTCTGCTAACAGATGATACATCATGCCTCCGATAATAATCAGGGGGAAAAATACCTGCATGATTTCTTTTTTTCTGAAACATACCAGACTGCCAAACAATACCCCTGTGAAAATCAGCTGGGAATAGATATCCATATATGATTTTACATTCTGTTCTTCTTCATAGCACAGCCAGTTGGCAATTTTTCCTTTTTCTTGATATTGCATCCGGACTTTATTATTCCAGATACTCTGATAGCTGGTTTCGTTCCATTGTGAGACAAATTTTTTATAGAAAAATTCATTTCTGTAAATTTTGTTTTCTGAGAAATATTTGATTCTTTTCTTGATTTCTTCTACAGATGCCTGTGAAGCGGATTCTGTGTGAAAATTATGCTGTTCAAAATTGCTGATAGTATGCCAGTAATTATACCACCCCGGTGCATTGCTGGATTCATTCAGCCCCATAGCAATAAAAGATGTCATGGGAATAGATTCTTGCAGTTCTATGCCGCTTCTGTTCTCATAAGAAGAAGCAATATAATTCGGCAGGGAAAAAGAAAGCACACAGCTGAGCAGAATATATGCACTGCATACAGCAAGTTTCTGTATGTTTTTTAATGCACCTGTCATTTTTACGATGATGACAATCAGCATTGCAACCAGACATATCAGATAATTCGGCTTGATTGTATAAGCCAGTGCGATACAGATTGCAGATAACGGGATATATCTGATTTTTTCCGTCTGAAAATAGCAGACTTCAAATACAATTCCCCACACTGCAAAAAGCATTCCCGGATAGATACCATAAACGAATACACAGGCCAGCAAAGGCTGTATGCTGAACAGCATCAGAAATGCTGTCAGATGATGAATTCTTTCGTCCCTGAATAATTTTTTGACTAAAATCAAAATACCAGCATAGATAGCTGCTAAAAATACAACATTCAGAATCTCCAGAAAAATCAGAGAAGTCGATTTTGAAAATATATGATATATCCGGATTAGGATTTCATTAAATAAAATATAGCCGAGCTGATAAGAATAATAAGAAAAATAGGGTAATTCCATCCATTCAAAATCATTGTTTGCTGCCCTTGCAGAAGCGGTTGTCACTGTTCCGGAATCCTCTGAAGGCATTACCTGCGAGGACATGACCCATATTGAACCGAGAACGATTACCCATACCGAAACAAGCAATATTTCTTTTTTCAATGACAGTTTTTTCAAAAACGGCATGACTGCAAAACATGCCGCAAAACAAATCACAAGCCATATCAGATTGGCAAAAATATTATCATGATAATACCAGACAACTTCTAACCCCTCCGGAAGATGAAAAAAATAATTATCAACGCTTTCGCCTTCCCGAATAATTTCCATGCCTGTTGTTGAGAGAAGACTTGCAATTGTCAGGATACCGGTCAGAAATACTGCAAATATACAAATTACGATACGAACGAAATTTTCAAATTTTGATGTTTGCTTGGTCATAGGTTATAAACTCCTTTCGAGTATTTATTATAGCATAAAACAGCAGTAAATGCAAGCAGTTTCCGGAAAAAATAAAATCTGCATCCTGAATGGCAGAATGCAGATTCAAAATATAATTATTTTATTATAGCATTATAATTTTCTGTAATAATATTCCAGTCGATAACTTCAAATAAAGATTTCAGGTAGTCTCCACGGAGATTTTTATATTTCAGATAATAGGCATGTTCCCAGACATCCAGAGCTAAAATCGGAATATATCCGGTTTTTTCCGAAATGGGGTTGTCCTGATTCGGAGATGCAGAAATCATAATATCACCGTTTGCATTCGCTGCAAGCCATGCCCATCCAGAACCAAACTGTCCGGAAGCGAGTTTTGTCAGTTCAGCTTTCAGATTTTCCAGACTGCCGAAAGTGCTGTTGATTTTTTCTGCAAGCTGTCCGGCTGGTTCATGAGCGGGATTTGGTGAAAGCTGAGAGAAATATAAATTATGATTATAATACCCGCCGCCGTTGTTTTTCAGAGCTGTTCTGACAGCAGGGTCAGAAACAGAATCTAAATTTGATAAAATCCATACAGCATCTTTATCCTGAAAACCTGCCATTTCAGCAGCTTTGTTGAAATTAGCCGTATAAGAAGCATGATGTTTTCCATAATGTGTTTCCATAGTGAGTGCATCAATATGGGGTTCTAATGCAGCAAAGGCATAGGGTAACTTGACTTGTGTGAACATAAGAATGACCTCCTGAAAGATAGTATATTATTATTATATAAAATTTCAGAAGATTTGTCAATAGTTTTGTGAAAATTATTCAACATAGGGAATATAATTAAAATATTCCATCAAAGCAACCGAACGGATTTCCGTCAGTTTTGCTTCAAAATAAGCAGAGATATTTTCATCTTCAAATACGCCGGCATAGGGTGGATAATCAAAATCTTCCTGCAAGCATTCTGTACGGAATCTTTCTCGTAACTGTTCGTAATTTTCCTGCGAAGCATAGAATTTTTCAAGATTTTCTGATTGCTGATTATCTATAAAATACTGTTCAATCAGCTGGCTTTCGTTCAGGACAATATTC
>CADBOP010000155.1 GCA_902796255.1 uncultured Ruminococcus sp.
GATTCTTGTGTATACTGGTAAATTCACAATTTTTTTTGTTCATTTTTTCACTTTCAACATTATGGAATTTTTGAGGGACTGAATAGTTACCATTATATCACAAATATTACTTTAGCGAAAGCACCTTTTTCATAACCCCATTGGTGCCTTTCGCAGAAAGGCGGGTTATAATTATGAAAGCAACAGGAATTGTCAGAAGAATTGATGGCCTCGGTAGAGTCGTCATTCCGAAAGAAATCCGCCGGACAATGCACATTCATGAGGGCGACCCGTCATTGACATTATTGACACCTGAGATGAGATTTTATAACGCTATCCGTGATATCGCCGAAAGACTCAATATTCCCATTTCTACATGAAATCCTCTGTTATGTATTTTAAAAATCACCATCAAAAACTTTGGTGGTGATTTTTCTTCTTTTTAGAATTTTCCCGAAAAATGTCATGATTTCATCATGAGTTTATGCTATACTTAATATATCGAAACGAAGTGATGTCTGTATGAAAAATTATGTAATTATACCTAAGGAAGATTTGTTCCGTCCTCGCAAGCGTAAACCGTGGATTATTTATTAAGAAAGTACAGGTGATTTTATGAGACTCCGACCTTTGATTGATTTATTTATCTAAGCAGGCACATACCAGAAAGCGGGGTGATACTATGATGAAAAAACTTATCTGGAAAGTTGTAAAACATACCATCAAGCATATTATCTGACATTTGTTTCAGGAAGAAAGGCAGGTGATGTCATGCTCCAATTTGAGCGATACCAAAATATTATGGAAGCATTTTATATGATACATTCTCTTAATCTTTGAAAGGTGGTATGTCCAATGTTTGGAATTATTGCAGCAGTTACAGGTGTAGCCGCAGAAATTACGGGAGCAGTTGTTGCTTCTGTTCCGGTGGTAGGCGGTGCAATTGCAACAGGAGCAGAAGTAATCGGTTCAGCAGTCGGCGGAGCTGTTACCAGTGCAGGCGGTTCAACATTAGCCGGAACGATTGCTGCCAATACAGCCCAGACGGCTGTCAATAGTGCTGCTATCAGTGCGGTCTATGGCGATTCCGATTAAGAAAGTGAGGTGATAACATGAGCAAAAGCAGTTTATTAGGCGAAATTGGTGATGTTCTCGATATCTTGCTTGATTTGCCACGCAGAAAGTAAGACAGGCTATTGTCCCTTGTCCGCAATGGACAGGGGATTTTTTATTTTTTCAGCTCTCCGATTGGAGGGCTTTTTTTATTTTTTCAAAAAACAAGCCTCGTATTATTACGGGGTTGTAGTTGAAAAAAAGGTAAAGTTCGCTATGACCGGCCTGTTTCAGAACCCCGTAATTCTACGGGGTTGTAGTTGGGATTCAAAATATGGTATAGAAGTCTGCGATGTAGTTTCAGAACCCCGTAATTCTACGGGGTTGTAGTTGTGAAGAGACTAAAGATAGAGTAGACACATTTCGTGGTTTCAGAACCCCGTAATTCTACGGGGTTGTAGTTGAGGAAACTATACAAAATATAATTCCCTTAATCAGCATTATATCACACTTTTGTACAAATGTCAAGCTTGAATATTAAAAATATCCTCTTCCCACCATGTCAAACTTCTTTCTTTTCTTTGTCCTCTTTCGGTTCAGGGAGAGGATTGTTTCTGTCAAACAGTTCATTGATAGTCAGATTCTTGTATCTGGGAACAACATATCCGAACGGAATGCAGTAAGCCTTGACAAAATCTTTGGAATAAGTATGATATTTTTCCAGATTTTCGAGATATTCAGCTGTTTTAGGCTGGCTTTTTGCATCATACCAGTTATTTTTGGCAATCATTTTCTGCACCAGATAATGATAAAGTTCAAAATAAGAATGGAATTCCTGCACTTCTCCGATATATTCGTTAATATTCCGGATAACGCTGATATGAGCAGAAATATTCCTGAACCAGTGAACAGCTTTTTTATCAGAGTTTTCAAGATTTCTGGAAACAAGAACATGCCATTTTCTATGACCTTTCTGATTTTTCAGATGTCCGTATGTGGTATAGGTTTCATCTTTCAGCAGAGAAGCTGTCAGTTGACTGTAATCTTTTCCCCATTTCTTCTCGACGGGCGGAAAAGCCACTCCATACAGAAGGGCATCCCGTTCCAGACAGTGGAACGCCATCACATAACGGCTGTTGACATAGACCAGATTCTTTGTGACAAGATACAGCACGGTCAAATACAGCGTTACAATTGCCTGATAGCGTTGCTTTTTGAGAGCTTCGGCACGGTTTCGGCTGGCATCATCCTTATTGATTTTTGCACTTTGTGGAACGTCCTCGAAAATTTTATAATCAATATTTGTGAGAATTCCTGCAAGCACATCAATCTGAGCAGATTTGCTGGAAGTATCGGGAGTATCTTTATCTTTGCAGACCTCAAAATAGCGTTTTATCTGGGTATCTGGAATGCCTTCCAGAACGAACTTCACGACATGTTGATTTTGAATCAATTCTCTTGTTTTGTGAGGGTTATTATATCTTACCAGATAACGGAAACGGGAAGATTCAATGACATTGCTGGCGATAAAATTCCGGAAACCTTGTTTGCCTTTAATAAATTTTCCATCTGCACCGACAGGCATGGTTCTGTCAAGTTCCTTATCAATTTCCTCATCAGAGCGGTTGTCCATCCCCAGAATACGGAGTGCATCACGGAACATGACTTTTTTAGCATTGGCAGAGGGTTTCTGCATTCTTGCCAGACTGTTGATGGTACGCAGTTCTTTTGCAGTATATTTACAATTTTCCTGATTGAAAAACTGATATTCTTTTTTGAATTCTGTATCAAGATGCATTTTATCAAGTATATCCAGAAAGCCGATAATATTATCGAATTTGTTAATCAAAGTTGTCAGCAGGTCATTGATTTCCTTGCCGTCCAGCAGTAAAGTCAGCATATAAATCAACTGAGAAAACAGACCAATTCCGGTACTGCTGATTTTATCTGCAATAGAAATATGATAAACCTGTGCTTTTTCCTGATATTCTTTGATATTTCGTGCATTCACGCTGACAGAAGCTTCTTTGAAGTGATAGCTGTACAGAGCAGTGAGTTCCTTGGCAGTCTGAACATAGACTTTTTCTTTTTCTTCATCCGTCAGACAAGTACGGAGCAGATTTTTTAAAGCAGTACTTTCAGGAGAAGAATCATTTTTATAATGATGTACAAGAATAAAATCAAATAATTTATATAATTTGGAACGGACAGAATTATATTTATCTTCTTTGAATTCATTTAATTCTGCTTCTTCCAGCATACATTCCCTAAGTTTCTTGACGGAAAATCCAAGATTTTTGAAACTTTTCTTCATCAGGAATTCATAGTAAGCATTGATAATATCTTCCTGTTTTTCCTTATCGAAAATTTCGCACAGAATATGCAAATTGACCGTATTGGTTTTCAGGAAATCCCTGTCAAGCTTTTCCGTTGCTTCTGCCCAAAGTATGCCTAACGTTTCTTTAAATTCATCAGAAAGCTGTTCATCTAACTGATAAAGCCAGCTTCCCTTAATGCTTTTGCTCTTATCATCGAATGTGCTGTGAAAACAAAACTGCCGGAGACTGGATACCATAGCCAGAATATGATAAATATCTTCGGGTTTTCTGCAAGTATTTCCATGATAAAAAGCTTCTCCGAAATACAGCAACTCTTTTTTCTTGATATATGTTTCAAAGGTTTCGTAAGATTTTTTTACATTTGAAATGGCAGAATCCCGATATTCTTCAAAAGTATTAGTAGCTCTCATATATCCCATGCCTAAAAAATCGCCTGTTTCTGATTCGGTTGCATGTAGGATGTTGTCCAGAGCAAATACAATATTATTGACATGTGAAGCAAGTATTTTTTCAATATCCTGAATCTGATAGATAAGCTGGATATGAATATTATCATCAAAAGTTTTGTCAAAATACCATTGTTCCAGCTTATCTTTCAGACAGAGCAGGTCAGTTCCCGGCTTAGGAGCTTTTCTTTCTTCCGTCTGATGAAAATGAAGCGGATTGTCAGAACTTACAGACAAACCGCTGATTCTGCCAGTAAATGAAATATTTTTTCCGTCTTTGGCATTGACATTGTTTAGTACATTGTTTACTGTCAGAGATTCTGTGTTCAGTTCCGGTGTGATTTTATGTTCCAGATTGGCAAGGCATCTCTCACCGTAAGAAGTCATAATAATATCATTTCCGACAATCAGAACCGCTTTTGAGCCTGAAGCCTTTGCAAGTGATTTCTTTCTGTTTTTCTTGACAGGAAGTTTAACAGCAGAAGCTGTTTTTTCATTCTCTTTTTTTGCTTCCTTTGCTTTGACAAAAGTCTGTATTTTCTGCATTTTAGCAGCTTTCTGTTCTTCACGAATCTGTTTTGCAGTTTTCTTTTTTGCCATTGTTCATTCCTCCGATTATCAAAAATTATAGACATATTATATCATATTTTGTATAAAAAGTCAATGGTTAATATCTGGATTGATACAAATCTTCATAAAATGTCAGTTGTTTCAGACCTTCTGCAAAGTTTTCCTTCTGACAGTCACATATTTTCGTATAGCTTGCATTTTTAGTATCATCCAGCAAAAAGCCATTTGCGCCAATCATCAGATAACCGCCTTTCAGCAGTCTTTCTGCGATAACTTGTGTCTGACCTGCCTGATACTGTACCTGTTCCGGAGAAAATTTCACTCCAAGAGAATGCAATGCTCTGGAAACATAACTGTCATATTCAGCATCGCTGACTTTGATTCCGGCATTGCAGTGAATGCCATCATCAAAAATCTGCATTTTCAGTAACTTCCATCTGTCCACATTCCAGAGTTTGATGAATTCTGCTAAATTATCAAATTTATTGACCTGCGAAACAACTGTATTGATTTTGATTCTGATTTCCGGATTGACCTCACGGAGCAGAGAAATCTTTCTGCCAAATTCCTCCGGAGAGATGACAGCTCCGGAATTGGTGCATCTGCCGACAGTTCTTTGCAGTTCGGGAGTCAGTGCATCGACTGAAAAACCGATAGTCTTGAATTTTGTTCCGTTCTGTTTAATCCAGTCTGTTGTCATGAGCGAACCGTTTGTCACCAGACTGACGGGAATGCCGTATGCACGGACAGAATCTACAATTTCCATCATCTGCGGATGCAGAAGCGGTTCACCGCCGGCAATGTTGATTTCTCTTACTCTGCCGGAAGAAATCACATTATCTGCAATGACTTTCCAGTTTTCAGCCGGAAGTGTGGCTTTACAGCCAAATTTTGCGAAACAGTGTGCACAATGGTAGTTACAGTATTCACATACATGCAGATTTACTTTCAGATTCTGATTCAACATACAGCATTCTCCTTTCAAGAGGTCAGGCAGCGTTCTGCCAGATTTTAGATTTATTCAGGATAGCAATTCCATATTCTTTTTCGGCATAGGCAATTTGAGCAGGAAGTTTTTTAATCACACAGGCAATCGCCTTGTCATCATGTGTTTTTCTGTGGCTGAAAGCCCTGCTCATGGGAACACCGTTCTTATAGAATTCATAAGTACTGTGGCGGAACTTCTGCTGAAAGAGGAAATAGCTTCCAGTCTTATCCTCAGCATAGAAATTAATAATGCCCTTGGTTTTGGAATCTTTACAAATAATCATCATTTCTCTCATGATACATTCTCCTTTTCGAGTAAGTGTTTTATATTTCGTGTTTCTGTAATCTGATTATATCACGAATCCGGATGTATTTCATGTCAAAAAAGGGGAAAGAAAAAATTTTTTTGAAAAAAGAAAAAACACTTGACTTTTGTCACATTTCATGATATAATATCAAACAAGGAAAGTATATTTTGTATAGTTTCCTCAACTACAACCCCGTAGAATTACGGGATTCTGAAACTAAATTTTATACTTTGTTGAACTTGCGACCTTAAGTGGTCGAGTTCATTCTATCAAAAACAAAAAAGCTCTCCATTCCGGAGAGCTGTATTTATATATCCTGAAAGGAAGTGACCATTATGCCAGAAGAAGGCAGAAATATTATGCTCGTCAATGACACCTCTATCCGTATCATTAAAAGATTGTTCTATTATGGCTGTTACTCTGAAAAAGATGCCCTCGAACTGGAAAATCTGAAACGCTTTGACCGCTATAAAAATTTTCTTAAATATGCATTCGGCGACCATCTCGAAGAAATTACCCTCGAAACATCCGGAGAAAAAGCCCTGCATTTCCGTACAGATGAGTTTGAAATGCCGTTTAATATCCTGCT
Source organism: uncultured Ruminococcus sp. (assembly GCA_902796255.1). GTDB lineage: Bacteria > Bacillota > Clostridia > Oscillospirales > Ruminococcaceae > UBA3855. The sequence goes on from CADBOP010000155.1 coordinate 6,272, forward strand.
GGATATTTATACTATGACAAATATATCTTCTACAGAATTTATTCTCTTTCTGAAACTGATGATTTTCTTTACAGAAAAAAACGAAAAAAAGAGTTTTTCACTATCTGACCTGAAAATGAAGCTTTTAGATTTACAGCAGAATGAACAACTGGAAGAAGAAGGCATATCAGCTCGCACTTTTAAGAGAAAAATAGACGACATGACAAAATATGGCTATCTTACCCGTACCGGAAAAGGAAAATTTCTCTATTCCAAAGCGGAAGTGATTCTGAATACACTGGATGAAAGTACGCTTTACAGGCTGACTGCTTTAACAGATTTATGCAGAAATATTTATCATCCGGCAGTCTGCGGACATTATCTGATGGATACGCTGTCTATTATAAATCATCAGAAAAATATTTCTTATGATACTTTATTCTTATGTAAGCATCTGCACATGGGACAGGTTCTGGAAGATGAAAAATTATGGGTACTGCTGACAGCGATTCATGAACAGAAAACCATCAGCCTGCACTATAAAGGTGTGTTATATCAGTATTTACAACCACATAAAATCATTATCAATGAAGCGGACGGAAGACGCTATGTATTCTGTATTATTCTGGAAAATGGCAGAAACGGCGGAATTCTGTACCGTTTAGGAAATATTTCTAAAGTGACCATAGAAAAAATAAAAAAAGAAAAACCGCTTATTCTCATGTCAGAAGAAAAAGCGGATAAAATTTATCATAATTTGCTTGGTAAAAGTTTTACAGGAAAATGTTCTCTGAAAAAGAAGCTCCAGACAGCGACATTAATTTATAAAAAAGACTTTTATTATGAAATTCAGAAGTACTTTCCGGAAGCGATTCCCGAACCCAAGGACGAATTTCACGATAAAATTGATATTGAAGTCACTTCTTTAACAGAGATGAAGCCTTGGCTTAGAAAAAATCTTGGAAAAGTTTGGCTTTCAGATACCTCTGATAGTACTGCTCAGGAACTGGAACAGGAATTAAAAGAATGGAGAGCTATGTATGGCATTGTATGAAATTGAACTGATGAATCAGTATCATAACCGGCATCTGATTGCATTTATTATTGTTCTGAATAGTCTGAAAACAAATGAAAATATTTCACGTTATGAAATGATAGACCATATCAAGAAGATTGTAACAGAAAATTCTCCATACAGTGATGAATTAATTGATACTTTAATTGATAAGGCATGTGAAAATAATATTCTTGCAATCAGTAAAGGAATTATCCGAAGAATTTCTAAAGAAACTGTTCTTCTTCCCATGACACTACAAGAAAAAATTTATCTGAAAAATATTTTGAAAAGTCCTTATGTATTACTTTTTCTGGATGAACCCGTCATACAGGAACTTCTGGAAAAACTTTCTGATGTGCCGAAAATAGACTTCAGTAAAATGATTGATTTTACAGGAATTTCTAAAGAACGGGAATTTGATGAAGCATATATAAATAATTTCCGTCTGCTGATGCAGGCCGTACAGGAACGCCGAAAAATAAATTTTGTCAATATTGATGCACAAGGTATTCCGCATCAGAATGTTGAAAGATTTCCATTCAAAATTGAATATTCAGTTATTATGCGTTGTTTCTGGCTTTCTCTTTGGAATCAGAAGGAAAAACGTCCGTTTAAAGCAAATATTTCAAGAATATCAGAAATTCAGCTTTTGGACAGAATTTCTGATGAAGAATATCAAACTGTTATGAATATGATGGAACAGAAAAAAGAACAGCACCCAATCGTCATGATAATCACTGATAAAAACAATGCCATTGAACGGATTAATTTAATGTTTTCCATGTATCACAAAAAAACAGAACGTATTGCAGATGATAAAATTAAACTTTCGTTAAGTTATTATAATTTTGATGAAAATGAAATTATTGATGGGATTATGTCATTTGGAACAGCAGTTCAGGTACTCTCTCCAAACAGAGTGATTGAAAAAATAAAAGAAAAATTGACTGCTGAAATATTACTTTCCTGAAAATTACAGCAATTCCAGTATAGACAAAATAGAAAAGATATGGTATAATAGGAAGCAGAGGTGATAAAAAGAGTAAGTCTTTCAGCAATCAATAACATAGTAACAAATTACAAGAAAAGAGGAACCCTGGAAGGAAATTATCCGGGAAGGCAGCCGA
>CADBOP010000156.1 GCA_902796255.1 uncultured Ruminococcus sp.
CGCATAGCCTGAAAAAAGAACCGTGGGACACACGGGGGTAGCTCGCTTATGCTTAGTACACTGGTACTATCGAACGAGAACCAAACCTGTCGGCGAGGGGAAGCCCCCGCCTAAAGAGGCGGGGGAGGATGTCACGGAGTATAGCTTTTACCCTGTGTCCATGCCATATCCCAGAACTGATATTCATATTTGCTGCAATTTATTACAATATTTTCCAGATTCTGAATCTGCTGTTCTGTAAAGCCTTCTGAAAAACGGTCACACATGGCAATCATAACATCATTACTGTCACGGAACCCCTGTGAAGAATATGTGTTTACCCAGTTGGCATAAAATTCATCCTGTTTGCTTTCCGGATAGTTTTTTTCAATATAATCGCCAATCAGTTTGTAACTCCACGAACATGCCAGAACAGCAGCAGCAATTTCAGCAAGTCCGCCTTTGAAGCCTGTGGAAAGCATATAATTTGTATAAGATTCGTTGTTTAAACACATGGGGGTATTGTCAATTTTTTCTTTTGTAATGCCGAATTTTGCAAGATAACTCTGATGAACAGCGTTTTCTGTGTCCAGAGTTGCTGTGATAAGATTGCTGAATACCCGCATATCGTTTTCTTTATCAGCCCGAATCACACCCAGAGCAAACAGCTTGGCATACTGTAATAAATATTTATGGTCCTGAATCATGTAGAATGCAAATTTTTCATGTGCCAGTGAACCGTCTGCAATTCCCTTTACAAACGGATGGGTATAATAGCTTTCCCAAATCGGCAGAGCAGCCTGATATAATCTTTCTGAAACTTTCATGATATTAAGCCTCCTCAGTGAATGAATTTTCAATTGCAAATGCATGATTCATCGGGCCGGAACCTTTGCCGAGATTCAGCATTGCTCCCAGTGCTCCGGAAATGTAGGCTTTTGCCCGTTCAACTGCCTCCGGCAGCGGAAAGCCCTTTGCTAAATTAGAAGCAATGGCACTGGAAAGCGTACAGCCTGTTCCATGGGTATTCGGATTCTGGATTCTTTTTCCCTCGAACCAGTGCGAACCGTTTTCCGAGATAAGCAGGTCATTGGCATCATTAAGCGAGTGGCCGCCTTTCAGCAGAACAGCACAGCCATAAGCAGAAAAGATTTTCTCTGCTGCTTTTTCCATATCGGCGATACTTTTGACGGACATGCCTGTTAATTCCTCTGCTTCAGGAATATTCGGGGTAATGACTTCGGCAAGAGGAATCAGCTTTTCTTTCAGAGCTGTGATAGCCTCCGGACTGATAAGCCTTGCACCGCTGGTAGCAACCATAACAGGGTCAAGAACAATATGTTTTGCCTGATACTGTGTAAGCTTTTGAGCAATGACGGAAATCAGGGCAGAAGAAGAAACCATGCCGATTTTGACAGCATCCGGAAAGATATCTGTAAAGATACAGTCAAGCTGCTGGGATAAAAATTCCGGAGAAGATTCCAGAACTGCTGCAACTCCGGTAGTATTCTGGGCTGTCAGAGCTGTGACAGCACTCATGGCGAACACGCCGTTTGCTGTCATGGTTTTAATATCTGCCTGAATGCCAGCGCCTCCGCTGGAATCGCTTCCAGCGATTGTTAATGCAGTTTTCATGATAATAAAAACTCCTTTCTTGAAATGCATTAATTTTATAAAACGACAGAAAGTGGTGCTCCCGTTCTGCCGTTGTTTATCAATAAAATACAGAATCGCCCTGTATTTCTGATAATTTTTAATCTATCAGAATATAGGGATATGTCAAATAAAATTACCTCATGCAGAGACAATTTGTTCTGATAATACACGAAGTTCCTGACATGCCTGCTGAATGTCCGGAGCTGAAAAAATGGCTGTGATAACGGCGATTCCGTCCATGCCGAGTCCGGCAATCTGAGAAATATTTTCTTTTGTGATACCGCCGATTGCCACAACAGGAATTTCTACCGCCTGACAGATTTCACGGAAAGTTTCATAATCAATCCGGACAGCATCTGTTTTAGTAGAGCTTGCAAACATTGCACCAGAACCGAGATAATCTGCACCATGTTTTTGTGCTGCAAGAGCCTGTTCCACGGTTTTGGCTGTCACACCGATGATTTTATTTTCTCCGAGAATTTTTCTGACTTCTTCAACAGGCATATCCTGCTGACCGACATGCACTCCATCTGCACCGGATTGCAAGGCGATTTTGATATTGTCATTAATAATCAAGGGCACATGGTACTGATTGCATATTTTTTTTAATGCAATTGCTTCTTTCAGGAAATCAGCTTCATCAAGATTTTTTTCCCGAAGCTGAACACAGGTGACACCGCCCTTCAGGGCATCTTCCACCTGCTGCACAAGTGTCTGACTCCCGACCCAGTGCCGGTCTGTTACAGCGTAAAGCCGCATAATTTCTGGTTTTATTTTCATAGATATAAAAAATCCTTTCTGGTTAAATTTAAAAAATTTGATAATTGGCTTTTTGTTCCAGTGTTTCTGCATCCAGACGACAGACAGCATCAATAATTCTGTTCCGGAAAGAAGCATTTCCCTCATATGGTTTCAGATGTTCCAGAGCAATTTCTCCGCAGACTCCCATAACACAGGCGGCGGCAGCAGCAGCTTCTGTCATGTTATCCGGATTAGCTGTGATAAATACAGCTGTCAGGGCTGACAGCTGACAGCCTGTTCCTGTAACAGTTTTCATCATAGAACAGCCGTTTTTGATACAAAATGCCCGATTTTTGTCGGCGATAATATCAGTCTGGCCTGTTACAGCAATGACGGTATTTAATTTTCCGGCAATTGATTGGATTAAAGATATTATCTCCGGAAGATTTTTTTCTGTAATGCTGTCCGAACTGACAGCATCTACACCGTGAGAAACTTTCTCTCCGCAGAATAATGCTTTGATTTCAGAAAGATTTGCCCTGATAACATCAAAGTGTATTTCCTGCAATAGTATGTTAACAGAATCTGTCCTGAATCTGGATGCCCCTGCTCCGACAGGGTCAAGAATTACGGGATGATGCAGCTGGTTTGCGGTTTTGCCGGATTTCCGCATAGCTGAAAGTTTATCCGGATGCAATACTCCTGTATTCAGAAGCAGGCCATTGCACAATGCTGTGATTTCAGCCGATTCTTCCGGAGATTCTGCCATAATTGGTGAACCTCCGGAAGCAAGTACAATATTCGCACAGTCATTGGCTGTGACATAATTAGTAATACAGTGAATATGCGGTTTCTGCATTCTGACCTGATGTAAGATTTCTCCGAACATAGTTTTAAGATTCTTTCTGTAATTTTAACACATTGGCTTTTATCAGGGCTTCTACCAGAATCACAGACAGAACTGCACCGCCTACAACGGAAATCAGGAACGGAATCACATAGGTATAGAAAGCAATATTGCTGGCATCTTTCCCCATGATAAAAATCGCAATCGGGTAAGCACACAGACCGCCCAGCACACCAGAACCGATAATTTCTGCAAGATATACCAGCCATGTGTTTTTGGTTTTATAATAAGCAAATCCGCTGAGTAAAGCTCCAATCATACTGGTAAAGGCCAGCGGTGTTCCGAGGCTGAGCAGATTTCTGATAAGACTTGCAGAAAAGGCAATCCCCACACCGTACCAAGGGCCTAACAGAATGGCACTTAAAATATTGACCATATGCTGTACCGGAGCACATTTGCTGCCAAATACCGGAATGGAAATATAACTTCCGGCTACTGCAACAGCACAGAGTACACCAGCCATTGCTAATTTTTTTGTTTTGTTCTGATTCATGATGATATTTCTCCTTTTTCTGATAATTTGAGAGAACAGCAGATTCACAGCTATCCTCTCAGGGATTAATAAAAATATCCCGTAAAAGACAAAACGGTCGAAGCTTACTGGCTTCCTCTCACGCCGGAACACGGCTTCCCTCGCTGGAATCTTAGGCAAAAGACGCTCCTCATCTGCCCGTTATGCTGGTTTGGTTCTCCTCCTTTCAGAAATAAAAAAGACATTCTGAAATGTAAAACA
>CADBOP010000157.1 GCA_902796255.1 uncultured Ruminococcus sp.
ACAACAAGCACAACAACCACTACTACAACTTCTGCAACCACTACTACAACTCAACCTGTTGTAACTACTACAGAAGCTGTTGTGCCTGTCAGCAATAATGCTGAAATTGTAGATGCTGAAGTATATCTGGATAATGTCTTTGATGATTATTCTGAAATTGAAACAGCTCCTGTTGTAATCGAAACAGCTCCTGTAATCATTGAAACACTTCCGCCTGAAACTACAACAACCAGTAATTCTGCTGTACCGGCTTCTATTACTGATAGTGAATATATCCTGCTTTGTAACTGTGTAGCACATGAAGCTGGTTCTGATGTCATTACTATCGAAAATAAAGCCAAGGTTGTAGAAGTCGTTATGAACCGGGTTGCTTCTTCCAGTTTCCCGAATACCATCTATGGCGTCATTACACAGAGATATCAGTTTAGTGGTTCTTCTACTTATGCGGACAGAACTACTTATACAAATAAAGTAACAAATAACGTCAAGGCCGCTGTAGATTTATATTTCTCTGACCCCTCTGCATTTGACCACGGTTATCTGTATTTCTATGGCGATGGTTCGCAGAATCATTTCAGGGTTTCCTGATTTTTGAAAAATAATTTATCGCTTTTTTAAACAGAGTATTGCTTTGGCAGTACTCTGTTTTGATTATTTCTGACAAAATTAGTAATATTCCGTTAATTTTTCATAATTCATAAAAATAATAACTCGTTTTTACTTGACGAATGCTCCGAAATTCAGTATAATATAATAGTAAGCTTTTTTTGTTTCCAGATTTTTCAAAATACAGGAGGTCTTTATGCAGAATATCCATGTACCCGTTGAAAATGCCTATGATGTTCTTGTGGAACGTGGCATTCTCCAGAAGTGTGGGGAAGTTATTAAAAAAATTATATCTGCTGAAACTTGTGTGATAATTACAGATGATAATGTAGATAAACTCTATGCAAATACTGTAGAAAATTCTCTCAGAAAAAACGGTTTCCGAACTGTAAAATTTGTCTTCCCGCATGGCGAAGCTTCCAAAAATGCAGAAACATTACAGAAGATATGGTCTTTTCTCTGCCTGAATGAAGTTACCCGTTCTGATTGCCTGATTGCACTGGGCGGCGGTGTAGTGGGGGATATTACCGGTTTTGCGGCAGCTACTTTCCTCAGAGGTCTGCCCTATGTTCAGATTCCGACCTCTTTGCTTGCACAGGTGGATTCTTCTGTCGGCGGTAAAACAGCGATTGATTTGCCGGAAGGAAAAAATCTTGTCGGTGCATTCAAACAGCCTGCTGTTGTGCTTTGTGACCCTGATACCCTCACCACCCTGCCGGAAACATTCCTGATTGATGGTATGGGGGAAGTGATTAAATACGGAATGATTGCGGATGCAGATTTGTTTCATAAGCTGTGCAGTTATGATTTGTATACAGTACAGGAGCATTTTGATGAAATAATTCCTGCCTGCATCAGTATCAAGCGTGATGTCGTTGCCGAAGATGAATTCGATACCGGCAGACGCATGATTCTCAATTTTGGCCATACGCTTGGACATGCCATTGAAGCATATTATCATTATGAAACATATACACACGGCTGTGCAGTCGCTGCCGGAATGTGCCTGATTACAAAATATTGCAGCAGTCCGGAAAATTATCAGGTATTAAAAAACTGTGTGGAACGCTATCATCTGCCCTCGGATGTGCCTGCACCGGTTCACGAACTGGCTGTTTTGTGCGGAAATGATAAAAAACGTGCTGGTGCAAAACTGCGGTATATCCTGTGTTCTCCCATTGGTACAGCAGAAATCAGAACGGTTTCTTTATCAGAATTTTATACACTGTTTGAACTGAAAGGATAATTACATGAATATACAGATTCAGCCACATAAATTAATGGGAACTGTGAAAGTTCCGTCCTCAAAGAGCATGGCACACAGAATGCTGATTTGTGCTGCTCTGAGCAAAGGGACTTCTGAAATTTCCGGCATCAGTTTTTCTAAAGATATTGAAGCCACACTCTCTGTGATGCAGGCACTCGGTGCAGAATTTTCTATACGGGAAGATACTGTAAAAGTCACAGGGATTACAGACCTTCCGGAAAAAGCCTTGGCAGACTGCTGTGAAAGCGGCTCTACACTCCGGTTTCTGATACCAGTTGCAGCAGCACTGGGCATAGAAACTACTTTTACCGGACAGGGCAGACTGCCGCAGAGACCGATTACCCCCTATCTTCGGGAGATGTCAAAAAAAGGCATCAGTTTTCATGATTATCAGAATACTATGCCGTTTACTGTCAGCGGACGGCTTCAGAGTGGTAAATTTGAAATCGAAGGCGATATTTCTTCCCAGTTTGTCACAGGCTTGTTATTAGCCCTGCCGCTGCTGCATGAAGATTCTGAAATCTTTGTCACTTCTCCATTAGAGTCAAAACCATATGCAGATATGACAGTAGACTGCATGGCAAACTGTGGTGTATGTGTAAAAGCAATCCCGAACGGGTGGCATATTTTCGGCAACCAGCATTATCATGCAAAAAATCTGACTGTAGAAGGCGATTTCTCACAGGCTGCATTTTTCTATGTGGCCAATGCAATCGGCAATCAGATTATGCTTGAAAATATTCCGGAAAAATCCGTACAGGGAGACAGAAAAATTGTAGAATTTATTGAAAAAATGTGCTATCAGAAAAATCAGGCAAAGGAAAAATTTCTGATTGATGCCAGAGATATTCCGGATTTAGTGCCCATTCTCTCTGTACTGGCAACATTTAGTGACAGACCCACAATTATTTGCAATGCACAAAGGCTCTGTATCAAAGAAAGCAACCGGCTGGAAACTACTGCTGCTATGCTTAATGCCCTTGGCGGAAAAGTAAGAATCACACCGGACGGACTGGAGATTTTTCCGGCAGTACTGCATGGCGGTACTGTAGACAGTGCAGGTGACCACAGAATTGCTATGTGTGCTGCCATTGCTGCCTCTGGTGCATCTGCTCCGGTGACAATTCTTGGTGCAGAATGTGTAGAAAAATCCTATCCTGCATTTTTTACGGATTATCAGAATTTAGGAGGTATTATTCATGGCATCGATATGGAATCATAAAATATCTGTTTCTGTGTTCGGCGAGGCACAAGGCCCTGCAATCGGGATTACAATAGATAATCTTCCGGCTGGGGAATATATCGATACAAACCGCATTTCTCAGTTTATGGAACGGTATGGCACAGATGAAAACCACCGGCCTGTGCTCAGTCAGGTCATGTCCGGCATTTTAAACAACCGGACAACCGGTTCGCCGCTTTGTGCATTTATTCAGAATACAAATACAAAAGCTCCGGATTTTTCCCAGATTAACCGCCTTCCACGGCCGGGACATGCTGATTATACCGGTACTTTGCGGTATCATGGATTTAATGATATTCGGGACGGTGGACATATTGCAGACTCCATGACAGCCCCGCTGTGCTTTGCAGGGGCGGTCTGCGGCCAGATTCTTGAACGGCGGGGAATTTATACCGGAGCACATATTGAGGAAGTACACGGCATTCATGACGGGACATTTCATCACGTCTCTGTTACCAAAGATGATATTTTAGCTGTCAGATATAAAAAATTTCCTGTGATTCAGAATGCACAGGGTGAGAAAATGCTTAGTGATATTGAAGCTGCTGCCAATGGCGGCGAAACGCTTGGCGGTGCGATAGAGTGCGTTTCTGTGAACGTTCCGGCGGGCATTGGTTCTCCTGTATTTAACGGGCTGGAAAATACCATTGCACAGCTGCTGTTTGCCCTGCCGGATATCAGAGGGCTGGAATTTGGTGCTGGCTTTGATGTTACAGAAATGACAGGCAGTCAGTGCAACGACAGTTATTATGTCGATAATCATGGCCATATCAGAACGGCTTCCAATACACACGGCGGTATTTTAGGTGGTATTTCTTCTGGTATGCCGATTGTACTGAAGGCGGCATTCCGTCCGCCTGCCTCTGTAGGAGTTGCACAGAAAACAGTAAATCTTTCCAGCATGGAAGAAGAAACCCTGCCGCCGGATGGAAAAGCAGAAGCCTGCATTCTGCCGAAATTAGTACCTTGTGTAGAGGCGGCTGTCAATATTGCACTGCTTTCTCATATGCTGGATTATCCGCATTTCTGCTGACGGATTCTGGAAAGGCGGTATTTTATGCGTGATAAAAATTTACACAAAATCTCAGAACTTGCCGACCGGACTGTTTCTGACCCGCTGACGGCCAGTATTCTGCTTTGCTATGCATTACGGCAGACAGAAAAGCCGGTGGATGAAGATTTATTATATGATATTGCCGTCACAAGCGGAATTATTAATTATTTTACATTTCAGGATGTTTTGCAGACACTGGAAGAAACTAAAGCAGTTTCCCATATCCGGACAGACGGAAGAATGTGCTATTCTCTCACGGAAAAAGGCCGGAAAACAGCGGATACAATGCAGCATCTGACAGGAAAATCCTATCGTGAACGCATTGCTGAAACCGTCAGAACAGCTGTCCGGCGGCGCAGAAACGAAGAACAGGTAAAAATTTCTTATGAAAAACTGCCGCAGGGCTGTCATCTGCATGTCAGGCTTGTGGACCATGAGCTGACTTTGATGGAACTGACATTGTTTACTCCGGATGAATATCAGGCCAGACTGGTAGGAGATAAAATTTTATCCAACCCGTCAATGATATATCATGAAATTCTCAGAACTGTCATGCCGGAAAATTTAAAATAAAAAACCGTCCGAATTTTTTCGGACGGTTTTTGTTTTATGAATTATACACCATATTTTGCAGTTGCAACCGGAACACCGGGGCCCATTGTAGAAGTCACTGTGCAGGACTTCAAATAGGTACCCTTTGCAGCAGCCGGCTTTGCTTTTACAACAGCTTCCAGTAATGTGCTCAGGTTCTGGTCGAGCTTTTCTGCACCGAAAGAAGCCTTGCCAATCGGGCAGTGAATGATATTGGTCTTGTCCAGACGGTATTCAATCTTACCAGCTTTTGCCTCTGTAACAGCTTTTGCTACATCGGGAGTAACTGTGCCGGCTTTCGGGTTCGGCATTAAGCCTCTCGGACCGAGTACACGACCCAGACGGCCTACCAGACCCATCATATCCGGAGATGCAACAACGACATCAAAATCCATCCAGTTTTCTTTCATGATTTTATCTACTAAGTCCTGACCGCCGACATAATCAGCACCAGCACCCTTAGCTGCTTCGTACTTGTCTTCTTTGCAGAATACACATACTCTTACATTTTTACCAGTACCGTTGGGCAGTACAACCGCACCACGTACCTGCTGGTCAGCATGACGGGAGTCAACGCCTAAACGAATGTGTACTTCTACAGTTTCATCAAACTTTGCCTTGGCATTCTTGCAGACCAAATCCAGAGCTTCTGTGGACTCATAGAGCTTGTCAGCTTCAATTGCCTTACGGCTGTCAACATATTTCTTGCCGTGTTTCATAATAATAAAATCCTCCTGTTAGTGGTGATACCGGCTTGCTGAAACGCAAATCCGGTTAGCGGAAAGATATAGATTTTCCTCCCACTTGATGTTAAAACTCTGTTGAAATCAGTCTTTTACAACGACACCCATAGAACGTGCAGTACCAGCAATCATGCTCATAGCAGCTTCTACAGAACCAGCATTAAGGTCTTTCATCTTGGTTTCTGCAATTGCTTTTACCTGTTCTTTGGTGATAGTAGCAACCTTTGTCTTGTTCGGCACACCAGAGCCGCTTTCAATGCCACATGCTTTTTTAATTAAAACAGCAGCGGGCGGTGTCTTGGTGATGAAAGAGAAAGAACGGTCTGCATATACTGTGATAACAACCGGAATAATCATACCGATGTCGTTCTTGGTTCTTTCGTTGAATTCTTTTGTAAATGCCATAATATTTACACCGTGCTGACCCAGTGCAGGACCAACCGGCGGTGCAGGTGTTGCTTTGCCTGCCGGAATTTGCAGCTTGATATAGCCTGTTACTTTCTGTGCCATAATGAACCTCCAGTTTTGTGGTCAAGGCGAGTATAAGAAATCATACTCTCCCACTTAGAAAGCAGAATTTGCTTTCCGGATTTTCTTCTTGATTTTTAGTCATCAAGCTTGACAGCCTGATGCAGTGCGATGGTAGTCGGCGTTTCCCGTCCGAACATGCTGACAAGTACTTCCACTTGTTCGGTTTCTAAATCAATGTTCTTGACAATGCCTGTAAAACCATCCATATTTGTTCCCGTTACACGGATTGTATCACCGACTTTGTAATTGACTTCAATTGTCGGCTTGGAATTGATGCCCATAGCTGCGACTTCCTTGTCAGAAAGCGGCGTTGGCTTTGAACCCGGACCAACGAATCCGGTGACACCTCTTGTATTGCGTACAACTGCCCACGAATCGTCAGTGTAAATCATCTTGACCAGCACATAGCCGGGAAAGACTTTGCGTTCATATTCCTTTTTCTTTCCGTCAACGATTTCTGTAACATGTTCCGTCGGGACTTGTACTTCCTGAATCTGTTCATGCAGTTTGCGGTTTTCAACA
>CADBOP010000158.1 GCA_902796255.1 uncultured Ruminococcus sp.
CATGCTGAAAAATAAGATTGCCGTTGTGACAGGCGGTTCACAGGGCATCGGATTGGAAATATGTAAAAAATTCGCCGAAAACGGTGCGGATATCGCCGTTGTGGATATCAACCCGCCGGAAAAACTCGAAGCCGCCGTGCAGGAAATTGCTCAGGCCGGTGTACAGGTAAAAGCCTACCAGTGCAATGTTGCTGACAGTACACAGGTAGCGGAAGTCTGCAAGCAGATTCTTGCTGATTTTGGCAGTGCAGATATTCTTGTCAACAATGCCGGCATCACAAAGGACAATCTCATTCTCCGCATGAGCGAAGCTGATTTCGATGCTGTCATTGATGTGAATCTGAAAGGTGCATTTTATATGACAAAGAATTTTTACCGGCCTATGATGAAAAAGAAATCCGGAAAAATCATCAATATCAGTTCTGTATCCGGCTTGTTCGGCAACATCGGGCAGGCAAACTATGCAGCATCCAAAGCCGGCATTATCGGCCTGACGAAATCGACAGCCAAAGAACTGGCTGCCAAGGGCATCTGCTGTAATGCAATTGCTCCCGGATTTATCATGACAAGCATGACAACAAATTTTCAGGATAATGAAGAATTGAAAAAGTCCATCCCTGTCGGACATTTCGGCAAGCCGGAAGATGTCGCAGCTCTGGCTCTGTTTTTAGCATCACCACAGTCAGATTTCATTACTGGTGAAGTTATCCGTGTAGATGGCGGCATGGCTATGTAAGAAATGCAAGGGAGGAAATAGTTTAATCATGAGAAAAATTGTTATCACAGGCATGGGGGCAGTCACCCCGATTGGAAACTCTGTCGAAGAGTTTGAAAAAGCCCTGTTTGCCGGAGAAAACGGCATTGGCCTGATTACAAAATTTGATATTTCAGAATCCAAATATAAAGTAGCCGGTGAGATTAAAAACTTGGATACAGCGGCTGTTTTAGGAAAGCCTTTTGTCCGTAAGACCGACTCTTTCACACAGTTTGCAATCATTGCAGCAAATGAAGCAATGGCACAGAGCGGTCTGAATGCAAATCCGGAAAAGGGCGAAATCAATATAGAATCTGACAGAATCGGTGTTTGCTTTGGTTCTGGTATCGGCGGTGTGGAAACACTCTGTGCAGACCATCAGAATCTTCTTGAAAAAGGGCCGAGAAAAGTTTCTCCGCATTTTGTGCCGAAGATGATTTATAACATTGCAGCCGGAAATATTGCCATTCAGTTCAAGGCAAACGGCCCTTGTACAGCAGTTTCCACGGCCTGTGCCACAGGTGCGACAGCAGTCGGCGAAGGCTACAGAAGCATTCTGCACGGCTATGCAGATGCTATGATTTGCGGCGGTTCAGAAGCAGGCATTACCCCCCTGACATTAGCAGGATTCGGCAACTGTCAGGCATTAACGGACAATCCTGACCCCGAAAAGGCCTGCCGTCCGTTTGACAAGAACAGAAACGGCTTTGTTATGGCAGAAGGTGCGGGCGTTATCGTTCTGGAAGAGTACGAACATGCAAAGCAGAGAGGTGCAAATATTATTGCTGAAATCTGCGGTTACGGCTCTACATGCGATGCCCATCATGTAACAGCACCCGACCCGGAAGCCACTTATGTTGCAAAAGCCTTTTTACAGGCTGTTCCGGAAGAGATGAAAGCAAATTTGGACTGTTCTAAAATTTATGTCAATGCACATGGTACAAGTACACCCTTGAATGACAAGACAGAAACAACAGCCCTGAAAAAGGCATTCGGTGAGGATGCAAAGAAACTGCATATCAGCTCCAGCAAATCCATGACAGGCCATATGCTCGGTGCGACTGGTACAGTAGAAGCAATTGCTGCTGTATTAGCTTTAGTGAATGATACTGTTCCGCCGACAATTCATTATGAAGAAGCTGACCCGGAATGTGATTTGGACTATACACCGAATCAGGCTGTCAAGACACAGATAGATTTGGCATTATCTTCCAACTTAGGCTTTGGCGGTCATAATGCCGTGCTGGCCTTCCGGAAAATCTGAGGTGAACAGCATGACAAAAGAAGAAATTATGAAAATTATTCCGCATCGTGATGACATGCTGCTGATTGATGAAGCCTATGTGGAAGACGGCAAAGCACACGGAAAGCATTTCGTTACCGGAAAGGAATTTTTCCTGAATGGTCATTTTCCGGATAATCCGGTTGTACCGGGTGTGATTCAGTGTGAGATTCTTGCACAGTCCGCCTGTGTGCTGCTGGCTGGGCAGTCTGAAGGCAAAACGCCATATTTTACGGGATTAAACAATGTAAAATTCAAGACACCTGTCAAGCCGGGGGATGTTTTTGAAACAGAATGCGAGATTATAAAAAATAAAGGTGCATTTTATTTCTGCAAGGGAAAAGGCACAGTCAACGGCAAATTATGTGTTTCTGCCGAATTTTCCTTTGCACTTGTGGAGGCCTGAAAGATTATGAGCTTTATTGATAATATCATGAACAAAGTCAACGGCTCTGCCAAGATTACCTGCAAGAAATGCAGCCATGAAGATACTATCAGCAATCTGGAACAGCATGATTATATCTGTCCGGAATGCGGAACTTATTTTCGTCTTGATGCCAGAGCCAGAATTAAATATATCACTGACAGAAACAGTTTTAAGGAACTGGATAAAGGTCTTGTCAGCAAGGATTTTCTGGAGTTTCCGAACTATCAGGAAAAACTGGAAAAAGCCCGCAAAGATACCGGTGAAGATGATGCTGTTGTCTGCGGTACAGCTTTTATTGCTGATAACGAATGTGCTGTTTTTGTGATGAATTCTAAATTTATCATGGCCAGCATGGGCAGTGTTGTCGGTGAGAAAATCACAAGATTATTTGAATATGCAACAGAACATCAGCTTCCTGTTGTAGGATTTACGGCTTCCGGCGGTGCAAGAATGCAGGAAGGTGTGATTTCTCTGATGCAGATGGCCAAAGTCAGCGGTGCGGTTAAGAACCACAGCAATGCAGGACTGTTATATATTACAGTCCTGACCGACCCGACTACAGGTGGTGTAACGGCAAGTTTTGCTATGCAGGGCGATATTATTCTTGCTGAGCCTAAAGCACTTGTCGGTTTTGCCGGCCGCCGTGTTGTCGAGCAGACAACCAAAAGCAAACTGCCGGATAATTTCCAGAAAGCAGAATTTCTGCTGGAACACGGTTTTGTGGATGCAATTGTTCCCCGCCCTGAACTGCGGGATACCCTTGCAGAACTGCTTATGATTCATAAAAGGAGTGTGTAATCCATGAACTCTTATGTGAAACTGAAAACTGCCAGAAAAAACGGCCGTCCGACAGGCGGTGCTTATGTAGAAAATATTTTTGAATACCCTATCGAACTGCACGGAGACAGAAGATTTGGTGATGATTTGGCTATTATGGGCGGTGTCGGCTTTTTAGACGGCCGGCCTGTGACTTTTCTTGCAATGGAAAAGGGCACAGATTTGGAAAGCCGTCTTGCCAGAAATTTCGGCTGTCCGAAACCGGAAGGCTACCGCAAGGCTCTCAGACTGATGAAACAGGCTGAAAAATTCCATCGTCCTGTTATTTGTTTTGTTGATACACTGGGGGCTTATCCCGGTGCAGATGCAGAAGAACGTGGACAGGGGCAGGCTATCGCTGAAAGTATCATGGAAATGATGGGTCTGAAAACACCTGTAATTTCTGTTGTTATCGGTGAAGGCGGCAGCGGCGGTGCTCTTGCACTTGCCAGTGCCAACAGGGTCATGATTTTAGAAAATGCTGTTTATTCTGTAATTTCTCCGGAAGGCTGTGCAAGCATTCTCTGGAAAGAATCCAGTCAGGAGAACGTTGCAAAAGCTGCTGAATGCCTGCATATTACTGCTCAGGATATGAAAGAATTCGGCGTTGCTGAAGAAATTATTCCGGAAGATTTTGAGAATTTTCCTCAGATGTGCAACAGTCTGAAAGAATATCTGATTGCTGCTGTAGATGAGCTTTCTCCGCTTTCTGAAGAAGAAATTGTGAATCAGCGTTATCAGAGATTCCGTAAATTCGGGATTTTTGAAGAAAAGAAAACCGCATTTTTCAAGAAAAAATAAAATAAATATGCAGGCCCCCTCTCTGCATCAGAGGGGGTATCTGCTATTCTGTTATATATCTTTTTATATGTAATATATATTTTTTGTATTTCATTTCGACAGGTGTCAATTATTATAAGGGAGGATTTTCTATGGAAGCATTATACAAAAAATTCAGCAATGCAGAATTTGACAAAGCAGGACATTTTGTTGGTTTTTCTCTGCATTATGATGAAAATTATAATTTTGCATATGATGTAGTAGATGAAATCGCCAGACAAGAACCACAGAAAATTGCTGTTGTCTGGTGTGATGAACAGGGAAATGAAAAAATACTCACATTTCAGGAAATCAGTGAGCTATCCTCCAAAGCTGCCAATTTTTTTCTGAGTCAGGGCATTCGGAAAGGTGACAGAGTATTGTTGATGCTCAAGCGGCATTATGAATACTGGTATCTGCATATGGCACTACATAAAATCGGTGCATTGTCTGTTCCAGCCACACATATGCTCCAGCCACATGATATTGCATACCGGATTGAAGCAGCCGGTGTAAAGGCAATTATCTGTGCCGAAGATGAGGATTTATGCCGCCGGATTCGGGAAGCTTCTGCAAATAAGAATTTATTATTATATACTGTCCGTGCTGAACGGGAAGGCTTTCTCTGTCTGGACCAGCCCATAGCAGAAGCTTCTGCCAGACTGGAACGGATTCCTACTAAAGTGACTGACCCGATGATTATGTATTTTACTTCCGGCACAACAGGAAATCCGAAAATGGCAGTGCATAATTATACGTATTCACTTGCACATATTGTCACAGCTAAATACTGGCAGTGTGTAAAAGAAAACGGTCTGCATTTAAGTGTTGCCGATACCGGCTGGGCCAAGGCTTCATGGGGAAAGCTGTACGGCCAGTGGCTGTGCGGCAGTGCTGTCATGGTCTATGAATTTGAAAGATTCAACAGTGAAAAAATGATGCAGGTACTGGAAAAATATCAGGTGACAAGTTTCTGTGCACCTCCGACTTTGTTCAGATTAATGGCCAAAAACGGTATACGGAAAGAAGCCTTTGCAAGTGTGGAACATGCTTCTACTGCCGGAGAGGCTCTTCAGGAAGAAATTATTAAATTATTCTATGAAAAAACAGGCCTTGAAATTATGGAAGGCTTCGGACAAAGTGAAACTGTTCTGATTATCGGAAATTTCAAGGGTTCACACCCCAAGAGAGGCTCAATGGGCAAGCCGAATCCTTTGTATCATGTCATGCTGGTGGACAGGGAGCAGAACCCCGTCAAAGCAGGTGAACAGGGCGAAATTGTCATTGACACCCGAAATCATATGCCGGAAGGACTTTGTCAGGGGTATGAACGTAATGCTGATGCCAATGCCCGTTACTGGAAAAACGGAATTTTCCATACAGGTGATACAGCTTATTATGATAAAGACGGTTATTATTATTATATCGGCCGTCTGGACGATGTAATCAAATCCAGCGGTTACCGGATAGGGCCTTTTGAAGTGGAAAGTATCCTGATTCAGCATGAAGCTGTTTTAGAATGTGCTGTAACAGGTGTGCCGGATGCTGAGCGCGGACAGCTGGTCAAGGCGACAATAGTACTCCGGCAAGGTTTCGAGCCAAGCGAGGCACTCAAGGAAGAACTCAAGCAATTTGCAAAAGCTCGGCTTGCAGGGTATAAATATCCGAGAGTGATTGCCTTTGCAGATGCTCTCCCGAAGACAACCAGCGGAAAAATCTGTTATAATCAGATTCGTGAGAAAGACTGGAAATAAAAAAAATAACGACAGCAGTGTTATTCTGCTGTCGTTTGTTTTTGGTTTGTTATTTTCTGCATCACAGAAAACAGAAGCAGAAAGACGATTCCTGCAAGTCCTGTGATAATAAAAGCTGTGCTGATTAGATGTGTGATATAATTCAGGTAACCTGTCACAGCTGCATAGATTTGAATATCTTTGACAACAAAGGCTGAAAAATAATCTGTTTTTAGCAGATACAGGCAAGGGGAAGAAATCAGCAGTCCGGAAATGATACCCGTCAGGCCAAGCCAGTAGAACAGCTCTGAAAATTTATTTTTGCAGCAGAGAATTAATAAAATTAAAACCACACCTGTGCAGATATACAGACCTGTCATGATTTTTCTGAAAATATCCAGAAAACTCCGGATTTTCGCCAGCCAGCCATGTTCTGCTATTGTACCGAATTTAAAAGTATCCGCAGTATAGAGAATTTTTTCTTCGGCCTCCTGAATACTGGACTGTACTTTCTGATTAAAAATTTCATCTTTCTGATAATGATTTTCCTCTGCATACTGATTGAAAAATTCTGTCACAGATTTTTCCAGTTCTGTGAAATCCATCGTAACTGCATAGGATTCATCATCATGTTGCAGATAGGCAAACGCTTTGGAAATACTGGAAAGAATCCCCTGTTTCATATCTTCCTGTGTGACAGCATCCAGATAGACATCCGCAGGAATGCCGGTGCTGTTGCTTCTGGACTGGAAATAGCTTTCCAAGGCAGTGTAGGCTTTTTCATCGAGATTCTGCTGCACTGTAACAGTTTCAAATGCTTTATAAGTCAGGGCATTATGCTGTATCAGAAGCGAAAGCTCTGTACCTGTCAGAAGAAAAATCAATAAGAATGTCAGAATAATTTTGGGAAAATATAATCTGATATTTGTCATGATTCGTTTCCCTCCCCTGCCGGATGATAGAACTGTCTGCTGACCAATGTGCAGACTGCACCAATTCTGCTGTCAGAAGTCCCCAGCACCTGTGCTTCACAGGTATAGAGCGTCAGTCTGTCATCTACAGACGGAAGTACATATTTTTTATCTGTATTCAGGAACTGAATTTTTTCAGATACCTGATAAGTAAAAATTCCATAATTTGTATAGATAATAATATCATCGCCGGCCTTGAGCTGATTTAAATCTGCAAAGAAAGTATTGACATGGGCATCAATGACAGAATTACCATGTTCTCCGACAACAACAGAACTGCTTGACTGACATGCACCACGTTCAAGAAGCTCTGCACTTGACCCCCAGTAAACCGGAACAGAAAGAGAAATCGCATCACATTTCAATACTGCATACTGTTCGCCGAATACCGGACGGATAATTTCACCTTCGTCATAGAAATTTTGTTCATTTTCCGGAATATCAGAAACTGGTGTGGTTTCAATCTGGTTTTCTTTGATAACAAGCCCGTCCAGACCAGAAGAAGGGGCAATTTTCATGCTCTGGTCCATAAAGATAATATTCAGGTAAGTCTGTGCAGTCTCATATGGTTTGATAAGTACTGCAATACAGAATGCAATGCACAAAATCAGAAGAAACACACCTGTCAGAAGATACACCGGCACTGCGGATTTATTTTTTTTATCTGCCAATGAAATACATGCTCCTTTCCGGAAGTTCAGGAATCCTGTTCAGTATGTTTAATATACCAGTACAGACAGCCAAATCCAGCAGCAGAAACCAGCAGACCAATTCCGGCAGCGGCCAGAGGTTTCGTATGTGAAATTCCTGTTTCATCGATGACAATGCCAACTTCCGCTTTATCAATGACAACACCGTCAGCATTCCGGACAGTGACAGAAATATCTTTATCTGTGATAGAATCCACTGTGACATTCATGCCCATTGTACTGGCAGTATCAATATATTTCTGCATAATAGCGGCTTTTTCTTCTGTCGGGAGCTGTTTAATGATACTGTTTTTCGCTTCTTTGCTCAGACTGGCAATAAATTCTGTTTTTTCTTCAGAAGACAGGGAATCGACATATTGCTGTTTCTGTTCCATAGACATGTTAATAAATTCGCTGTCTGAAATATATTTATCTGAAACCTGAGCGGGCTGGGATTCTGTCTCTGTCCCGACATCAGAAGCAGATTGTGTATCTGCCTGTGTTTCTGACTGATTTTCAGCCATTTTTTGTCTGGCTTCATCGGGGTCAATACCGAAAGAGTTATAAATAAATTCTTCTGTCTGTTCATTATATTCTGAAACACTGCCATACGCTTCATCAAGCTGAGCCTGTGTATATTCACCGGAAGCCCATTGATTATAGCCTGTCTGGATAAGTGTTTCCGGCCAGCCTGCCTGTCTGGCTTTGGCAGCGACATCATCAGCAGTATAAGCGGAAACGGGCAGATTTGCACTGCACAGGCAGAATGCAAGAATCCCTGTACAGAGTGCATAATATTTTTTCTTCATCAGGAATGCACCATCCTTTCTGAGATAATTATAACAGATTCGGGGAACAAATGCAAGTGTAAATTTCTTCCTTTTTCAATCTTCGGCATGGTCAGCGAGATAATTTACAATATCTCCGATAGTTCGGATAGAATCAACAAATTCATCCGGAATTTTTATATCTGTAGCACTTTCGATTGATACAATCAATTCTACAGCATCCATAGAAGTAGCATTCAAATCTTCAAGAATATCTGTATGTTCGGACAAATCGTCCACATCCACTTCAAACTGTTCCGCCACAATGGCGGCAATTGTTTTAAAATCCATAAATAAAATATATCCTCCTTTATGAGTCAAGGCCTTGCTGATTTTTAGTATAATAAAAAAGCAGGCTTCCGTCAATATTCTGAATGACAATTTTTTGCTATTTTTTTCAATTGCATTTGTGCATAATGCTATTTATGTATATTTATATTTAATTTTAAATATAAAAAATCAGATTTTAAGTGTAAAATTATCGCTTTTGCTATATTTTGGAATTGATTTTTAGTAAAAATATAGAAAATTTAAAAAAAACAATTCCTGATTTTGATAAAACTATATGAGAAGCTGTATTTTTTCATTAAAATTTTTGTGCAGATAACAGAAAAAACTAAAATTTTCTTGTTTTATCCTGAGTTTTATGTTATAATAAAGCTGATTCTGAAAAAGCAGATATTTATTATATTACACTTTAATATATCAAGGAGGATTTTTTATGAATTTCAAAAAACTGACTGCGGCTCTGACCGCAATTGCTGCATGTGCTTCCCTGTGCGTGCCGGCAATGGCATTTGCTGAAGATGCCGTAACTGCAACGGCAGATGCACCTTCTGCCCTGACTGCTTATCTCGATTTCGTTGACGGCGGCTGGTGGATTAAGCACGAAAAAGGTGAAGAAGACAACCTGATTGGTACAGATGCTGAAATCACTGGTGACGGTACTTATACTGTCAGTGTTTCCGTTGACAGAGCAGTCATCGCTGATGACGTTTCTATGAGCGGTACACAGTTTATGGCTATCATGATTCCGGATGCTGAAACCGCTTATCCGAACATGATTATCACAGTCGACAGCATTAAGGCTGATGATAAAGAAATCGCCATGACAGCAAAGAACTACACTTGCAGTGATGATGGCAGTGTCACCCGTACCAATATCTATAACCAGTGGGGCGACATTTCCAAAGAAGCCCGTACTGCTGACGGTTTAGTTTCTGAACTTGAAAATAAAGAAGAGTATAATAAAATCATTATCGACCCCGATACCCTTTCCGGCTGGGAAACTCTCTCTGTAGAATTTACTATCACCGGCATGGGAGAAGAAGAAACAGAATCTGAAACAGAATCCGAAACAGAATCCGTTTCTGAATCTATGGAAGAAACAGAATCCGTAGGAGAAACAGAATCTGAAACAGAAGCTGCTACTGAAAAGCAGGAAAAAATCGTAGTCGGCAATTCTTACCTGAACTTTGTTGACGGCGGCTGGTGGCCGAAATATCAGGGCGGCGATGATGATACACTGGCACAGACTCCTGTAGAAGTAACCGGTAACGGTACTTATACTGTATCTGTAACAGCAGCTGACCTTGATGAGGCTGCTATTCAGGAAGGTGTCAGCGGTGTAGAATTTATGGCTGTTATCATTCCGGATGCTTATGAAAAATATTCCAACATGGTAATTACAATTGACAGCATCGTGGCTGACGGCAAAGAAATTGCCATGACTGCGAAAAACTATACTTCCAGCGATGACCAGAAAGAAGTACGTGCAAATATCTATAATCCTTGGGTAAGCAAGATTCCGGACGATGCACATTCTACAGAAGGTATGCTTTCTGAACTGGAAGATACCAGTGCTTACAGCTACAGAATCATCAATCCTGAAGATTTTGCTGCATGGAAGACTCTGAGTGTTAACTTCACTGTTTCCGGACTGGATTTTGACAAGTATGTAGAAGAAGAAACAACTGAGTCTACTGAGTCTGATACAACCAATAATACAAACAACAATAACAGCAGTAATAATAATAATAAGTCTACCACAACAACAGCCAAGAAAACCAGCAGTTCTTCAAGCACAACCACTGCTTCCAAGGGCTCTACAGGTGCTACAGAATCTCCGAAAACCGGTGATGTGAATATTCCGCTTGCAGCCGGTGCTGCTGCTACTGTTGCAGCTGCTGCTTTCTTAGTAACCAAGAAAAAGAATGACTGATGCAAATTTCACAATCAAGTGATAAAAAATGCTGTGCCGTTTTTCTATGACGGCACAGCTTATTTTATCGGCTTTTCTTTACAGATTTTTTCAGCAAGATGATTTGCCCAGTGTTCTGTATAAAACTGATAATAAGAATATTTTTTCTCTTTCCGGAGTTTTCGCAGAAGCGGAACAGAAAACCAGATGACAGAAGGCAGAAATATCACAGGCAGGTACAGCCAGCCTAAAATAGCTGACTGAATCGTATGGCCGTATTCATGGACTAACAGCGGCCTGTTCTTCATAAAAGATATTTCATCCATGAAAATAAAACATCCTATAGAAGTACAGCAGTCCCGTTTCCAGCTGGTCACGACAGCACCACGGAAATACTGATGTTCTCCCTTACGATACAGGAACAGCATCAGCAGTCCTGTAAGATTCTGGGGCAGACACCAGATTATCTGCAATAGAATATAACATATTTTCAGAAATTTTTTCATGCTATTTTCTTCTGTTGGGTTTCTGTTTTTTTTCTTCATACATAAGGGCATCAGTTTTTTCAAACATAGTTTCGAGCGACTCTCCCCGAGATGTATAAATTCCTACACTTGCTGAAACCTGATAAGGCTTTCCGGAATGCTGGTTATATTCATCCAGATAATTCTGAATTTCACTGCGAATCTGAGCAGCATCACATTCCATCATGAGAATCCCAATCAGTTCATCACCGCCATACCGGCAGCACATACCATTTTCACAGGCTTTTTTCAGTGCTTTTGCAGATACCGCAATTGCATTGTCACCCTCAACATGACTAAACGTATCGTTAATATATTTCAGTCCGTCCAAGTCGCATAATATCATAGTCATGGCATCGAACTTCTGTGCTTCCAGCATATGCTGAAACCGGAGATAAAAAGCTTTCCGGCTGTAAAGGCCTGTCAAAGCATCGAACTGATATAATTCTTCTAATTTATTCTGCAAATGTTTCTGATAATGGGAGTTCCGGAAACCAGTCAGAGCAGAATTGAGCATCATTGCTGTCTGATTGATTTTCATATAATTCTGTTTTCCAAAATCCCAGAAATGAAAGCATAAATACCCTATCGGGATATCTACGGAATGCAGAGCCGTAAACAGCAGTATAATACCGGAATCCAGCATTAATTTCATACGGGGGATAATTTCATCTGTAGAGATAACCAGCTGTTCCGGAGGCCACGGCAGGTCAGTATCTGCAAGGACATAAAGCTTTTCACCGAATGAGGTTTCAGAATGAATTTTCATCGGGTCAAGAGAAGGGTCAATACATTCTGTTTTGAGCAGACATGTCATATTATAGAATAATCTGGTATCTGTCAGCTGTTGTGCAACTTCCTCAATGCTTTCACTTCTCTGGATTTTTGCAGAAATTTCGCCTAAGTCTTCTCCTTCACGCTGAAATCTCGTCAGGCTGTCATTCAGATTATTAATAAAATCTACAGTATCATTCATCTGAATAGGTTTACAGCCGCAGGATTCGAGCAGAACCGGTTTCGGTACAAGTGTGACATGTTCAGGCAGAGTATTATCTTTATAATGCAGAAGCAAAAAAGCAGTTTTTTTCCCCAATTCCGCATAATCGCACTTACAGGAAGTAATTTTCGGAAGAGAATAATAAATAGAATCAATACCATCAAAGCCAGTCACAATGACATCATCCGGCACAAGAATATGATGCTGTGCCAGTGTTGTACAAACAGAAATTGCCATTGTATCATTTGCACAGACAATCGCTTCCGGCAGGCGGTTTTCCATAATCAGCCGTTCGGTTGCTTCTTTAGCCGGAACAGCCCAGAAATCGCCGTAACTGATTTGGCTGTCGTTCAGAGTCAGATGATATTCTGCAAGCACTTTTCTCATCACAGCAATTCTTTCATCTGAAAAAGCATTATCTTTAATTCCTGCTATCATGTGAAAATCACGGATATGATGACAGGTAACCAGATGCCTCACTATTTCTGCAAAGCCCTGAGAGAAATCAAAATTAATATTACAGCAATTTTCTCTTTTTCCGTTAATAACAATTGCCGGAATATGATTTTGCTGTGCAAACTGGCAGAGCGATTCCATGCATTCATTATTTTTAATCGTATTTTCTAACATTACAAGAGCATCTGTAACTTTCGGATTAATCAAATCAAATACAAATTTTTCCCCTGTATCAGATTTTGTATTCCAGTATAAATCCGAACCAGGGGTATAGAGGAATACCCGCCACTGATGCGGACGAAGGGCTTCGCTCAAAGATTGCAAAAATTCACGAAGCACATCTTCATAAGGCTTTGTAATACATACAGCAGCGATTTTATAGCCATACAGCATAACAGAAGCTCCTTTCTGTAATAAGTCATATTTGTTTTTATTTATTATAGCATATTTTTAAAAAAATTGCAACATGATTTCAGGATAAATTGACGAAAAGAAAAATAAAATTTCCTCTTGACTTTTTTCAGGAAATATGCTATACTAAGTAAAGCATCAGGGCTGTCAAGTAATTCTGCTTTACATGCAGGCTGAGAGGTAACAACATGGCAAAAAATTTAGATTTTGTGCTTCTGCTCGACTGCTATGGCGAGCTGCTCACACAGCGGCAGAAAGAAATTGCAGAATTGTATTATAACGAAGACTTTTCTTTGTCAGAAATTGCACAGATGCAGGCAATCAGCCGGCAGGCCGTCAGCGACAGCCTGAAACATTCTGAACAGTTTCTGATGCAGACAGAACAAAAGCTTGGTACGGCTGACAGAATCCGGCAGATACGGAATTGTCTGGAACAGATTCTTGTTTCCTGCCAGACTGAAAATATTTCAGAAATTACAAAACTTGCAGAAAATGGTCTGCAATTGTTATAATATTATTTATTTATATCATAAAAAGGAGCTGAACTCACGTAATGGCTTTTGAGGGACTTTCTGAAAAATTAAGCAATGTATTCAAAAAACTGAAATCTCATGGCAGACTGACGGAAAATGATGTCAAAGAAGCAATGAGAGAAGTCAGGCTTGCACTGCTCGAAGCAGATGTCAGCTATAAAGTCGTAAAGGATTTTGTGGCTAAAGTTTCGGAAAAGGCTGTCGGTGAGGATGTACTTTCAAGTCTGACTCCGGCACAGCAGGTTGTCAAAATCGTAAACGATGAACTGATTGACCTGATGGGTAATAATAACGAGAGAATCAATATCTCATCCAAACCGCCGACTGTTATTATGATGTGCGGTTTGCAGGGTTCTGGTAAGACAACACATTCTGCAAAGCTTGCAAGATATCTCAAAGAAGAAGGACACAGGCCGATGCTTGCCGCCTGTGACGTTTACAGGCCTGCGGCAATTCAGCAATTGCAGGTTGTCGGCGAGAAAGCCGGTGTCAAAGTCTTTGAGATGGGACAGATTGACCCTGTTATTATTGCAAAGCAGGCTGTACGTTATGCAAAAGATTATGGCCACGATATTGTCATTCTTGATACTGCCGGCCGTCTGCATATTGATACAGAACTGATGGAAGAACTCCAGAATATCAAAGCCAATACAGAGCCTGACGAGATTATGCTTGTTGTTGATGCCATGACTGGTCAGGACGCTGTCAATGTTGCAAAAGCCTTTGATGATGCACTTGGCATCAACAGTGTTTTAATGTCCAAGCTGGACTCTGACACCAGAGGCGGTGCGGCACTGTCTGTCTTGGCTGTAACCGGTAAGCCGATTAAATTTATTGGCATGGGTGAAAAGCTTGATGATTTTGAGAGATTCCATCCGAAACGCATGGCTTCCCGTATTCTCGGCATGGGTGACGTTCTGACACTGATTGAACGTGCAGAAAGTGTCATCGACCACAGAAGTGCTGAAAAAATGACAAAGAAATTGCAGGAACAGAGCTTTGATATGTCTGACCTGCTTGACCAGCTCAAACAAATCCGGAAAATGGGTTCGCTCAAGAGCATTGTTTCTATGCTCCCTGGTGGTGACAAAATTGATGAAGCGGCTCTTGATGACAGACAGTTCGACAGGCTGGAAGCGATTATTCTTTCTATGACACCGGCCGAACGTGCCAAGCCTTCTATTATCAATCCGTCCAGAAAAAGACGTATTGCCGCAGGTTCGGGCATGAAAGTGGAAGATGTCAACAGACTGCTCAAACAATTCGAGCAGATGCAGAAAATGATGAAGCAGTTCACGACAAAAGGCAAAAAACAGAAAGCCATGTTCCGCCAGATGAAACACCGTGTGGCCGGAATGAATTTCGATGCTGCTCCCGGTATGAAAAAACCGAAGAAATAAGTTTTCAATGCAGGAATTTTCTGCTTGAATATATATTAATTTTATAATGCGAGGTGAAAAAAATGGCAGTAAAAATCAGACTGAGAAGAATGGGTGCAAAGAAAGCTCCGTTCTATCGTGTTGTTGTTGCAGATTCCCGTTTCCCCAGAGATGGCAGATGCATCGATGAAATCGGTTATTATGACCCGACAAAAGAACCCTCTGTTGTCAATATTGATGCTGACAAAGCAAAAGACTGGATAAAGAAGGGTGCACAGCCGACTGATATTGTAAAGAATATCATGAAAAAAGAAGGTATTCTTTAAGTTTGTATTGCCTGTATATCCCCGTTTGTCCGCAGACGGGGAAGAAACGGCATTCAGAAAGGATAATTTATCTTATGAAAGAGTTATTATATGCTATTGTTTCCGGTCTGGTAGAAAATCCGGATGCGATTGAAATTACGCAGGATGAGCCGAATGAAGAAGGCATAATTGTCTTTCATCTGCATGTAGCGGAAGACGATATGGGCAGAGTCATCGGCAAACAAGGCAGAATTGCAAAAGCAATCCGTGTCATCATGCGTTCCGGTGCTTCCAGAAAGGGTATGGATTCTATCGCTGTAGAAATCGGCTGAGGAGCATTTTAATTTATGAAACAGAAACGTTTTTTGGAAATTGGTAAAATCACAAACGTCCATGGTCTGCACGGAGAAGTAAAAGTTTACCCTTGGTGCGACGATGCGGCGTTTTTATGTTCTTTTGAGAAATTATATTTTAATAAAGCAGGTTCAGAATCTGTAGAAGTTCAGGATGCCAGAATCCAGCAGAATGTTGTGATTATGAAATTACAGGGCTGTGACACCCGTGAACAGGCCGAAGCCCTGAAAGGTAAAGTTCTCTATATGGACAGAGAAGAAGTAGAGCTTGAAGAAGGCTGTTATTTTATTCAGGATTTAATCGGCCTGCATGTGATTGATGCAGATACCGGCCGTGTATGGGGTGTGATTCGGGATGTGATACAGACAGGTGCAAATGATGTCTATCAAATCTGGAGTGAAGAAGATAAGAGAGAATATCTTGCTCCGGCGATTCCGGATGTTGTTCTTGAAACCAATCTTGAAGAAGGTGTGATGAAAATCCGGCCTCTGAAAGGACTGTTTGAAGATGCGGATTGATATTGCTACCCTGTTTCCGGAAATGTGTGAAGCTGTACTTTCAGAGAGCATTATCGGCAGAGCCAGAAAAGCAGGGGCTATTGAAATCCGCTGTCATAATATCAGGGATTATACACTGGATAAGCACAGGCGTGTGGATGATACACCTTATGGCGGGGGTATGGGAATGCTGATGCAGGCTGAACCCGTCTGGAGATGCTGGCTTGCTGTGTGTGATATGCTTGGGAAACCGCCGCACAGTATTTATCTTTCCCCCAAAGGCTCTGTTCTGACACAGGAAAAGACGATTTATTTGTCTCAAAAAGAAAATTTATTTCTCCTGTGCGGACATTATGAGGGGATTGACCAGCGTGTGCTGGATGAAATCATAGACGAAGAAATTTCTATTGGTGACTATGTTCTGACAGGTGGTGAGCTGCCTGCTCTGGTGCTGACAGATGCTGTGGCACGTATGTGCAGCGGTGTCCTTCCGGCAGCAGTCTGTTTTGAAGAGGAAAGTCATTTCCATGGTCTTCTGGAATATCCGCAGTACACCCGTCCGGAAATCTGGCATGGCGAATCTGTACCGGAAGTATTATTATCCGGCCATCATCTGAAAATTTCTGACTGGAGAAACCGGAAAAGCTTGGAAATCACAAAAGAAAAACGCCCTGATATGTATGATGCATGGCGTAAAGAACAGGAAACTTCCTGTGACTGAAAAAAATTCTATATTACAGAAAGGGGTCTGTCTTATGTATATCAAAAATGTTACTTTTCCGCTTTTAGTAAAAAATCCCAAAAAGCCTGAATCTCTTATTATTACGAAAGCCAATGAATTCAATGCCCATATCTGGCTGCAAAAACAGGAACGCCGTGTAAATGCCAAAAGTCTGCTTGGTGTGCTTTCGCTCAGAATGCAGGCAGGAGAGAACATTTCTGTCCTTGCTGACGGCGAGGACGAACAGCAGGCGGTTGAGGCCATTGTTGCAATGATGGAACAGTGTTTTGCAGATGTACAATAAGTATTATTATTGTACAGGAGTATCCTGTTTTTTTATATACATTTTTTCATGTAAAATTTCACCTGCCACAGAACAGCCTGCAAAAAATATCTGACATTCTCCGACAAGATTACCTGATTTTTATTGCACTCTGCACAGAAATATATGTTGAATTTTGGTCGATACAAACAGTATATTTCACAGTCTTGTTTATAAAATCTATTTGTGATTATATACAAAGACTACGGCGTTATTCCGGCACTGATTTTAACAATGCGTAGAATTTTTCCGATTTTTGTCTTGATATTTGAAAAAACAGTTGACGAAATCTGTTTTTGCATGTATAATAA
>CADBOP010000159.1 GCA_902796255.1 uncultured Ruminococcus sp.
TACCCATACCAGAGGTGCGTTCCAGTTGATGGTGATTTCGTTTACAGACCAAGCATCGTTCTGGTCATAGTAGCACTTCTGCGGAGCAAGTTCGCCAATCTTGTAACCAGCACCCTGAATCATCGGGTCGTTCATGTTGGAGTTCGGGCCACCAGAGAGGCATCCGGACGGAGCATACGGCCAGCCAGCCTTCATCTGCGGGCACCAGTATCTGTGGTGAGGATAATTAGTTGTATCAGTACCCCAGCCAGTTACATAGGAATTTTCCATAGCATTTCTGCCGAGGATGTAGTCGAAGGAAGAAGATACACCGTTCAGATAGCTCTTTTCATTTGTGAGGTCATAAGCAAGACCGAGAACGATAGCATTGTTAGCTACCATGGAGTTAGAGCCCCAGCCATAAGCACCAGTCATATCAATGGTCTTTTCAGAAGGAGTATCGCCGTCAAATACTGTGATAGTTGCGGACATATCCTGACCTTCATAGTTTGTACCATAGCCGGATTCTTTTTCGACTTTCAGATAGTAGTCAGCAGCAGCCTGTACAGCTTCAGAAGACTTCTTGATTTCAGCAGCATCTGCATTGGCATTGTCTTTCTGTACTGCATAAGACATTGTACCAAGAGCCTGCATTGTGCCCCATGTGAAAGCAGTCGGGTCGCCCTTGTTTTCACCGCCGAATACATGAGTCGGAACAGTAAATGCATCCTTGTAAGCTCTCATGTCTGTGCCGTATTCTGCACCGCCTGTTGTCAGGAACAGTTCAGTAGAAGCCCAGTAGAATTCGTCAGAAACCTGAGTATCACCATAAGGTCCGCCGCCCTTGTTCTGTTCCAGAGGTGCGAACATATCGTCCTTGGTGTAGTCGCCGTCAACATCTGCATAGATGTCTTTATATTTAGCTGTGAAAGCAGTCTTTGCAGCCTTGTAAGCCTTTTCAGCAAGTTCAGTATAATGAGCTGCCTTAGTAGCATCATAAGGCTTGAGCAGACGAGCCAGCTGTGCCCATGATGCAGCCGCATTCAGGGTAGCAGCATAAGTAGCAGGCTTAACAATACGCTTCGGGTTAGTAGTTTCTTCCTTAACGCCTTCTTCTACATAAGGCATAACGCCGAGGCCTGTCCACTTGTAGTCATGAATCTTGTGGTAAACCATGCCGTCATCACGCTGCATTGTTTCAAAGAAGTCAGCTTCCCACATCATTTCGTCAAGGATATCCGGAATGCCGTTGCCGGTTTCAGGAATCTTTACTGTGCCAGAACCGTCAGCCCATTTTTCAGCGTTGCCGGAATAGATAGCACGTTCAAATGTATTACCAAGAGTCCACATGGAAACGCCGCCGTTTACAACGTACTTACCATAGTCACCGGCATCGTACCAGCCGCCTGTTACATCGATGGACTTTGTATAAGTCGGTTCAGAAGTATAGATATATACCCATTCGTCAGAGATATAGGCAGTATCCGGCTTGTGACCAGCTTTACGGCCGAGTGTTCTGTCAGCATCATGCGGGTTCTTGGAATAATGACCCTTGGAGTCAGAAACATACTGGTCGCTCAGGTCCATACCGGAACGGTTCAGGTAATAATAGTTCATAGCGTCTGTAACCAGACCGTCATAAATATCATTGCCGATATCGAAAGACAGAGACTTCTTGCCATCTGCTTCGATATAGTAGCCCTTGCCGGGTGTTGTGAAGTCAGAGAAGTCAGCAATCTGAACAGTTTCACCAGCAGTAGCATCTGTGATAGCAGAACCAAGCTTGCCTGTATATACAGTCTTACCAGAAGAATCCTTTACTTCAAAGGAGCTGCCCTTGCCGCCTTCCACAGTAGCCTGTTTCTGGAGATTCGGATAGAAACCAACCTGATTCAGAACAATATCATGCTGTTCTTTTACAGGAGGTTCTTCCCAGTCATCATCAGAACCAGTCATATCTACTAAAGCGAGGTTATCGAACTTGATAACAGTACCAGCCGGGAAGCAAGCCTGCGGAGTATATTCACCATCGCCGCCGAAGTGGAATGTCCATTCAACAGTGTTTTTACCAGTCGGCAGATTGCTGCTTACATTTTCCATGAACTTGCCGTCAATGATAAATTCGTAAGCATAAGTTGTCCATTTCTTAGCCGGAATGGTATCATTTTTCCAAGTATTCCAGCCTTCATAATAAGGAACATCCCAGTCGCTGGTATTCGCATCGCCCTTGGTTTCCTTGCTTACAGAAGCACTCTTCAGTTTGGCAACGAGGTCAGCCTGACCGAGTGACGGGTCATATTCGCCCATGTCTACTTTATTACCGCAGTTGTGCCAGTATTCAGCATCATCGTTGGTAACGTCACCGATTTTGGAATACATATGACCGGAATTGGTAGCATAAACGGAGTATGTCAGACGATAAGTATGTCCATAAGTAATGGATAACTGTCTGTGACGGAACTGGCAGTCCCATCTGTCTTCACCGCCTTCAGAACGACCACCGGTGTTTTTGATTTCGATAGCATAAACGCCATTGTTGATTTCAAAAGCCATAGAAGCAGTACCGTTTTCGCAGATATGCCACGGCAGGCCGGCACCTTCCTGGAATGTACCTTCACCAAGCAGATTGCCAGCAAAAGCTGTCATACTTGCAACGGATGCTGCAGAAGAAGTAGCCACCATAGCGAGTGCAGCAGCACCAGCAGCGAACTTCTTGCCAAAATTAAATTTGCGCATTGGTATTACCCTCCCATTAAATAGTTAGTAAGTAAAATTAAAATTTATATCATGCCCGTCAGTGCAAACGGGCATAATAGACATAGTAATAACATTCCTTTTACAGAACGTACACAGTTCTGTAAAAATCCTGTCAGATTTATTATAGTATATTTGCACAGAAAAGTAAAGTGTTTTTTTCAATTTCGGAAGTTTATCTAAACTGTATACATCATTTTTGTGCATTTTGACCAATTCAAGGAATTACCGGCAGAGCTGTCACCAGTCCGACAATACGTTTCAGGATAGTCAGAGAGTCTACAGAATCGACAGTATCATCTGCAACAACATTCGCACGTTTTCTCTGTTCATCATCAAGGGCTTCTTTGCCAAGCAGGTTTTTATTCAGTGTGATAACGTCCAGAATATTGACAGTGTCATTCATATCCACATCGCCGTAGAGGATTTCTTCAGAATCCGGATTCTGTTCTGCATCTGTAGCAGATTCGGCTTCTTTTTCTGTCGGCTTGACAACAGGTTCTTCAGAAGGCTTTGTGCCGTCA
This sequence comes from uncultured Ruminococcus sp., assembly GCA_902796255.1. Classification (GTDB taxonomy): domain Bacteria; phylum Bacillota; class Clostridia; order Oscillospirales; family Ruminococcaceae; genus UBA3855. Next base: position 3,258 of record CADBOP010000159.1, read on the forward strand.
GGTTCTTCACCATAGATGAGGGTATCGCCGTCATACATAGTGATATAAGGCGTAATGGCTTCAGGGGATTTCAGTAAATCCTGACCGCCTTCCTGCAAGCCTTTGAAAGAGGGGTCATTGGTGGGGTCCCATGCACCGGCAGGGGCAGTATCTGCAACAGCGATTCTGACCTGTGCTTCGGCACGGTGTTCGGACTGTCCTGTCGGCATCACAACAGAACCGTCATTAAAACTGAGTTTTACATAATAGATATTATCTTTATACTGAATCGGCTGAGAAATGCTCAAAGCTCCTTCATCACCGGCATGTTGGTCATAGCCGATAGAGACTTTAATATCATCCACAGTCAGACCGGCATCCAGCACTTCAGAAATATCGAAATAATAATTATAAGACAGGTCTTTGACAACTCTTGCCGGCCATGCGGAGTGATTCATAGCCCAAATCTGGAGCTGTGTATAGCTTGCCTGATTCTGCTGGATAACAGCAGCAACTTCAAATTCATTCCATTTAGGTGTTTCTGTCGGCGGGAAATCGGCAAGAGGCTTGCAGTCATAGTCATCAATCATTGCACAAAGCAGTGCAGTATAGCCTGCATTGTAGTCAATTGCAACTTCTGTATACTGATACTGGCCGACTTCATCTGTAAACGTACCATCTTTGGAAGGGCCGCCCTCTAATGCACCATAGAGTGTATGTGCATATTCTGTCTGCCAGCCTTCTGCATCTTCCTCACTTAATCCGAGGCTCTGCCAGTGGTCGTCATGGATACCGGAAGCCGTTCTGTGATGGAATGTTTTCGGATTATTTTCGCCCATGCCCTGTACATAGCACAGATTCAGGTCATTGTCGCCAAAGCAGTAATCCAGCTGCTGTTTTGCCCAGTTATTATATTTTTCTGCTTTTGCGGCATCATCTTTGAATGCGACATCGCTTGCAAGTTTTGCCAGCCATGCAGTTGTAGTCACGTGGCGGAGTGCCCCCCATTCCATGAGCCATGCGAGGCCGTCCGGAGTATAGGCAACCTGTTTTCCGCCGTAGCCGTTAATCCAGTAATCAAGATGATGTTCCATCTGTGTTTTCCATTCTTCCTTGCCTGTATTCTCATAATACAGCAGAGAAGCACCCTGCAAAGCATCATCCCAGCAGAAGCCCCATGTGAATTTTCTTTCCGTAGACTGGGATTCTGTTGCCAGATTCGGGATATACTCATCACACTTGTCAAGATATTTCTGTTCGCCTGTTGCACGGTAGAGCCAGTTAGCAGCATAGAACAAATCATCAAAATAATCTGTTGCAGGATAATAAGATTTCTGAACGCCCTGGTCTTCGTTGCTTCTGGTAGCATCTGAAAGCTCAAAAAGGCTTTCTGCATGTTCAAGATAACTTGCAGCAAGAGCCGGATTTTCTTCTTTAAAAGCAATATATCCGGCAGCCATAGCAGCGGCCATCTGAGAAGTAGTAGAAGTAGAAGTAATCAAATCGAACGGGCGGGCATCCTCACCGCTTGTAAGTTTATATTTTCTCATATATACTTCTGCACTGCCCCACCACTGGTGGTCGAAGCCGTCACCGATAGTGCCGACAACAGCATCTCCCCTGTCGCATCCGGCCACATAGTCAAGCCCCCACTGGAGGTTATTCATATATGTTTCATACAGGCCTGCTTTTTTGAGTGCATCTTTGTATTCAATCACACCCCAAGCCATAATAGCCGCTGTATAGGCATTTGTCAGAGCAAACTTGAAATGGTCACCGGCATCGAACCATCCGCCTGCCACTTCATCTGTCAGCATAGAATCATCACGCCATGATACCATATTCCAGTCCGGAAGTTCGCCGGCCTGCTGTACTTCATAGAAGAACATGGATTTCTGGAGAGCTTCTGCATAATTATAATCGCCTGCGGCCTTAGCAGAAAGGCCTGTCACTGCATTCTGTACAGGAGCAGTCATAGCTGTGGCACACATCACAAGGCTTGCGATGCCTGCAAGTAATTTCTTCATAAAAAAATTTCCCCTCTCGAAATTAATTTTGATAGTTTTATTTTACAATAATTTTATAGATTTGTCAAGCAATTTTCATAAAATATTATCCACAGCAACGCAAAGACTGCATATCTTTGTATGGATAATCCGATTCTTTACCTGAAAAATAATTTTTTCTATTATTTATATTAATAAAAAAACAGAGGGCTGAACTCAATCAGCCCTCTGGAAAAATTCTTAATTTTTAAAATCAAACAACACCCTGAGCCTTCATAGCTTCTGCTACTTTCAGGAAACCTGCGATATTTGCACCTGCTACGAGGTCATCACCGAGGCCATACTTGTTGGCAGCTTCAACAGAAGCCTTGAAAATATTAGCCATGATAGTTTTCAGTTTTTCATCCACTTCTTCAGCAGACCAGCTGAAACGTTCGCTGTTCTGGGACATTTCCAGACCAGATACTGCTACACCGCCGGCATTGACAGCCTTGGACGGAGCAACAATAACACCCTTGGACTTCAGGAATGCGATAGCTTCGTTGGAAGTAGGCATATTGGAAACTTCTACATAATATTTTACGCCGTTAGCAACAATCTGTTCAGCTTCTTTCATGCCAACTTCGTTCTGTGTAGCACAAGGCATGATAATATCAGCCTTAACACCCCACGGCTTTTCACCAGCATGGAATTCTACACCGAACTTATCAGCATAGTCCTGAGCACGGTTGCGGCAGGATGCTCTCATTTCGAGCAGATAACTTACTTTTTCATCAGTGCTGATGCCATCGGGGTCATATACATAACCGTCAGGACCAGAAATTGTTACAACTTTACCGCCAAGTTCATTGATTTTCTTGATAGTACCCCATGCAACGTTACCAAAACCGGATACTGCAACAGTCTTGCCCTTGATAGAATCCTTGAAGTGTTCGAGCATATTGACAGTATAATAAACTGCACCATAGCCGGTA
>CADBOP010000160.1 GCA_902796255.1 uncultured Ruminococcus sp.
AGAAAATGGCTTTTATCTGGATTTTGCCAAATCTCGCTACTTGAAAATCAATGTGACAAGAACTGTCTGGGAAAAAGGCAGAAATGGTTATACAGATGACGAAAAATTCAGCAGGCCTGCCAAAGATGGGGATAAATATACCGAAGAGGGCGTATATACTATCGAGGTTAAAAACCAATATACTGAAAAAGAAATCAAAAAAGTCATCTATGTCGGAACAGATAATGTCCTGAAAGCTGCTGTCAGTCAAAAAGATTTTGTCAATCATCCGTCAGAATCTATTGACGAAATTTCTGAATTGATGAAAAAAGGTGCAACCATTGCCGATAATGGAAAAATCATCATGCCGGAAACAACAACAAGTGTACAAACAACCACTACTGCAACTACTACTACAACCACTGCTGCAACTACAGTCATTACAACAATGCAGACAACTGCTGTTGCAACAAACGCCTCTGTCAGCACAACCACACCAGAAACAACAACAGAAAGCAAATCCGGATTTTTTAGCTGGATAGAAGATATTTTTCATTAAAAAAAAACCGACTGAACAGAATTCAGTCGGTTTTTTCTCAAGTTTCGGAAACTTCTCCGAAGATTACTGTCATTGGCTCACTGTTTTGCAGGCTTTGTACCTGAACAGCAGACTCTTCCTGATGCTGTGACACGTCTTCATAAATTTCAGAAGCAGAATGCCTTATCTTTGCAATTTTTACTGCAATGTCTGCTGCATCCCATACATCAAAATCACCGTCAGAAGCTACCCTTTCTATCATTTTTAAAATTTCTCTGGAAGATTTCAGAATTTCTTCGGCATTTTCTGCGGTTTTCTCGTCCGTACCTGCCAGCTGCCCTACAGATTCTGCACAGACAGAAATAATTTCAAGTTTATCTGGCATTCTCATAATATCATCTTCATCAGAATTCAATACTACTTCAAGCATATCAGCATATTTCATGATACCGTCCACATTTTCAAGCACAGCATTCTTTTTCAGATTTAAGTCATATTCATCCTGTAATAATTGCGTAACATCTTTTACATTATTAACAATACCAGGTATATCTTTTTCGCTCGGAACTGTAAAAAATTCTTTTAAGAAAACTGTTCCTGCCATTGTTCCAGCTCTTGCCATTGTTCCAGCTCCTGCCGTTGTTCCAGCTCCTGCCGCTGTTCCAGCTCCTGCCGTCCCTGCTGTCCCTGTTACTGCCGCTGTTCCGGCTCCTGCCGTCCCTGCTGCCGCAGCACTGTTAATCGCTGCTATCACTGCTGGAGCTGCAACATAAATTAATACAACTGTAAGAATAATCACACCTGTCACAATAGCCGCCGTTTTCAGAATTTCTTCTGTATGATTATCATACTCTTCAAAAACTTTGAACATGGTCTGTCCATTATCAGCTAATGTAAAAATATACTTTTGTCCCTGAAATTGCTTTTCCAGCTTGGAAAGCGGCGTTCCGAAGTAAATATTTTCTTTGGAATTATATTCCAGTTCTTCCAAACGCTCTTTAGAATAATAATGTGCTTCTACTTCTTGCACCTGATAATAACCATTCTGAGAATCTGTTGTCAGGGCAGCATTGATTTTCTGCTCCAGATAATCACATAATTCAGGGTCATTAATTCCAAAAAACTCAGGAATTTCTTCTGTCATCTGTTCAGAAATACTTTCTGATACGCTTTCCTGAACTAAAACAGAATCAGCCGCAAGCTCAGTTTCAATTTCAGTCGCAAGCTCAGATACAGTGATTTGTTCCGTTTCTTTGATTTCACAAACTTCTTTTATCATTTCCTGCGAAGTGCATCCAGTCAGAAAGAATGCACTTATCATTAATAAGGCAAGTGTTTTTTTCATACTTCTCTCTTTTCATTATTATAAAATACAAAATTGACTTTTATTTAGTATGCAGAAAACTTTGGATTTAGTTGTCCAATTATTTTCTTCATGCCTTTTATTATAACATGTTTTTGTTTACTTGTCAATAGTCTCACTAACTGTGTATGTGTTCAAGAAACGTTGGCAAAGAAAAAATAAGAAGAATCAGAAAAACTATCTTGCAATACAAAATCCACAAAAACCATAATATTTGGATTTGTCATGTCCTCAGAATTTAACCTCTGCCTTAAACTCCGTATCCGTGCAGGAAATCAACAGCGTGAAGCCGTTTGCAAGGGCGGCTCGCTCGGCAATCGAAAGTCCCAGTCCGTTGCCGTCTGCATTGCTTCTGGCTGCATCTCCACGGACAAACGGGCGTTTCAGTTCTTTTGTGTCTATCTTCTCTGAAACGGAATTGATGACCATCATATATTTCTTCTCAATTGCAATTCTGAGTATACCGTTATTTGGTGTATATTTGACTACATTGGAAATCAGATTTTCAATGATTGTTTCCATCGCAGTTCTGTCCGCATGAACCTCGGTATTTCCGCTTACGCTGTACAAGATTTTCTTTTCATGAAGTAAGAGTGCATATTTACCGAGTATCTCTTCCACCATATCATTTACCTGAATCACCTCTTTTGACGTGCTTTTTCCGCCCATGCGATTCAGGTACAGCGTTCGGCTGATAAGCGAATCTGTAAAGGAAACATTATCCAAAACGGAGTTCAGGTATTCCGTCTGCTCTGCTTCAGTGAGCTTGCCGTTCAGCACATTTTCCACATAACCGCTGATTGCCATAAGGGGTGTTTTGATGTCATGTGCAAGGTGGTCTGTCAAGTCACGCTGATAGTCCTCAAAGGCATAGCGTGCCTTGTTGCGTACATTTTTCTGCCACGCCCAAAACAGTGCCAGCAATACGAACAGTAATCCGAATGCAATGATTCCAAGCCGATAATATGTTTCTACAATCGTTTCTTTTGCGGCGAAATGATAATACAGATTCAGTGTGCATTGCTCACCGTTTACATACACAGGCATCTGCATACCACAATTAAATATTTCCAAATCGCCATACCAACCGCCAGATTCAGAACCGCCGTCTCTGATATATTCGCTTACCTGTTCGCTGTTGCTGTCAAAGCATTCCCATGATGTGCCATAAAGGTTGCCAAGCATTCTTCTCGGATATACATCTTTACCCTCGTTCTGTTGAAAGGTAACAAGTTCAAAGTCATCATCGTTCAAGGTAATTGAAATATGTTTGGTATCGAGTTTTTCAGTTCCTACAAGCGGCTCTGACCAGTTGCCCTTGACATAGGTTTCAAGC
>CADBOP010000161.1 GCA_902796255.1 uncultured Ruminococcus sp.
AACATTGTCGCCATAGCCTTCGGATTTGATGATTTCCTGAATCTGCTGCCCCAGCATTTTCTGCTTGGTTTCAAATACGTCTTCCATACCCAGTTCGTGGCCGGAATCGTCCGAGAGCGTCATGCTCTTACTGCCTATCTGCGAGGACGTTACGGCAATGACTTTAATCAGGTGTGCCAGCTGCCCGCCGGAATAAGCATGTACGACTGTATCTTTTGTGCCTGTGAATTCTGCAAGCATATCGTCATCAGCTTCCTTGCCGATGCCCAGTGCAGTTTTCAGGCCGTATTTATACCAGCTGTTCTGCTGGAGTGCTGCCAGACCCTCTTTGTAGTCGTCAGACGGATAGCCGTCTGTCATGAGGAAGATAACAGGGGCAAAGGAGAGAGAAGGAGAATTCAGAAAGCTGTTTCTTGACATTCTGATATTCAGCTCTTTAAACGCTGCTCCCATGCTGGTGACACCGTCTGCACGGAGTCTTGTCCATTCAAATTCTTCAATCGAGATTGGTTCTGAGTACATCCACATTACAGAAGTAGAGAATGTCAGGACAGCAATCTTGACATCTGTGTCAGCCTCGCCGACACGGCGGATTTCCGGAATGAGTTCTTCCATAACGGCATTCAGCTCACCCATTTTGGTACCTTTCATACTGCCGGAAGTATCAATCAGGAAGAAAATTACCAGACTTTTTCTGGAAACGCCGGTCGCATTCAACGGGTCATCATCATCGAAATTCATGAAATCATCGAAATCGCCGAAACCGTCATCGCTGCCGAAACCGCCGAGGTCATCGCCCAGACCGTCATCGAAGTCCAGGTTGTTTTCCATTTCTTCATTCATAGTTTTCACCTTTTCTTATGCTTATTTTTTGCCGGAGATTAATCTTCGATTTTGGCAGTAATGCCGTCACCAAAGTCGATTTCCAGCTTTTCCCATAACGGGAAGCCCTTTCCGGACGGGGCAGCGTAGAAATTGCCGTCAGGCATTTTGACACGCCACGATTTGCCGGAACTGTTCTTTATACCCATCATGCCGGGGCGGAGCTTGTTTTCTACCACTTCGCCGGTGACTGTTTCAAAATCATCAGAATTTTTTACAGTCTCGCAGGCATAGAATTTATAGCCCAGATACAGCGGTACACGATAGTCACGGTTGTTGAATTGCAGGCTTGCAATATAATTTCCGCATCTGGGGCACATAAAGAAATTAGGGTTGTCTTCTGCCTTGCGGAACATGGTTGTGAAATTGGTTCTGCCGCAGGTGCAGGAAACAATCTCAGAACGCAGGCGGATGAATAATTTCTGCCATTCGTTTTCGATGATTCTCTTGTTCGGGTCAGAAATGCCTACAGTGAACGAATGAATAAATGCTTCACGCACATAAGGCGGGTAAATTTTCCAGAATTTGATAACATTGTCATGAATGCCCCGTACAGGTCTGTTGGAAGTATCATTCGGGTCATAGACAAAAACAGCGTTTGAGCCATAATGCTTTAATTCAGAAGTTTCTGTCAGACAAATGTCTTTTACTACTTTTTCGCCTTCCATCGGGTCGCCTCTGAATAATAATTTAAACAGAACAACAGCGAGGGAATATTTGTCGGTCTGTACATCCGGCTTTTTCAGGCCTCTGACAACTTCCGGAGCCATATAGCCCGGTTTGCCGCCGATACCGAAGTTGCTGCCGTCCGGTGCGATGTTGTCGCAGTCGCAGACCAGAATATCACCGGTTTTGATATTAATAAAGAAACCGCCGTCATTCAGGTCCTGATAGCTCTTGCCGGCTCTGTGCAGCTGACGGAATGCATTTACAATATTGATAACTGCGGTTACCATGGCATACAGGCTCTTGAACTGTACTGGTACTTTAATGGCCTTGCCTGTCAGCGGGTCGACATCAAGCTTGTAAGTATTTAAAATATCTACAAATGAATCGTAGCCCTGCGGCCGTAAATCCATCAGATAACCAAAAGTATCCGCACCGGGAATCTGCTTGGTCAGATATTTCGGCCACAGAAATTTCTTGCTCGGGGCACCGTCATTGATATTGCTTGCAATATTCTGGCGGAATGCTTTGGGATTACGCATCTTGTCAATATCATACCATTTGAGTGCGTAGTCCATATTATTAAACTCTACCAGATATACAATACCCTGACCGCCCTGTCCGAGGACTTTCTTCACTCTGGCAGCACCGCCGTATTCCATTTCGACATACTGCCCGATTTGCAGTTCAACCATCTTGGAACTCATCCCTTTCTAAAACTAAAATTATAAACAGCAAAGCTTGCTTTGTTCTGGAGTATCGTAAATTATAAAAATGAATTAAAATAATCCGCCCTTGCTGATTACTTCTGTCTTGATGCCGTTGTCCATGCAGAATTTATGGGCATAAGACTTTTCATAACATTTGACTGTCAGATAAATACACTGTTTGAAAGCATCGTCTGCAATCTGCTTGACACTGTCCGGAATAAAGAGCTTTCTCAGACTCTCACAGCCCTGAAATGCACCGTTGCCAATGCTCAGAATCGTATTGGGCAGGTCGACAATTTCCAGATTATGGCAGAATTCAAACGTATTGTCAGAAATATCTGTCACACCAGCCGGAATGTTGATTCTTGTCAGCTTGCCGCAGGAACTGAATGCTCCCTGTTTGATAATGCGTACAGTCGGCGGAAGCGTGATGGATTTCAGACGCTTGCACTCAGAAAAAGCATAGTCGCCGATAGTAATCAGCGTAGCCGGAAGTTCAATGGTTTTCATAAAGCTGAAACCATCAAAGCAGAAATTATCCAGCATAGTATACCCCGGTGCTACTTTGACATTGCCGCGAAGACGGGAACGTGCTGCATCGGAAGCCGCAAAAATAACGGGATTTTCTTCCGGCTGAGCCGACTGAATCTGCGGTGTGTTCTGAACCGGAGCTGCCGGAGCGGGCGGGGGTGTAATCGGCTGAGGGGCAACCATAGGCTGTGCCGCCATCGGGGGCGGGGCATACCCTGCCATCGGAGCACCACCGAACGGATTGGGTGCAGCGGTATACTGCGGCTGTGCCGGAAATGCCTGTGCAGGTGCAGCAACACCGCCCTGTTCCGGCATTGTAGTTTCATAATTCCAGTCAAGCAAATAAGTAAAACATACCATGACAAATTCCACTGCCCCTTCGGACAGGAACATTTCGTTCATCATATATTCTTTTGCTTTCATTTCTGCGATATTCTGATTATCGCTTCTTCTCATTTTTGTCAGCACATCGCTTTTGACAACATTTTTCAGAAGACGGCGTTCTTTTTCATACTCCGGAATAAAATCGTTCATCAAAGAAACGAATTTATCAGGATTGTTCAGAATGTCATCACCAAACTGCTGAACCATGCCTTTGAGTTTCTGACTGACAGCGATTGTGTTTTCAAAGCCTGCTACATTGACCATAAAGATATATCCTCCC
>CADBOP010000162.1 GCA_902796255.1 uncultured Ruminococcus sp.
CATAGTTTTCATAATATTGCAAGTGCTTTTCAAAAAACTCTTGCATTTCTCTGCAAGATATGCTAAAATAGAGTATAGAAATTATATAACAGAAAGGGTGAAACTATTGGGAATTTTTTCTTTCACCAGACAGAATAAAATGTCTGTTTCTTCAGACTGGAAATTATTTGCTGATATGTTCCAGCAAATCGGGGCTTTTGTCTATCGTGAACCCATTCAGACTGTCTTCTTTGATGAAAATGCACAAAGAATCCTTGGTGTTCCAAAAATGCTTCCGAAAGACGAATATCAGGCTTTTCTGAAAAAAATGTCAGAATCTGCCGTCCCTGACGAACAAAGCCTGTATCTGCTCAAAACCGGTGCAGAAAAACGTTTTCTCCGTATGCAGGTAACGCACCGGACAGGAGAAGAAATCGGCTTTATTGAAGAAATGACCAATCGGCTTTCCAGAATCGGCACAAATCAGTCGGAATATGATACTGTCACAAATATGCTTAATTTTCCGGCATTTTCTGCTATTGTCCAGAGGAAACTGCTGTCTGCTGAAAAACTCTGCCTTGCCGCTATCCGGATTACGGGGCTTGATAAAATTGCTGACTTCTCTTCGGCAGGCGATACCAATAACTGCATGGCTTCTGTGGCAGAAGTCCTCAACCGTTTTGCAGATGAAAAAATTTTATTTGCCGTCAAGGGTTTTCAGGAGTTTTATGCCTGCTTTATTAATTCTGAAGAACAAGGCATTCTGATGCAGCTTGAACAAATGCGTGAGGCAGTTACAGAATGCAAGATTTCTGATGATTTCGGCCAGTCGCTCCAGAATGAAAAGCATAACAGCATTGATTTACATGCTGGTCTTGCCTTTTTCCCCTCTGAGGGGAACACACTTCGGGAACTGATTACCAGTGCTGAATTTGCTTTGTTTGAAACCAAACACGACAGCCATAATGCGATTATCAAATTTTCCACTGATGATTTTGAACGCAAAAAAGATGAATATCGGGAAGAACAGCTTTTTGATACTATCATGAAAGAAAACCAGCTTTCCTATCATTTTCAGCCGATTGTGGATGCCCATACCGGTGAAGTTGTGGGCTATGAAACGCTGATGCGTTCTGAACATTTTCCGCCGGAGCAGATGCTTAGTCTTGCTGAAAAGTATGGTCGGCTGTATGAAATTGAAAAAGCCACGCTGTTCAATGCTCTGAAATTCCTGAGTGAACATCAGAACATCTTCTCGAACCGGAAATTATTTATTAATTCTATTCCTACTTCTCAGCTTAGTGAGAGTGATTTCAATGAACTGCGTATTATCTATGAAGATTTATTTGAAAAAATCGTTATTGAAATTATTGAACAGTCTGAGGGTTCAGAAGAAATGCTGGCTACTCTCAAACGCAGATGTCAGGAACTGAAAACCCAGCTTGCTATTGATGACTACGGCAGCGGCTATGCCAATACAGCTACACTGCTCAAAAATATGCCGCAGTATGTTAAAATTGATATTGAATTAATTACCAATATCTGCAAAAACACAAAAAAGCAGCAGCTTGTTGCCGGTATTATTGACTATGCCCATGAAAATCAGATTACTGTCCTTGCTGAAGGTGTGGAAACAGAAGCGGATATGAAAACGCTTATCCGTATGGGAGTAGATTTGATTCAGGGTTTCTATACTGCAAGGCCGAAGCCCTATCTGCTTGAAGAAATTTCTAAAGAAATCCGTGATGTTATCATCACCACCAATCTTGAAAATTCAGCAGGGCAGAAAAAAATCTATAACGTGCATAACGAAGCCACACTGGATTTAGTAGACCTTGCATTGCAGAATTATACAGATATTCATATCTACCGTCATCAGGTCACTATTATCGGCGACCCTGAAAAAACAGTACCTATGCATATTGCTATTATGGAAAATCACAGCTGTGAAGTCAAGCTGAAAAATGTGAACATCATCTCACAGGACAAGCCTTGTATTTCTATCGGCAACTATGCCCAGCTGACTCTTATTGCCGAAGGCACGAACACATGCAATTATATGGGTATCCGTGTTCCGGAAGGGGCTTTCTTCCATCTGCTTGGCAGCGGTGATTTGAAAATTGACTGCTATACCAAATTAGGCTATGGCATCGGCGGTGACTGTGACAGTTCCTATGGCTGCATTACTCTTGAATCTACCGGAAATGTAGATATTATCTGCAACAGCGACAGGAGCATCGGCATTGGCGGTGGTACAAATCCGGATGATTCTGAAATCTGTCTTGAATCCGGTTCTGTCCATGTCAATGTCGGTTCGCCGAATGCACTTGCTATTGGCTGTTCTGAGGGCAATTCCCTTATCTATGCCAACCCCGGCTGTGAACTGGATTTGGAAGTCAACGGCATCAGCAGTGTCGGCATGGGCAGCCTGTCCGGCGAGACACATATCAAATGCTATTCTGACCTGAAATTCACAGGCGGCGGCAGCAAAGTTGTCGGAATCGGTGTTCTGAACAAAGGACAGGGAGAAATTTTCGTTTCAGATGCGAAACTGAAATTCTATCTCAGAACGAATTTCGGCACTTGTATCGGCACTATCGGCGGCTGTGTCAATGTGGAAACCCAGAAATGCAAAATTGAGGTCAATGCCGAAGGCGGCGAAATTACTGGTATCGGCGATGCTAAAGGCAGCGGGGATGTTACTCTTGACCATACAGAATTAAGAGCTTATATTCTGGCCGCCAAGCCTCATGAAGCCGGCTCGAAATCCGGTCAGTTCAGCATGAAAAGCAGCAGTATTATTGCTGATATCAATGATAAACACAATACACAAGAAACAGGAGAATAAATCTTATGAAATTAGGAATGGTCGGTCTCCCGAATGTCGGGAAAAGTACTTTATTTAATGCTCTCACAAATGCTGGAGCACAATCTGCAAACTATCCGTTCTGCACTATTGAAAAAAACATTGGTGTTGTCTCTGTTCCGGACAGCCGTCTGGACTATCTCGCCAAAATGTATGAACCGGACAGTTTCAAACCTGCCACACTTGAATTTGTTGATATTGCAGGGCTTGTCAAAGGGGCATCCAAAGGCGAAGGCTTAGGAAATAAATTCCTTGCTGACATCCGTGAAGTAGATGCTATTGTGCATGTTGTCCGCTGTTTTGAAGATATGGATATTATCCATGTAGACGGCAGTATCAATCCGGCACGGGATATTGAAACTATCAATCTGGAATTGATTTTTGCAGATTTGGAAATGGTACAGAGAAGAATCGACAGAGCCAAAAAATTACTCAAAGGTGACAAAAAAGCACAAGTTCAGGTAGATTTCTTTGAACGCCTTGCTGCTCATCTTGAAGAAGGCAAATCGGCAAGAAGTTTTGAAATTTCTGAAGACGAACAGGAATTTATGCATGATACCCCGCTGTTATCTGCCAAGCCGGTTATTTATGCCGCCAATCTCTGCGAAGCAGATTTTACAGGTAATTTAGAGAATCAGGCACATTTTCAGGCTGTCAAAAAAATTGCCGAAGAAGAACATGCTGCTGTACTTCCCATCTGTGCCCAGACAGAAGCTGAAATTGCAGACATGTCCGATGAAGACAAGGCAATGTTCTTGGAAGAACTTGGTCTTGAAGAATCTGGTCTGAACAGAATTATCCAGACCGGTTACAGCTTATTAGGGCTGATTTCTTTCCTTACTGCCGGCAAACAGGAAGTACGTGCATGGACTATCACCAGAGGCACAAAAGCTCCGCAGGCTGCCGGAAAGATTCACACTGATTTTGAAAAAGGCTTTATCCGTGCGGAAATTGTCGCTTTTGATGACCTGCAAAAATGCGGTTCTATGGCTGCTGCCCGTGAACAGGGTCTGTTAAGACTCGAAGGCAAAGAATATATCATGCAGGACGGTGATATTGTTGAATTCAGATTCAATGTATAATACCCTGCTCCGGAAAGCAGAAGAAACCCGAAAAAATGCATACTGCATTTATTCCGGCTTTGCTGTCGGGGCGGCTCTGCTCACAGAATCCGGTGAAATCTATACCGGATGCAATATTGAAAATGCTTCTTATCCTGTTGGCATCTGTGCCGAACGTGTTGCTTTTGCCAAGGCTGTTTCTGACGGATACCAGAATTTCAAAGCCATTGCAATTGTCGGCGGTGAAACTTCCTGTCCGCCATGCGGCATGTGCCGGCAGTTCATGAGCGAGTTCTGCAAGGATGATTTTGAAATTATCCTGACTGATAAAATTTATACGCTCGGGGCATTGCTCCCTGTCAGATTTGAAAAATAAAAAATCCCTGCTGAATCTTTTTCAGCAGGGAATCTTGTTTTTATTATTTTTTACTGAATTGCTGCATTGTAAGTATCCAGTACGGAATCAATTGCTGCTGACCAGTTGTCACGCAACACTGCCCATGAATCTACCTGGTCAGGATAGCTTAACAAACCATCCATCAGATTATTCATGATACCTCTGGTTTCATAAGTATAATCACCATCGCCATACATGGAACTGCCCATACCATAGCCGAAGTCAAATACAGTTACTGTATCATTCTTGTACTGCTGGATTGCATCATACTGTTCTTCGGTCACATAGCCAAGCACCAGTCCGGAAGCAGATTTTTCTACAATCAGGGCTTTTTCCTTTGCTGCCTGTCTGTAAGCTTCTTCTGTTTCCGCAAGTCTCTCGCAGTAGATATATCTTGCTACTGCATCACCTTTTTCGGAATTTTTTACCAGCATTTTTGCTGCATAGTTGCCGCAGAGATAATATTCATCAGAATCCGGAGATTTCGGGAACGGTACTACCATCAAATCTGCATCCTGATTTGCTGCATTCGAGCCTGCCAGCGACCAGTCAGCCATACCATAGAACAGCACGTCATGTGTATCAGGGAAATTGCCGAACCAGCCCGGTTCATACAGGTTCAGGCTCTGCATTTCTGCCATGAGATTTTCTGCTGCTTCGATATCGGGGTCAGAAATATTATTTGTGAACTGTTTGCCGTCAAAATTAATAATTGTCTTACCTGTGGACTGAACCATAGCTTGACCGAACCAGCCGCAGATGCCGTATCTGTCATCGCCGTTCTTGACGAATTTCTTCATCATTTCCATGAAAGCATCCCAGTCCCAGTCGCCGTCCTGATATAATTCATACGGGTCATCCAGACCGTTTTCCTGACACATCTGGCGGCTGTAAGTAATCAGCAGCGGGTCAGATACGGCATAGGGCACAACATAATGCTTGCCGTTATATTCATACATATCAATAGCATCTTTCATGCCGTCCCAGATGGGGTCACTCAAATCAAGATAATCATCCAGCGGCTCGTACTGATTTTTATATACACCATTCGGGAGGGCATCCCATTCATAAGGGAACATATCCACAGGGTCGCCGCCGAGGATTCTGTTTGTCAGAGTATCGAATTTATTTTCAGAAGTACACTGAATCCAGTTAATTTTTCCGCCGAACTGGTCTTCAAACAAAGTCAGGGCAACGGAGCGGTCGTTATTATTTGTCGGGTTGATATCATAAGTAGCAAGCCAGTAAATTTCCTGCCCGTTGATATCTTTCATATTATCATTTACGTCAGCAGTTTCGACAGCAACATCGTCTGTTTCTTTGTAGTGGCTGCTGTCTTCAACAGTTTCTTCTTTTTTACATGCGGTTGCAGAAAGCAGCAGAGTCAGGCTCATCAGTCCTGCAAGCATACGGAACATTTTTTTCATAGCATTTTCACTCTCTTTCTGAGATATTTTAAAATTAGTTATTTATATTATACATGTTTTTGTGACTATTGTCAAGAGCTTTGCAAAATTTTTTCGTTTATTTAATGTCTTTTTCATGAATTAGTTTATTTTATTTATTATATTTATCTCTCTGTATCACGGCCAGCTGGTCACAGCGTTCATTTTCCGGATGGCCGGCATGACCTTTCACCCAGATAAAATTCACATCATGTATTTCCAGCAGTTTCAGCATTTCTTCCCACAAATCAATATTTAATGCCATTTTGCCGTCTGATTTCTTCCAGTTTTTCTTTTTCCATGCATAAACCCATTTTTTAGTAATACTGTCCACGACATATTTACTGTCTGTTGTAACTGTCACATAACAGGGTTCTTTTAATTTTTTCAGTCCCTCTATGACAGCTGTCATTTCCATGCGGTTATTCGTCGTATCTGCCTGACCGCCGGAAAATTCTTTTTCATATTCTCCATAACGGAGAATTGTCCCCCAGCCGCCTGCACCCGGATTTCCGGAACATGCCCCGTCTGTGAACATCTCAATATGCTTCATTCTGTCCCCTCTTTTCAGTAATAGAAATACAGAATAACAGGGCAGAGTTTTTTTCTGCCCTGTACTTGCATTTTAAGTTTTATTATGCTATAATAAAATAGATTACTTGGAAATCAAAGCCAGTGTATCTCTTGCAATCAGCAGTTCTTCATTTGTCGGTACAACCCAGACTTCTACTTTGGAATCTGCCTGTGAAATCTTGCAAAGCTTGCCTTTGAGTCCTGCATTTGTTACTGTATCAATCTTGATGCCGAAAATATCCATATCTGCACATACTTCTTCACGTACATCAGGGGCATTTTCACCGATACCGCCTGTAAACAGTACTGCATCCAGACCGTTCATTGCTGCTGCATAAGCACCGATATATTTTTTAATCTGATATACCAGCATATCTTTAGAAAGCTGTGCTCTCTTGTTGCCCTGCTCGCAGGCAGCGGATACATCACGGTTGTCAGAGCCTACACCAGATACCCCTAAGAAACCGGATTTCTTGTTCATATAATCAGACATTTCAGCAGGTGTAAAGCCATGCTTTTCCATTACAAATGTGACAGCAGACGGGTCTACACAGCCGGTTCTTGTACCCATCAGGACACCGTCCAGAGGTGTGAAGCCCATGGAAGTATCTACAGATTTTCCGCCGTCTACAGCTGTAATAGAAGAGCCGTTGCCCAGATGGCAGGATACAATCTTCAGGTTCTTGATATCTTTTCCCATAGCCTTGGCCAGTGCAGCAGATACAAATCTGTGAGATGTGCCATGGAAGCCATATTTTCTGACATGCAGCTTTTCATAATCTTCATAAGGCAGACCGAACATAAATGCCTTTTCCGGCATGGTCTGATGGAAAGCAGTATCAAATACTACTGCCTGCGGTACAGATTCCGGCATTACCTTCTTGCAGGCACGGAGTGCCAGTGCATGTGCATGATTGTGTACCGGTGCAAGTTCACGGAGTTCATCAATCTTGTCAATAATTTCATCTGTCACCAGAGTAGTTTCAGAGAACACTTCTGCACCCTGCACGATTCTGTGACCAACAGCAGCAATTTCACTCATATCTTTAATAACAGCGGCATCGCCTTTTGTAAGTACTTCAACAAGCTTCATAAAAGCTTCTGTATGTGTCGGGAAAGCACAGTCTGCATCATAAGTTCTGCCATCAGCGGTTTTATGGGAAACATGGCCATCGATTCCGATTCTGTCGCAGTTGCCTTTTGCAAGTACGCTTTCATCATCCATGTTCAGAAGCTGATACTTCAGAGAGGAACTGCCTGCATTGACTACCAAAATTAACATAAATATTTCTTTCCTTTCGATTTATAAAATTAATTAAAATAAAATGCTGAAAAGCACTCTATTAATTATTATATCCTTTTTTCAGAAAAAAGCAAGTCTTTTTTCTGAAATTCTATAAATTTTCTGTTAAAATTCAAAAAGGAGCAATCATCATGAAAACCGGTGCGATTATCTGCGAATATAACCCTCTGCATAACGGGCATCTTTATCATATTCAGGAAACCAAAAAAGCCGGCATCACTCACCTGATAGCCCTGCTCAGTGATGACATTGTCCAGAGAGGTGACACCGCTCTGCTTCATAAATTTGACCGTGCTGCACTCGCCATCGAAGCCGGTGCAGATTTGGTCATAGAACTGCCTGTTCCCTATTCCTGTGCCTCTGCCGAATTTTACGCCCGTGGTGCAGTGCAGATTCTGCATGATTTGCAAATACTGGATATGCTTTCTTTTGGCTGTTCCGGAAAGCCGGACACACTCCGGAAGCTTGCCGGACTTTCATTACAGCTTCTTACTCCGGATAAAATTCAGAATCTTCTGAAAACAGGCTGTTCTTATCCGGCAGCAGTATATCAGATTCTTTCTGCTTCTCTTCCGCCGGAAACGGCAGGGCTTCTGCTTGACCCGAACAATCTGCTTGCTGTGGAATATCTCAAAGCCATGCAGAAACAGCAGGTCAGTTTTTCTTCTCTCATGATTCAGAGAAACTCTGTCATGCACGACAGTCCGGAAGCTTCCGGA
Source organism: uncultured Ruminococcus sp. (assembly GCA_902796255.1). Taxonomy (GTDB): domain Bacteria; phylum Bacillota; class Clostridia; order Oscillospirales; family Ruminococcaceae; genus UBA3855. Next base: position 8,344 of record CADBOP010000162.1, read on the forward strand.
ATCTTTGCAAGTGCAAGTTTCATCAGAAAACAATTTTTTCATCAGGAAACGTATCAGCAGTATATCCCTGATTTCACAGCAGCACTTCTTTCTGAACGGCAGAAACAAGGCCGGACTGCTGATTTTTACCAGCTTGAAAAAATTATTCTCTACCGGATGCGAATGCTTTCTGAACAGGATTTTCTTTCTCTTCCGGACATGACCCCCGAACTTGCCGGACGTTTCCGGAAAGCACAGAAGCAAAATTCTCTTGATGATTTTCTGAATACTGTCAAATCCCGATGCTTTACTATGGCCAGAATCCGGAGGATTCTGTTCTATGCCCTTGCCGGTATCCGGAAAGAGGATTTTCAGCTTTCTGTTCCCTATGCCAGAATTTTAGCCTTTAATCAGAACGGTACGGAAATCCTGAAAAAATTAAAATCGCAAAGCCGTATCCCTGTCGGCACTTCGCTTTCTTCTCTCCGGAAACTCTCTCCGGAAGCAGAACGCTTTGCCGAACTCGAAACCAACACAGCAAATCTTTACGGGCTTGCACAGAAGCAAATCTGCTCTGCGGAATCAGAATTCCGCATGAAAATAAATTTAAAAAACACTAAGAAATGAGGAGTTTTTCTATGTTTGACATCCGCAATATCAAAGC
>CADBOP010000163.1 GCA_902796255.1 uncultured Ruminococcus sp.
GCTTCTGAAGGTTTCCATACTTATGGATTTGACTGGCAGCCTGACCATATTGCATGGTTCGTGGACGGCAAAGAAGTTTACAGAGCAACTGAAAATATTCCTTCCACCCCCGGAAAAATCATGATGAATACATGGCCCGGTGTCAGCGACCGTAATAACAAAGACAATGTGATTGACTGGCTGAATGCTTTCAACGGCAACACACCTCTTTCTGCACACTATCAGTGGGTAACTTACAATAAGTAATAACAAGTAATTTTCCAGAACAAAATGCAGAGATAATTAAAATCTCTGCATTTTGTAATTTATATTGATTTTTAATGATAATTCCGGTAAGCACTCGGGGTCATGCCGGTAATCTGCCGGAACTGCCGCATGAAATATTTTTCGTCTTCATAGCCGGACTGCCATGCAATTTCGGTAAGATTTTCCGAAGTCGTCAGAAGCAGATATTTCGCATAAGAAATACGGCTCTGAATTAAATCCTGATGAAAGCTGACACTGAACAGTTCCTTATAGGCTGCCCGAAAATAACCATAGCTTAAATGAAATTCCATACAGGTTTTCTGTGCATTCCATTCATGTGACGGATTCCGGTACATGGCATTCCGCATAGTCAGATATTCCTGATAATTGATGCTATTTTTTTTCTCAGCGAGCTGATTGGATTTTTCATGCAGAAGCTTCTGTAATATTGTCAGATAGCTTTCAGCATTGTGTTCTGTAATCGGAAACAAATCAGAAACCGTCAGCAGCATGTCCATGCTGCAATGTTCGCTGTACAGCGGGGAATGCTGTAATAAAACATTGATTTTATCCTGTATCATGCTGGGGTAAGTTTCCGTATAATTTCCGACAGCTGCCAGTGCATACAGGCCTTCTGCAAGTTTTCCGCAGAACTGCTTTTTACCGGAAATGATTTTTTTCAGACATTCCGCATTTTCAATTTCAATCCGGACAGAGAGATTTTTTGTATCTAAGCTGCCATGTTCACCAAATAAGCCTGTACGAATCAGGAATAACATAAAATTTTCTTCAGGCAGAGCCTGTTTCAGTGCTATATTGATTTCATTCAGGAAACCGTTCCGGTTATATAAGCCCGTGACAGTATCATGATATTCTGAAAGATTCTGACACTGCAACAGTTCATGAATATCATTTTTCATGCGAAGGCCTTCGAGGGCATTAGCGGCGATTTTCAGCCAGTCTTTGAATACGGAGTCGTAGACATCAGGTTTTTCATACTGGAGAATAAAATAGCCGAGTTCCCTTCCGGCAAAAAAGATAGGACAGAAATACAGAATTTCATTCTGCATATGTTCTTCCGGTGTATAAGGGAACAGGTTCTTCCGGACAAAAACTCTGGGTTCGTCAGAATACGTGCCTGTTTTCATAACAGGATAGCAAAGCATGATTTCATTATTGGTGTCAGAATCAGAAGTGCTCTGAAAATCATGACTGCACCAGTTTTCGTACAGACACAGATACAGGCCTTTGACATCACGGATTAAATAGACAAATTCCTGCAAGGTATGAATATAATCAGAAATGGAACGGCAGACAGTCAGCTGTTGTTCAAAATTACCTTCAAAATTTAAAGTGACATAGTACTGTTCCCGCCGGATTTTTTGAAGTTCCTGACTTAACTGCTGATGATTCACACCACATGTACAGGTATTGCCCGTAACCAGATAGCCTTTTGTAGAAATGGTTTCTGTCTGTTCTCCTGTCATCATTTGATAAAGTGCATTGACAGCAGAAATGCCGACTGCTTTTCTGTTTCGCTGATATGTTGTGAGTACTGGTGCATGATAGAAACGTTCACCGACATATTCATAGCCGATAACAGTCACATCTTCCGGTACTTTGATTCCATATTCCAGAAATTTATCACATAAGCCATAGGCCATATAATCATTCGCACAAATAATCGCCTGAGGCAGTTTTCTTTTTTTGGTAATATATTCCATGGCAAGATTTTCACCGGAAGGCATCCAGAAATCACCATAAATAATATGACTGTCATCAAGTACAAGTCCGTAAGATTCCATAACGTTCCGGATGCCCTGTACTCTTTGCTGAGAAGTTTCGATATTTTTAAAACCTGTCAGGATATCAAATTCTGTAAAATAATGTGTTGTAATCAGATGTTTGGCAATTTCTTCAAAATCCTGCATCACATTGTTGTCAACGCAGGTCATATCGGGGAGTTCTGCACCGGTGACAATAACAGGAATCTTTCTCTGAATCATTTTCTGATAGATATACTGTTGAAGTTCCGGATTAAGAATAGACTCTGCTGTAAGAATCAGGCCGTCAATCCGTTCAGAGGCAATCAGGTCATAAATTTTATTTTCAATTTCTGTACCGGCGTAATATTTCTGAAAATTATAAATATTAGAAAAAACAGCCGTAGAGAGCCGGAGCTTCTGTGCCTGTTCCAGAATACCGTCCAGAAGCTGCCGCTGTTCGCTCTGAAAGGCTTTTGCTGTGATGACACCAATCAGCCTGCTGGGGTTCTGCATAAATTTCACCGCCTTTTGTCTTCTGTTATTATCATAACATAATCAGAGGAAAAAATCAAGAGAAAATCTGCATTTTCTCCACTAAATATGCAGATTTTCAGTTGCGTTTTTTTGAAAAAAGAGTTATAATATTTGCGTAAACGTTTTAGAAAATATCTGTTTTCTGTACGCAGGTGCATTCGTGCAGGAAATTGCTCTAAAGGCGGAAATTAATTCTCTTTCATAGTATTTTTTCATAGTATTTTATAGTGTTTTTGAAATTAATTCCTTGATATGAAGTATCCGGCTGTGATGCACCTGACACAGCATATGGATACTTTCTTTTTTATTTCCCCGACTATTGACAAATACGGTAAATTCATGCTATAATAACAGAATCAGGGCTTTTCTGCCTTGGAAATTTTATTATTTATTTTTATGATTAGGAGATTTTTGATTATGAACAAAAAAGATTTGAGCGAACTCAAAAAACATTTTTCTGAATCCGATGATTTAATGACAATCCAGAAAGTATTTACCTGCTTTATTGACTCTGAAAAAACAAGAAAATGTCAGAATGTCCGCAGCTTTGCAGAGATTCCGGACGAAGAAATGGCTGTGCTTTATCAGACTTTTTCCAAAGTCCTGAAAGGCTCTCTTGGTAAAGGCCTTGTTGAATATGAGTTCCCCAATGAAGTCTATGAAGAAGACCAGAGCCAGAATCTGCTTTGGACTGTTCTGGAAAAGGGACTTGATGACGAAGAACAGCTCGAAAAGTTAATTTCTCATATTGAAACGAATATGATTTATACACTGCCGTATGCCCTGTTTATTGCACAGTGTGTCTATACTGTATTTGAAAAAGACAGAATGGGTGAGAAAAATAAATATGACAGTCATGAATATCGTTTTCTGCTTTGTGCAGTGTGTCCTGTGGAATCCCGTATTGACGGTTTAATCTATGATGAAGAAGAAAATAATATCGTCCGCAAACTGACTTTTGACAGAGTCGTTGCAGATGCCCCGACAGATGGCTTCTTATTCCCGACTTTTACAGGCCGTGGGCCGGATGTCAATCATGTGCTGTATTATGCCAAGAAAGCAAAAGACCCCAATACTTCTATCGTAGAAGAAGTGCTTGGTTGTAAATTTACGCTGTCTGCTGACGAGGAGAAAGAAACTTTCCGTGCTGTTCTGGACAAGGCTGTCGGTGATGAGCTGAATCTCAGCGTGATTGCTTCTGTCAATGAAAAAATTCAGGATTATGCAAAAACATTCGCCAATGAACCCGAACCGCCTGTTGTCAGTGATATTATGGTAAGAGATATTCTGCTTGATTCCGGTATCAGTCAGGAAAAAGCCGAAGCCGCTCAGCAGTTATATAAAGAAACAGTTGAGGATAATTATTTCATGGCTTCCAATCTGACAGAAAACAAAACAACACTGAGTTCTGCCGGTGTGACCGTCAGCATCAGCGGTGATGCAACTGATAAAATTACAACCCGCATGATTGACGGCAGAAAATTCCTCATGATTTCTCTCGATGACCCAGAAGTTACTGTGAACGGTTTTCAGATGAAAATTCAGTAAGAATTTATTAAAAAGGTGATATTTTATTATGAATGATAATTATCAGAATATCCGTGAACTGTTTCATCTGAATGCCCCTTGTCCTCTGCCAGATGACCAGATAGAAAAAATCCGGAAACAGTTCGGGGCAATTCCGAAAGCTCTTGAAGATTACTACCGTCTCTGCGGTGGCTGTGAGGAAATGAACAGCACACAGGATTTTCTGCTGACTCCTGACGGCAGATATGGCCATTATCAGCTGGAAAAATTCAGTTATCCGGAATATTGTGTGTTCTATGCCGAGAATCAGTGCGTCTCGGAATGGGCAGTTAAAAAATCAGACCTGAATCAGGAAAATCCGCCTGTCTATACAACTTATGATAATGCTGAAACATGGCTGAAAACCGGCGATTCTGTTTCTCAGTTCCTGACTTCAGAAGCCTACATGCAGGCAGTACTTTTGAAAGAATATTCCAATGAAGAATTTTATGAAATTCTGCCGGAACAAATCTCCGTGCTTGCTGAAAAATTCCCCCGTGCTAATGCGGATTCCAACTTGTACGGCGGAGTACAGTTCTTTCAGCCGTATCCGGATACAGTCATCATGGTATTATATAACACTGATGAAGATTTCAGCCTGCTGTATTCTTCTGATTCAGAAGAACATTTTGAAGAAATCGACAGCACGATTGCAGAAATACTTGGCCTTGAAACCGATGAGGAGGAATAATTTATGAACCATTTTGAAGAAATCCGGAATTTTCCGGAACGTATCAAAATTGAAAATATCACTGCTGATGATGTTTTCTCCTATACCGGAAAAGCTTCTGTCTGGGGCGAGGAAATAAGCATCAATATCAGTTTTGATGACTCGCCTCTGCCGGAAGAAATTCTTGTTTTTCTGGAAAAATATCTTGCATGGATAAATCAGCACCGTCAGGAGGCTTTGCAGACCCTCTTTGATGATAATATTCTCGAACTCGCAGAAGACTGGGCATCTTCCGCAGAACCTTACTATGGTGATGAGGAAGAAGACGAAAACGATGAGGACAATGAGGACGATGAAAAAGAACCTGTATGCTATATCATGGAAGACGGCCAGAAAGTTTTTCTGCCCATTACAGAACAGGATTTTTCTGCAAGTCTGCATCTGACAGCGATTACGTTCAACTGTCCCTATGAAACAGAAGAAGATTTCACAGAAATATGGTGCGACTGTTCACCGGATTATTTCGCTTATCATTCTGTTTTAATTTACCTCAATGCCAATGGTTCTTTCGAGAACGGAAGCCTGCAAGGTTAATTTTTTAAAAATCTGAAAAAAACACTGGACAAATTTAAATCTATATGTTATAATAATAGAAAATCAATCTGACGGCACAGATTGCGAATCTCTATTCTTAAACATACACAGCCTGTCTGTCGCCGACGGACAGGTTATTTTTTTGTAAATTTACTCTGAAGGAGACTGAAAAAATTATGAGCTTATTAATCAAAAATGTTCATGCGGTAGATATCTGTCTGGATGCTGAAACAGATATTTTTATTCAGAACGGCAAGATTGTAAAAATCGCTCCGGATATTACTATCGGTGCAGACAGAGTCATTGATGCTTCCGGTCTGACGGCTATGCCGGGACTGTTCGATATGCATGTACATTTCCGTGACCCCGGCCAGACCCATAAAGAAGATATTCTGACCGGCTGTCAGGCGGCTCTGGCCGGAGGTGTGACGGGTGTGCTTTGTATGCCAAATACCAAGCCCCCTGTCGATTCACCGGAAATTCTGCAATATATTCTTGATAAAGCCAAAAATACCGGCGTGGATGTCCGGCCGGTGGCCTGCATCACCAAAGGCATGAACGGTGAGGAATTAACAGATTTCGCCCAACTCAAGGCTAACGGTGCGGCTTGTCTTTCCGATGACGGCAGACCCGTCAAAAATGCTGAACTCATGCGGCAGGCTCTCCAAAAGGCATTTGAAGAAAATATCTTAGTTGCTTCGCATTGTGAAGATTTGGATATTATCAGCGGCGGTATCATGCACAGAGGCAGTATCTCTCAGGAACTCGGTGTAAAAGGAATGGACAGAGCTTCGGAAGATTATATCACAGCCAGAGAAATTGTTTTAGCAAGTTCTGTCAAAGGCAGAATTCATATCTGCCACGTCAGCACAAAAGGCAGTGTGGATATTATCAGAGAAGCCAAACGCTTGGGGGTTCAGGTAACTTGTGAAACTGCTCCGCATTATTTTATGCTGACACATGAAAAACTTCGTTCCAGAAATGCCAACGACAGAATGAACCCGCCGCTTCGTGAGGAAGAAGACAGACTCGCTATTGAACAGGCTGTACTTGACGGCACTATCGACTGCATCGTGACCGACCATGCACCGCACACACAGGAAGAAAAAGCAGATTTTGAAACTGCTCCGAATGGCATTGTGGGACTGGAAACCTCTCTTGCAGCAACACTTACAGCATTATATCATACAGGTAAATGCAGCTTGCAGCAGATTGTCAGCCTGATGTCTGTCCGGCCGAGATTTCTGTTAGGTTTAAAACCTGTAAAAATCCGTGAATCAGAAACCGCAAATCTGATTCTTGTGGATTTGAACCGCAAATGGACTGTCGAGCCGGAAAAACTGCATAGTAAATCCTGTAACACAGCGTTCAGAAATATGGAACTCACGGGAAAAGTGATGATGACTATCACAGATGGTCTTATCAGATATGAGAATCAGGCATGATTTTATTTTTATCATATTTTAAAAAAGGAGATTTTTTATTATGGGATTCGACAGATTAATCAGGAAAATTAAAGAAACAGGCAATCCGTCTGTAGTGGGTCTTGACCCGAAACTGGATTATGTACCGGAATATTTATTCAAGAAATATCAGGAAGATGACGGTGCAACACTCAAAACCGCTGCAAGAGCAATCTATGCTTTCAATAAGGCTATTATTGATGAAATCTGTGATATTGTTCCGGCTATCAAGCCGCAGGCCGCTTATTATGAAATGTACGGCTCACAGGGTATCAAAACGCTGGAAGATACTATCCGCTATGCACAGCTCAAGGGTATGTTCGTCATCACAGACGGCAAGAGAAATGACATCGGTGCAACCATGCAGGCTTATACCGCAGCCCATCTGGGAACAGTCAAAGTCGGTGAACTGGAAATTGAACCGTTCGGCTCAGATGCTCTGACTGTCAACGGCTATCTTGGCTCTGATGGCATCAATCCGTTGCTGGAAACTTGTAAAGCCCGTGACAAAGGCATTTTTGTCTTGGTCAAGACTTCCAACCCGTCCAGCGGAGAATTACAGGACAGACTGATTGACGGCGAACCCCTCTATGCAAGAATGGGCGATTTATGCGAACAGTGGGGTGCAGATACTGTCGGAGAATTTGGCTATTCCGCAGTCGGTGCAGTAGTCGGTGCGACTTATCCGGAACAGCTCAGGGAATTGAGAAAACGCCTGCCGCATACGTTCTTCTTAGTCCCCGGTTATGGGGCACAGGGCGGCGGTGCAGAAGGTGTTGCCGGTGCATTTGATGAAAACGGTCTGGGCGGCATTGTCAATTCTTCCAGAGCTATCATGTGTGCATATCAGAAAGAAGGCTGCAATCCGCAGGAATTTGCAAAGGCTGCAAGACGGGAAGCCATCCGCATGAGAGATGATATTACAAAATTTGTAAAAATCAAGTAATTTTTAAATAAAAAATCCGTACAGAGTGCCGGAGCTTTCCGGCTTCTCTGAAACGGACAGATAAAATGCTTTTATTGAAAGGGTGTAGTATATGGCATTGATAAAACATGCACGGCCGGCATGGCTCGTTCTTGCAGACGGACAGATTTTCAAAGGGAACAGCTTCGGCGAAACAGGGACTGTCATCGGTGAAGTGGTATTCACTACCGGCATGACAGGCTATCAGGAAACACTTACCGACCCCAGCTATTATGGGCAGATTGTCACACAGACATTTCCTTTGATTGGCAATTATGGCGTAAACTCTCAGGATTATGAATCTGATAAATCTTATGTCAGTGGCTATATCGTTCGGGAATGGTGTAATGCACCGTCTAATTTCCGCTGTGAGGAGACTGTTGAGGATTTCCTGAAAGCTCAGCATATTATCGGCTTATATCATATTGATACCAGAAGGCTGACAAGAACTCTGCGTGAAGCTGGTGTCATGAACGGAGCTATCACAACAGAAAATCCGGAACAGAATTTATCTGCTCTGTTAGAGAAAATCAAAGCATATCAGGTTGTGAAAGCCGTGGCCTCTGTGACGAATCCGGAGTCTAAAACATATGCTCCCGCATGTCCGGCCAGATACAGAGTCGCTTTGTTTGATTTTGGTTATAAAAGAAATATCCGTCAGGAACTTGTCAAGAGAAACTGTGAAGTAGTTGTTGTCCCTGCTGATACTACGGCAGAACAAATCAAGGCTCTGCATCCTGACGGAATTATGCTGTCCAACGGCCCCGGAGACCCTGCCGAAAATGTTCAGATTATCGAGAATCTGAAAGAAATCGCAGAATTAAATATCCCGATATTCGGCATCTGTTTAGGCCATCAGCTGCTGGCACTGTCGCAGGGGGCAAAGACAGAGAAACTCAAATACGGTCACAGAGGGGCAAATCAGCCTGTAATTGATTTGCAGTCCGGAAAGACATATGTCACAAGCCAGAATCACGGCTATGCTGTTGTAGGAGAAAGTCTGAATCCGGAAATTGCAGAAGTTTCACATATCAATGCAAATGATAAAACCTGTGAAGGGGTCAGATATAAAAACTGTAATGCATTTACAGTGCAGTTCCATCCCGAAGCACACGGAGGCCCGCTTGATACGGCTTATCTGTTTGATGAATTTATTTCCAACATGCAGAAAGGAGCAGAATAAATCATGCCATTAAGAAAAGATATCAAAAAAGTATTAGTGATTGGTTCAGGGCCTATCATCATCGGACAGGCTGCCGAATTTGACTATGCAGGGGCACAGGCCTGCCGTGCTTTGAAACAGGAAGGACTGGAAGTGGTTCTGATTAATTCCAATCCGGCTACTATCATGACAGATAAAGCTATGGCGGATAAAATCTATATTGAACCGTTAACACTGGATGTTGTCAAGAGAGTAATAGAAATCGAAAAGCCGGACAGTGTGCTGTCTACACTCGGCGGCCAGACCGGACTGACACTCTCCATGCAGCTTGCCGAAGAGGGATTTTTAAAATCGCATCATGTGAAGCTGCTGGGTGCAAATCCGGAGACGATTCATAAAGCAGAAGACCGTCAGGCTTTTAAAGATACAATGGAAAAAATCGGTGAACCGTGTATTCCTTCCAAAGTCGTGGAAACGGTAGAAGATGCTGTTGATTTTGCAAAAGAGATTCATTATCCTGTAATTGTCCGGCCGGCTTTTACACTCGGAGGCACAGGCGGCGGCATTGCCGATAATGAGGAACAGCTTCGGGATATTGCTACAAACGGATTGCGGTTATCTCCGATTACACAGGTTTTAATCGAAAAATGTATCAGCGGCTGGAAAGAAATTGAATTTGAAGTAATCAGAGACAGAAAGGGAAATGTGATTACTGTCTGCTCGATGGAGAATTTTGACCCTGTCGGTGTGCATACCGGAGACAGTATCGTTATCGCTCCGGCAGTGACACTCTCAGACAGAGAATATCAGATGTTAAGAACAGCTTCGCTGAATATTATTTCTGAACTTAAAGTAGAAGGCGGCTGCAACTGTCAGTTTGCTCTGCATCCGGAGTCAATGCAGTATGCCGTGATTGAAGTTAATCCGAGAGTCTCCCGTTCTTCTGCACTGGCCTCAAAAGCAACAGGGTATCCTATCGCAAAAGTAGCTACAAAAATTGCAGTCGGCTATACACTGGATGAGATTATCAATCAGGTCACAGGAAAAACTTATGCTTGCTTTGAACCGGCTCTTGACTATGTGGTCATTAAATTCCCGAAATGGGCTTTTGATAAATTCGTTTATGCCAAGAGAACACTCGGCACACAGATGAAGGCTACCGGTGAGGTAATGGCCATCGGCACAAGTTTTGAACAGGCTATGATGAAGGCTGTGCGTTCAACAGAACTTGGAGTCGATTCGATGAATATGAAGAAATATGAAGAAATGTCCGTGGAAGAACTGCTGCATTTATTAAAATCCGGTGTCGAGGACGAACGCTCTTTTCAGGTCTTTGCGGCTCTGAAAAAAGGAGTAACCATTCAGGAAATTCATCAGATTACTTTGATTGATGAATGGTTTCTGGATAAGCTTCTGAATCTTGTCGAGCTGGAAAACTGGCTTGCTGACGGCGAACTTACAGAAGAAAAATATTTTCTTGCCAAACAGTACGGTTATCTTGACAAGACAATTGAGAGAATGTCCGGACAGGTCTGCCCTGTACACCAGCATGCTGTATTCAAGATGGTAGATACCTGTGCAGGAGAATTCAAAGCCGAAACACCGTATTTCTATTCGACTTATGACGAAGAAAACGAGGCCGAACAGTTTATTGAAAGAACGCATTCAGGGAAGAAAAAAGTAATTGTATTTGGTTCAGGGCCTATCAGAATCGGGCAGGGAATTGAATTTGACTATTGCTCTGTACACTGTGTCTGGACACTTAAGAAACTGGGGTATGAAGCAGTTATCTGCAATAACAATCCGGAAACTGTTTCGACAGACTTCGATACCGGAGACAGGCTCTATTTCGACCCGCTGACCCCTGAAGATGTGGATAATATTATTGAAACAGAAAAGCCTTATGGTGTAGTTGTCCAGTTCGGCGGTCAGACAGCTATCAAGTTAACCCGTCATTTAGCAGATAAAGGCATAAATATTTTGGGAACTTCTGCGGATGATATTGATGCTGCCGAAGACCGTGAACGCTTTGACGAATTACTTGAACAATGTAATATTCCCCGTCCGGAGGGTTTCACTGTCATGACGACAAAAGAAGCTGTCAGGGTTGCAGACAAGCTTGGCTATCCGGTACTGCTCCGCCCCTCTTATGTGCTCGGTGGTCAGAATATGATTATCGCCCATTCGGAACAGGATGTCATTGAATATATGGGAATTATTACTTCTCATATGATTGAAAATCCAGTTCTGATTGATAAATATATGATGGGTACAGAAGTGGAAGTAGATGCTATCTGTGACGGGAAAGATTTCCTGATTCCGGGGATTATGGAACATGTTGAGCGTGCCGGTGTGCATTCCGGTGACTCTATTTCAATTTATCCGGCACAGAATTTATCTAAAAAAGTTACAGAGACTATTATAGAATATACTAAGAGACTGGCTCTGGCTCTGCATGTATCCGGACTGGTGAATATTCAGTATGTTGTCTATCGTGGGGAGGTCTATGTAATTGAAGTCAATCCCCGTTCTTCGAGAACTGTGCCGTATATCAGCAAGGTGACGGGAATCCCGATGGTAGATATTGCAACAAAAATCATGTTCGGGGCAACACTGAAAGAACTCGGTTATGAAACGGGGCTGCATCCGGCCGGAGATTATGTTGCTGTCAAAGTACCTGTTTTCAGTTTTGAGAAATTACAGGATGTAGATACCATGTTAGGACCGGAAATGAAATCCACAGGCGAATGCTTGGGCATCGGCCGGACTTTTGAAGATGCTCTGTTAAAAGGGCTGGTTGCTGCCGGATATGACCTCAAGAAAGAAGGCGGTGTGCTGATTTCCGTCCGTGACAGCGAAAAGAAAGAAATGATTCGTATTGCTGAAAAATTCGCAAGCATGGGCTTTGAACTCTACGCTACCAGCGGAACGGCAAGTTATTTAAACAGAAACATGATTGCTACCAATACCGTCAGAAAAATTTCCGAAGGCTCGCCGAATACTATCGATTTACTGGAATCCGGAAAGATTCACTATATGATTTCGACTTCTGCAAAAGGCCGTATGCCTGCCCGTGACAGTGTCAGAATGAGAAGAAAATCAGTAGAGCGTTCTATCTGTTCGCTGACGGCTGTCGATACGGCGAATGCACTGGCGAATGTGTTGTTATCCGGCAGAACAATGGAAGATGTCGAATTAGTCGACATTACAAAAATTTAAGAAATGCTATGAAAGTATATCTGTTATGGCATGTACACGAACTCACAGACGATTTCGGCACACATGAGGACGAAAAACTAATTGGTGTATTCTCCTCTGAACGTAAAGCAAACGAAACCATTCAGCATTTTAAGAATCTGGAAGGATTCAGAGACTGCCCATTAGATTGTTTTATGATAGATGCCTATGAACTGGATGAACCGAACTGGACAGAAGGCTTTATAACAGTTTGCTCTTAAAGAAGATTTTACGATGCAGAAAAGCAGAACAGCAAAGAAAGGGGCATTCTCTTGAATCGAAAAGTAATTTTTATACATCGCATACTAATTTTAATCAGCCTCATGCTGCTGTCTGCAAGCCTTGTGTTCTATCTCACAAAATGGAACAGCTACCCTCCTGAAATAGGAATTCATTTTGATTCAGACGGGCAGTATGATGTGATTGCTTCAAAAGTCTATGGGTTTTATCCTCATGTAATTGGTGGTATTTGTATCGCAGGCACTGCCTTTTCTAATTTCCTGATTCAGAAAAAATCTACAGGCTTGAAAATCACTGAAAAAGGTGAACAGCATTTTAAAACAGAACTCTGTCTGACACTGGATTGTCTTTCTGTACTGCTGAGTTTGTTTTTTGCCAACTGGTCACGCACAGTTTCTTTGCAGATTCCTCTGAATATAGAGTTTATGGTAAATCTTGAGCTGTGCATAATGGCTGTGAGTGGTATCGGCATTGTTTCAGAAGTCATCACCTGCTTGAAATATAAAATACAAGATAAGTCTGATAAAAATCCGCAACTAATGCACAGGCTCTGCCGTTTGATTGCTTGGCTGATGACGACAGCAGGAGCAGTTCTGCTTGCTTTTATCTGGGAACGGCTTCCCATAGATGAGGAACTTTATAATAATCCGGAGTATTACGGTTTAGCTTATTTTGCAAATCTCGACACTTATCTTGATAAACATCTGCTGTTGATTCCGCATAGTATGATAGTTCTGCTGCTTGTGATTTTTGAAATCCTGTCTGTCAAAGCAGAAAAAGCAGAGAACTATGCACTTTCTGCATTTGCTGACAAGATGAAAGTAGTATGCAGTATATTTTTCTTCTGGTGGAATATGCTGATTGAGTGGGAAATAAAAATCAGTATAAGTTCAGTTTGTCTGTTTGCAGGATTCTGTATTTTATTTTTTGTCACATATCTGAAAAAGAGAAAATCAGATGCATGATTTCAGCCCCTGTGATACACTCACAGGGGTTATGCATTTTGTATAAAAACCCCTTTTTTTACAAATCCGCTTATTGACAAATTGACAGTTTTATGATAAAATAAATATATATATCTTAAA
>CADBOP010000164.1 GCA_902796255.1 uncultured Ruminococcus sp.
TCTCCTGTTGATAATGAAATCTCCGCAGAGGGATTCTCTGTTTCCGGAATGGTTTCTTCTGTAGTTTCTTTCTGTGTTTCTGAAACAATTTCTGTTTCAGAAACGGGTTCTGTTACCAGCGTTTCAGAGGATTTTTCCATCATATGGGAATTATCTGGTTCTGTCTGCGTACCACATCCGGCAAGCAGAAAACTGCATAACAGCAGAACGGATATTAATTTTTTATGATTCATATTCATTTCTCCTTCTGATAATAATTTTATAATAGCATGAATTCAGATAAAAGTCAACCCTGCATTCTGTTTACCTATGATACGTCTGAAGCCCTGTACTTTTATGGAATTTTCTCAAAATTCAGCAGAATGCATAAATATGCTGTAAAATACTTGACAGATGTCACAGAAATATGCTATGATAAACATCAGAAAGAAGGTGTGTCCCATGCTATATCAGACATCTGAAAAATATTTTGATGAAATTCTGCAAGAAAGTAAACTGCACCCTGTTTTAGTAGATTTCTATGCTTCATGGTGTGCCCCGTGCCGAGTGCTTGCCCCTGAACTGGACAGTTTATCAGATAACTATGAAAATCTGTTTTCTGCCTATTCTGTCAATATCGACACAGAACCACTTCTTGCTGAACGCTACCAGATTCAGAATCTGCCGACTGTAATCATATTTAAAAATGCCGAAATTTTTTATAAATTAGAATCTGATGTTTCAACAGAAAAAATCAAAAAAATTTTATTATCATAAAAAATCCGGCTCTCCTGAGAGAACCGGAACAGATACTATTATTATCCTGTTATAAAATCCCTGTCAGATTGCCGTCAAATACCGTATCGATATACTTTCCTGAGCCTTCTGGTGTATAAATCCAGTGGTCGATATGGTCTTCCTGATAAAAATACCGCAAAGGTTCAGGCTTTGTGCTGTTCTCACAGACATCTACTAAAATCAGCTTGACTTTCAGCTTTTCAGGAATTAATGCCTTGATGTAAACACTGGTACGCTGTCCTACTTCTACAGGCTGACGGAGTTCTGCAAGTCCTGCCAGATTTGGCATCAGTTCAATAAAGACACCGTATTTTTCAACAGAACGCACAATACCACATGTAGTTTCCCCGACATGGAATAATGCGGCATTCTCTTCCCATGTGCCAAGCAGTTCTTTGTGAGAAAGCAAAATTCTCCTGTCCTGCCTGCCTTTGATGATAACCCGAATATTCTGGCCGACAACAAATCTGTCAGACGGGTGTGAAATTCTGGAAACAGAAATCGCATCAATCGGCACCATAGAAGCAATGCCGGAGCCAATATCCACAAATGCACCAAACGGCTCCAGATGTGTGATTTTAGCATCAATAATATCTCCGGGGCTGAGCTGACTGAGAAACTGTGTCATACATTGTTCCTGTACAGCACGGCGGGATAATACAACAATTTCTTCGCCGTATTCATCCGTATCAAAGCGAATGACCTTAAAGCAGATAGGTTTCCCGACTCTTGCAATCAATGCAATATCACGCAGTTCCCCTTCTGCAATACCGACAGCACCTTCTTCACGGGGAATCATGCCACGCATACAGGGCAGATTTACCCACATATTGTGATTGCTGTCACAGGTAGTAACCCGTGCTTCCAGAATCCTCCCAGACAGCTGTGCCTGTAACAGACCCTGCGGGCTGGAGATAGCGGCCTGATTTTCGGGTGTATCCAGAAGTGTACCTTCCGGACAAAAATATTTCTGATACATATTTTCGACCTCCGATTTTTATTTTTAGGAAAAGTCCTGCTGTAATATATGCCGGATTGGTTTAAAATAGAACCGTTCAGATTTTACAGCAGATGATTTTCTGACATCCGGCAGATTTTCATCTCTTTCATGCTATCATATTTTTTAAGATTTGTCAAGTCTATTATTGTGTATTTTCATGCCGTTTTTATTAGAATTTTACGATAATTTAGTAACAAATCCGAAATTTTTTTATACAGGATGAATCTGCATTGCACCCAGTGCCTGCATGACAGCAGAAACTTCTCTCGCTTTTTCCATGTCACAGATAACAGTCAGCTCCGCTGTCTTTCTGTACCAGTGTTCCGGCAGAGAATCGCTCATTTCAGAAACAAGCACATCTGTTGCATAATTCTCCATACGGAGATTTGCGGGCAGCATTGTAAAATATTCATGGCCGCTCATGGACGGCACTGCTTTCCCAAGTTTCCGGATGCGGATACTCCGGATATTTTTAATATTCCGCCGGATGCGTCCTGCGGCAAGTTCGGCCAGTTCCTCGGAAGCAAATTCACCTTTGATTCTATATAATTTCATAATTCTCACACCTGCTTTTATTATTTTAAAAAATACAGCAATCTGTACAGTACAGACCTCTGTTTTTTATTATGATTGCACAAATTCAAAAAACTATGTACACTAAATATTGCCTTTTTTAAAAAAATGCGGTATAATAAAATATGATTGCTTTTTTATTTTATATACAGAGAAAGAAAGGGAGAAATTTACAAAATGGACATTCGTGTCAATGACAGACTGGTAATGAAAAAACAGCATCCCTGCGGTGCAAAAGAAATGCTGGTTCTGCGAACCGGTATGGATTTCCGGCTTCGCTGTGTGAAATGCGGCAGAGATTTTCTCGTCCCCAGACTCAAAATAGAAAAATATATTAAACAAGTTACACATCAGGAAAATCAGGACGGTGAACAGCATGTTTGAAAAATTACTCGCTATGCAGGAAAAATATCAGCAGATGAACACACAGCTTGCTGACCCGGAAATTGTTTTGCAGCATGAACTGTATGCCGCTCTGATGAAAGAATACAAAATGCTGACACCTATTATGGAAGTATTTGCTTCTTATCAGACAGCACAGCAAGATGCCGAAGAAGCCAAAATGCTCCTGAATGAATCCGGTCAGGATGCAGAACTCAAAGAAATGGCACAGATGCAGCTCGATGAGGCAAAATATCAGCTCGAAGAAACAGAACAGCAGCTCCGGATTCTGCTGCTGCCCAAAGACCCGAATGATGATAAAAACGTCATTATAGAAATACGTGGTGGTGCAGGCGGTGAAGAAGCTTCCCTGTTTGCCAATTCCCTGTTCCGGATGTACAGCATGTATGCGGAAGCCCATCGCTGGAAACTGGAAATCTTAAACGCCAGCCCGACAGAACTCGGCGGCTATAAAGAAATCAGCTTTTCTATCACAGGAGAAGCGGCTTATTCCAGATTAAAATATGAAAGCGGTGTACACCGTGTCCAGCGTGTGCCGGAAACAGAATCACAGGGCAGAATCCATACTTCTACTGTTACTGTTGCCGTTCTTCCGGAGGCTGATGACGTGGAACTGGAAATCAATCCGGCAGATTTAAAAACAGATGTCTTCCGTTCCAGCGGTGCAGGCGGTCAGCATATCAATAAAACAGAATCTGCTGTCAGAATCACACACATGCCGACAGGTCTTGTGGTAGAATGTCAGGATGAACGAAGTCAGCATAAAAATAAAGAAAAAGCAATGAAAGTACTCAGAGCAAGATTGTTTGAAATCATGGAACGGGAACGGAATGATAAAATTGCTTCTGAACGAAAAATGCAGGTCGGCACTGGTGACAGGTCGGAAAGAATCCGGACATATAATTATCCGCAGGGACGTATGACAGACCATAGAATTAATTTGACACTCTATCGTCTGGAAAGTATTCTCAACGGTGATTTGGATGAAATTTTCGATGCACTTGCCACAGCAGACCAAGCAGCAAAATTAGCGGGGCAGAATTTATGATAAATACAAGATTATTACAAAATACACAGGAAAATTTAGAAACTGCTGCACAGCTTATCCGTGACGGACAGTTAGTAGCCTTTCCGACAGAAACCGTTTACGGCCTCGGGGCAGATGCCAGACGGGAAGATTCTGTCAGGGCTGTTTTTGCAGCAAAAGGCCGTCCGGCAGATAATCCCCTGATTGTGCATATCTCTGATTTGTCCATGCTTGACGGGATTGTAAAGGAAGTACCGGAAATTGCACTGAAACTGGCGGAGTCTTTCTGGCCGGGGCCGCTGACAATAGTACTCCCCAAACAGGATTGTATTCCAGCAGTAACTTCCGGCGGTCTGGACACTGTCGGCATCAGAATGCCTTCTCATCCTGTTGCAAGAAAACTGATTTCTCTTTCTGAATGTCCGATTGCCGCACCGTCAGCAAATCGTTCCGGTCTGCCGAGTCCTACTACGGCAAAACATGTCATGGACGATATGAACGGCAGAATTGCTGCTGTTCTTGACGGCGGTCAGTGCGAAGTCGGAGTAGAATCGACTGTTATCTGTTTTGACAATCCGGAAACTATTCATATTCTGCGGCCGGGGCTGATTTCTCAGGAAGACCTGACCCCCTATGCAAAACGGGTTTATGTAGACAAAGCTGTTTTCACACAGATTGCACCAGATGCCAAAGTATCTTCTCCAGGGATGAAATACAAGCATTATTCTCCGAAAGCAAAAATTCTGCCTGTAGATGCTCCGGATTTTGAAAGCTTTCAGAATTATGTGTTACAGCATCAGCAGAATCATACTTACTGTCTGCTGTTTGATTCTGATTCTGAAATAGAAGGCATTCCCTGTCTGCATTACGGTGACAGCGGTGTACAGCAGGCACATGACCTGTTTTTCCGGTTCAGAGAATTAGACGCTATCGGGGCAGAACTGGTCTATGTCCGTATGCCTCGGCAGACAGGGGCAGACTTGTCTGTTTATAACAGGCTCATGCGGGCAGCCGGATTCGAGGTGATTCGCTTATGAATGAAGACCAACATACGATTGTTGTCGGCCTGACAGGACAGACCGGTGCAGGGAAAAGCACAGTTTCCGCTGTCTTTGTGGAACATGGCTTTATGCTGATTGATGCTGACAAAATTTCTCACGAAGTAGTAGAAACCGGTATGCCCTGCCTTGCAGAAATATTTGATTATTTCGGCAATTCTGTCAGAAATCCGGATAATTCTCTGAACAGAAAGGCTCTTGCTAAAATTGTTTTCACGGATAAGCGAAAACTGGAAAGCCTGAACAGTATCTGCTATCCGTTTATTACAGAAGAAATTTTCAGGAGAATCAATGCTTATGCTGCACAGGGATGTCATTTTATTCTGCTGGATGCACCGACTCTTTTTGAAAGCCGTGCTTCTGATTTCTGTGATATGATTATTTCTGTTGTAGCGAATCCGGAAATCCGGTGTGCCAGAATTATGACAAGAGATTCCATGACAAAAGAAGCTGCTCTGGAACGCATGAATGCCCAGCTGGATGAAGCATTTTTTATCCAGCATTCTGATTATGTGATTCATAATAATGACAATCTGGAGCAGCTCTCTGAACTGTCCGGAGAAGTGGCCGATAAAGTCAAGATTTATTTATCAAATTAAATTATATTTTTTTAGAAAGAAGTGTTTTATTATGCCTAAGAAAAACAAAGATGAAATTCAGGAACTCAAAGACAAACTGTTTTCTGAAAACAAACACGCTGCACAGCGGATGTCAGAAAGCGAATTGCAGGACTGCAATACTTTCTGTGAAGCATATAAAGATTTTATGAATACCGCTAAGACGGAACGGGAAATCAACAGCTTTGTGATTACTGAACTCGAAAAGCAGGGATATCAGCCTTTTCAGGCCGGAATGCAGCTGAAAGCCGGAGACAAGATTTATCTTAATAACAGAGGAAAAGCAGTGATTATGGCAACTGTCGGCACGGCAGATATTCGGGAAGGTGTCCGGCTGTGTGCAGCCCATATTGATTCTCCCCGTCTGGATTTGAAACAGCATCCGCTGTATGAAAATCAGGAAATGGGATATTTCAAAACACATTACTATGGCGGAATTAAAAAATATCAGTGGCCGACAATTCCGCTTTCTCTGCATGGTGTGATTGTCAGAAAAGACGGTTCTAAAATTACTGTCCGCATCGGTGAGGATGAAAACGACCCTGTATTCTATATTACTGACCTGCTTCCTCATCTTGCTGACGAACAGATGAGAAGAACTGCTTCCCAGATTATCAGGGGCGAAGAACTGAATATTATTATCGGCTCAATGCCGCTGAAATCTGACAAGGGAAACGAACTTGTCAAGCTTGCCCTGATGAAACTGCTGAATGAGAAATACCAGATTACAGAAGATGATTTCATGTCTGCTGAACTGGAAGCTGTACCGGCATATAAAGCGAAAGATGTCGGCTTTGACAGAAGCCTGATTGGTGCTTATGGCCATGATGATAAAGTATGCTCTTATCCGGCTTTCAGGGCTTCTCTGGATGTACCCGCTCCGGAACATACCAGTGTCGTGATTCTGACGGATAAGGAAGAAACAGGAAGTGACGGCAATACCGGCCTGAAATCTGCTTATCTGAAATATTTTCTCTATGATTTAGCAGAATGCTTTGGTGCAAACGGCAGAGCCGTGATGCAGAAATCAAAATGCTTGTCTGCTGATGTCAATGCCGGATTCGACCCGACTTTCCCTGAAGTTCTGGAAAAAAACAACTGTGCTTATCTGAACCATGGTGTATGCGTGACAAAGTTCACCGGTGCAAGAGGAAAATCCGGTACTTCTGATGCTTCTGCCGAATTTGTCGGTGAAGTCAGAAGAATTCTCGATGATGGTGGTGTTATCTGGCAGACAGGAGAACTCGGCAGAGTTGACCTTGGCGGCGGCGGCACTGTTGCGGCATATATTGCCAATCTTGATATTGATACGATTGATATTGGCGTACCGGTGCTTTCTATGCACGCACCTTATGAATTAGTAGCCAAAACAGATGTATGGGCTGCTTACAGGGCATTCAAAGTATTTCTGGAATCTTAATACAGGTAAGAAGAAGCAATGGGAAATTATACAGTCAGCTTCTATGACAGAGATATGAACCGGAAATTTTTCCGGCATTTTGAAAACGTGACAATTCAGGAACAGGATAATTATATCCGGATTACAGATGAAAAAGGCAGCCTGCTGATACTGATTTCTGTATGTGCCAATACAGTGATTATTGAATCTGACAATGCTTATCTGTGATGAATGTCAGAAAGGATTATATCTGAATGAAATTGATTTCATGGAATGTCAACGGCTTTCGTGCAAATCTGAACAAGGGTTTTGAAGCATACTTCAAAGCCCTTGATGCAGATATGTTCTGCATTCAGGAGACGAAAATGCAGCCGGAACAGGTAACAACAAAATTTGACGGCTATGCACAATATTTTAACAGTGCTGTAAAAAAAGGCTATTCCGGCACAGCTTTGTTCACCAGACAGAAGCCGCTGCATATTGTGTTTAATTATAAAGGCCATACTGATGAAGGCCGGACAATTATTGCTGAATATGAGAAATTTATTTTAATTAACATCTATGTTCCCAATGCACAGAGAGAATTAACCCGTCTGGGCTATCGAATGCAGTGGGAAGATGATTTCCGGAATCTTGTGCTTTCTCTGGATAAAAAAAAGCCTTTGATTATCTGCGGAGACATGAATGTTGCTCATCAGGAAATTGACCTGAAGCATCCGAAAGCCAATATCGGCAATGCCGGATTTACAAATGAAGAACGTGGAAAATTTTCTGAATTATTAGCTGCCGGATTTACAGACAGTTTCCGGTATTTGCATCCGAACCAGACCGATGCTTATACGTGGTGGTCGTATATGCGGCAGGCAAGAAGCCGGAATGTCGGCTGGAGAATTGATTATTTTCTGGTATCAGACAGAATTGCTGACAATATCAGCAAAGCGGAAATTTATCCGGATATTATGGGCAGTGACCATTGTCCTGTCGGATTGGAGATTGATTTATGAAACAAAATTATCAGGAAGAAAATACAGATAAAATTTTTTATTTAATTGGCAGTATTGTACTGACAGCAGCTTCTATTGTGGTGCTGCCTGCATTGATACGCAAAGGGGCAAGCATTATTTATCATTTTTTATATCAGAATGATAAATAAAAATAATATAAAATACAAGGAAGTGACTATTTATGGAATATCATCCCGAGCAGCTTGCAGCTGCATGTCTGAAAGAAATCAACCGGAAAATCCGGAATCTGAATAAATTAAATATTGTAATTTTAGGAAAATCCGGAGTCGGAAAAAGTACACTAATTAATTCTGTATTCCGTGAAAATCTCGCTGAAACCGGTATCGGCCGGCCTGTCACGCAGGAAATCAGATGCTATACAAAACCAGATTTTCCCCTGACTATCTATGATACACCAGGTTTTGAACTCAGCAAAGAACAGCAGGATAAAACCAAACAGGAAGTTCTAAAGCTGATTCGGGACGGTGCTTCTTCAAAAGATGTAAATCAGGCAATTCATTGTATCTGGTACTGTATTAATGTCGGCTCGAACCGGACATTCGACAGCTTTGAAGAGAACTGGCTCAGAGAGTTTACAGAAGAAAATAAATTAACCAAAGTCCCGATTTTTATTATTTTAACACAGGGCTGTCCAAAGAAAAAGGCTCTTGAAATGCAAAAGCTTGTTGAAGCAGAAAATTTTCATGTCAGCAAGGTAGTGCCTGTTTTAGCACAGGATATGGAACTGGATGAAGATTATATTATCAAGTCTTATGGTCTGGATACTTTGATTGACCTGATGACACAGGTACTTCCTGATGATTTGCAGGATACACTTCAGCATGTACAGAAAGCTTCTCTTGATGCAAAAAAAAAGAGAGCACA
>CADBOP010000165.1 GCA_902796255.1 uncultured Ruminococcus sp.
CAGAATTTCTCCACGGGTATGCAGAGTATCATGAGAACCAGAATTCTCCAGAAAATATTTCAGAAACAGCGGAATTTTCAGAATTTCAGGAAGCTGATAATATTGATTTATCTCCGGATAATCCGAAAGAAGTTTATCTCTTTCATCATCAGGGATTCCCATAATTTCGAGCTTTTCAAATTTTTTAAAAATTTCCTGATGCGGAACGCTCCGACTTGAAACTATCATCCTGACATTATGCCAGTTTGCCGAAATATAGCCGATTTCTTTTGCAAAATCATCCTGAAATGCCGGATTCATTTCGTTCAGCCCATCCAGCAGAAGGGTATATTTCGGAGTCCAGTTTTCCGGAATATTTCTGAAAAGTGCCAATAATTCGGATAACTGCTGAAGCAGGACTTCTTCCCCCTCGCAGGCAGAACAAAGTTCATAACTTGCATAGCTGTATTGATAGTGATATTTTAATAAAATCTGAATCAGAATCCAGCTGGAAACATCCGGAACAAGTTGCTTTCTGATTTCCGGCTGATAGCCGGAAAGTGCCAGAAACAAGCCGTTCTGATGCTGCAACAGAAAGGATTTTCCAAATCCGCCGGAAGCATGAAGAAATAAATATTTTTGTTTTATTTCATCAAAAATACAATGACTTGATAAAATAATTTTATTTTTATATTTGATTTCAAGAGGATAGCTGCAACTTTCCGGAATCGGCTGGATTTTCAGGCTTTCTTTCACAGAAATATGCATTTCCAGACTGAGCAGATGTTTCAGTTCTTCGCAGTCATTCCAGAATATCGGGTTTTCTGTATTTCCTAAACATATCAGATGAAAATAAAGCGATTCAGAATTCAGAAGTCCGATTTTTCTGGCATCCGCAGGCATGAAGTTTTTTAGTGTCTGATACAGTAAGCCAAGCAGAAGTGCTTCCATACAGATTTTTTTGGGGTGGGCGGATGTTCCGAACAGTTGATTTTTCGCAATAAATTGATTCCCATAAAAAATATAACTGATACTATCATCCTGTTTTAACAGTTCCAGCAGAGTATTCACCAGTGCTGGCATTTTTTTCTTATCCAGAATTTTTTCACAGAAAGCTCCTGTTTCTGCCAGATATAGCCGATACTGTTCCCAGTTTGGCTTTCTGCCGATATTGAGATTTTTTTCAAATCTGAAAAGCGTGATTTTACTCGATGACAAGCCGATTCCTGTTGGGATAAAATCAAACAGGAATCTGTTAATCTGCCGGTAAGCTGACTGTTTATCCAGATGATTACTGAACAAAGAAATCATATTCCTTTCTTTTGTCATGTCCGGATTCGGACAGTCAGCGATAACAGAAAGCAGTCTGATAAAAATCCTTCCGTTTCCGGTTCTGCCTTTTCCGGTGATTTTCGACTGAACCAGCAGGGAAAGCAGGATATTCAAAGTCAGCTGATACATAAAAATTTCCCTTTCTGAATAAATTTCTGCATTTTACAAATAAACTTTTGCAGAATCTGTGTTATTATTATCTTAGCATATCAAAGACCCAAAGTCAAGAAAAATGTCGTCAACAGTGGACAGATGAGACAGGAATATTGTTGTTTCAGATGACTGAAATTCTGTCAGGATATCTCCTTCAAACTCATGTCAGAATAAATAAATCTATGATTTATATTTTGTATAAAATGCAGATTTTTGTCATAATTGTTAAATACTGTTGCAATTAGAGTCGAATTATGATATAATATATACAAATATTATGATTTTGGTATATTATGTCTATGCAAATAAAACTAAGCCGGTCGGGTTATACACAATTATCGGAATATTATCTTTAGTGATTGTAATCGGCGGCATTTCATTTGCTTCGTATGTCAGAAAAAATCAGAACAGGCAGGAAAATCCGTCATCAGTTTATCCGGCAGTGCAGGAGCAGAACCAGTTTTCCGAAAATTCTATAGAAATTCCTGTTGCAGAAACTGTAATTCCGACAGCAGAGGTTATACAGAATATGCCTGTACTGCTTTCAAATAATACGGGAACTTCTGCTGAAAAAATATATTCTGATTTCTATCAGGTTTTGCAGAACAGCGATGCCCCCGGCGGTTATCTGTATGATGTCAATCATGACGGCAGGGAAGATATGATTCTGAAAGATACGGATACAATGGATTTTGTTCTGTACACCCATGACGACTCCGGAGATTTATACATGACTCACTTCGGCGGTTTTCTGGCATGGGGTGATGATGATTTCTATGATGTAACAGGTACATACGGAACACATTATATTTATTACCATGATGAATACACACAGAGAATTATACAAGGCTATTTTAAAAAAAAAAAAAAAAAAGAACTGATTCCGTCAGATGACTGCTCTCAGGAAGAAATCATTCATCAGCTTTCTGAAAATAATTTTGAAATAGATGAAAACAGTAATTATACTAAAATTGAAATGTTATTTTACGATGACCTCTGTCAGAAAACCGCTCCGGCAGAAACAGTTTCTGTGACTGTTCCGGCAGCAGAGAAGAAAAAACCGCCGGAAATCAAAGGCGAAATAAAGAAAGAAAGTGCGTATGACGGCAGTAATTATATGCTTTATGTCAGCGGAAATTATGACTATTACTATGTGGAATGCCGCCAATATGGGTATAACGATACTACAGGAACTTTGATACTTTCTGAAATTGCACATGACTCCTCGCTGTGCCTAACAAACGGATACGATATTGCAGGCATGACCGCTTCTGTTACACCGTATTATGAGGATGGTACAAAAGGAAAAACTGTCACCTGTAGTTTTAAACAGCCTGAACAGAAAACTACAGCAGTTTCCATGCCTTCCAGTGCTTTCTATATGGGGACGGGAACACCCGTTTCCGGTGACGGTTTCCTGAATCTTCGCAGTAGCAAAAGCATTTCTTCTGACAGCAATATCATTACACAAATTCCAAATGGAGAAACAATCCGTATGTACTGGATTGATGATGATGATTGGATTTATGTGGAATATGGCAGTTATTCCGGCTATGTCAAAGAAGCTTACACAAAGCTGATTGATGGTCAGGGTGTGTTCGGTGACGGATGAGGAGAAGAGGAAGTGCAGGTTTATTCCTGCTATAAGACAGGAGCAATCAATGGCAGGGGAGTGGCTGGTTTTACATCTCTTTCAGAATATCAAAAGTCGTATAATCATCTCTTGCTTCCTCTGTCAGAGTTTTCAGCCATGCAAGTCCATCTCTGGGAACCTGCAAGTCATACTTCATCCATTCGACAGGGTCAGTATAGACGGGAGATTCTTTTTTTGCACCATTTTTGACAGTTCCGCCG
>CADBOP010000166.1 GCA_902796255.1 uncultured Ruminococcus sp.
ATTTACAGTCTGCCCCCTTTGGCCACTCGGGAACTCTCCCCTATTTAATTTTTACAAGAAAATGGAGCTGGTGGACGGACTCGAACCACCGACCTGCTGATTACAAATCAGCTGCTCTACCAACTGAGCTACACCAGCATTTTCTTTGCTGTATCGTCTCTTGCCTGACGACAGTATTTATTATAGCACATGTCAAAGCATTTGTCAAGTGTTTTTTCAAAAAAAATTCAAAAATTTAAAAAAAAATTATTTCTTGTGAAATTTAGATAAAATTCAACATCTTTTTTCGTTTAAAATTCTGTCTTTTGTGCTGGGTTGAACCTCTTGACTTTTTGTGAAAAAAAGAGTATCATAAAAATAATATAATTATATTAAATATTTCAGGAAACGAGGATGATGGAAATGAACGAAAATACAAAATTCCAGAAAGAAGGCCTGACATTTGACGATGTCCTGTTGATTCCGGCAAAATCTGATGTCACCCCCAATATGGTTTCACTCGAAACAAAGCTGACAGCAAATATTAAGCTCAATACACCTATCCTGACAGCAGCTATGGATACTGTAACAGATGCCAGAATGGCTATCGCTATCGCCAGAGAAGGCGGTATTGGTATCATTCATAAAAATATGAGCATCGAGCAGCAGGCCAATGAAGTTGATAAAGTAAAGCGTTCTGAAAATGGTGTTATTGTTGACCCGTTCTCTCTGACAGCTGACAGGCTTGTGGCAGACGCAGACGCTCTTATGGGAAAATTCAGAATCTCTGGTGTGCCGATTGTTGACGGCAAAAACAAACTCGTAGGTATTATCACAAACCGTGATATGCGATTCCTGACAGATTTTAATACAAAAATTGCAGATGTTATGACAAAAGAAAATCTTGTGACTGCTCCTGTTGGTACAACACTGGAACAGGCTCAGGAAATTCTGAGAAAAAATAAAATCGAAAAGCTTCCGATAGTAGATGATAACGGCATTCTGAAAGGCCTGATTACTATCAAAGATATTGAAAAATCTGTAAAATTCCCGAATTCTGCCAGAGATGCACAGGGCAGACTGCTCTGCGGTGCGGGTATCGGTGTCACAGCAAATATGCTGGAACGTGCCAAAGCTCTGATTGAAGCACAGGTAGATGTACTGGTGCTGGATTCTGCTCACGGACATAGTGCAAATATCATCAATGCCCTGAAAAAATTAAAGGCAGAATTTCCGGATACTCCGGTTATTGCCGGAAATATTGCCACTGCCGAAGCTGCTGAAGAACTCATTCAGGCTGGTGCAGACTGCCTGAAAGTCGGAATCGGGCCGGGTTCTATCTGTACCACAAGAGTAGTAGCCGGTATCGGTGTACCGCAGATTACAGCAGTTTATGATGTTGCAAGCGTTGCCAAGAAATATCATATTCCGGTTATCGCTGACGGCGGTATCAAATATTCCGGTGATATTGTCAAAGCTCTGGCAGCCGGTGCAGACTGTGTTATGCTTGGCAGCCTGCTGGCCGGATGTGAAGAAGCCCCTGGTGATACAGAAATCTATCAGGGCAGACAGTTCAAAGTCTACAGAGGCATGGGCAGCCTCGGTGCAATGGCCAACGGCTCGACTGACAGATATTTTCAGGAAGGTGCCAAAAAGCTTGTGCCTGAGGGTGTAGAAGGCCGTGTACCTTACAAGGGTGCTCTTGCAGATACTATCTTCCAGTTAATCGGCGGTATTCGTGCCGGCATGGGTTACTGCGGATGCCCCACTATTCCGGAACTCTGGGAAAAAGCACAGTTTGTCAGAATCACGGGGGCAGGTCTGAAAGAATCCCATCCGCATGATATTTATATTACAAAAGAAGCACCGAACTATTCCGCACAGATATAATCAAATCCACAGCCCCCTTGCTTACAGGGGGCTGTATTAGTACGAGGGATTCCGCCATGAACAGACCAGTTAATTTTTACCAGATTACACGCTGTACAGAACCAAAGGCTTTTCTTGCCATGCTCCGCTACCAGAGCGGAAATTTCTCTGTAAAAGCCAAAGAAAAAGAAATACTTTCCATGAAAATCTTAGCAGATATGCTCTATTCTCACGGTGTGGCTGTTTCAGAAACAGACGGCTTTTTTCTGTCTGTGAATTTCCGGTTCGGAAAAGAATTTGATTTATTAAAAATTAATCATTCTGCCTGTCTGAATATCGAACTGAAAAGTTCGCTGAAAGATTTTACTCCTGCCAAGGCCGAAGAAAAAGTCAGGAATCAGCTCCGGAAGAACAGACATTATCTCTCTGTACTGGACAGAAAATTATATTTATATACTGTCGTGACAGATTCTATGAAATGCTATCACATGACAGAAGATTTTCAGTTTCAGGAAATTGCATTTTCTGCAATTGTAAAGGCTGTCAAGCATTTTTTCGGAGAATATATTTCTGATATTGAAAGCCTGTTCCGGCCATCGGAATATTTAGTCTCTCCTCTGAACCACTCACAGAAATTTCTGGAACATGCCTATTTCTTAACCCAGAATCAGGAAGACAAGAAAAAAGAAATTCTTGAAAAACTGCATTCAGAATCTGTCATTCTTGGCCTGACCGGAGAAGCCGGCACAGGGAAAAGCCTGATGCTCTATGACATTGCACGGGAACTTGCAAAAAATTTTTCTGTATTAATTCTTCACTGTGCTTCTGAACTGCCTGTGGGGCTGTCTGCTATCAGCAGAAATATTAAAAATCTTGATATTCTCCGTCCTAAAGATTTACAGATGCAGAATCTTTCTGATTTTCTGGATAATTATCAATATATTTTTACAGATGAAACACAGCGGGTCTATTCCGGACTTCTGTCACAGATATGGGGTTATCTCCGAGAAAAACAGAAATCTGCTTTTATCTCGTTTGATTCCCGTCAGACACTCAGTATGCAGGAGGAAAATCAGAATATTGCAGAATGGGCATATCAGCACTGTGATAAAATCTACACACTGAAAAGCACTATCCGGACAAATGCCGAAATTATGCATTTCATCAGGAAACTGCACAATCTGCATTATCACATTCCGGCACAGATACAGGCCGATTTGCCGGAGCATGTCCGTATCTGCTATGCCGGAAACGGTCTGGAAACAGATAATTTTTTAGATTATTATCAGCTTCCCAGAAACGGCGGTTACCGGTTAATCCGTCTTGATGCCTGTAATGCCGTAATAGGTCAGGAATTTGACAATGTCATGACGGTTCTGGATAATCTATTTTATTATGATGAAAATCAGCAGCTTTGTGCTCATGACAGACAAAAACAATTATTTATGCATATGTTGTATCAGGTTCTGACACGAGCCCGTGACAGGCTTGTGCTGGTTATTACAGACGAAACTTTATTTACGCAGATAATTTCTGCATCAGGAGATGAAATTTTATGATTCAATGGCTCAACAAACAAAAAGACGGCTGGGAAGGTATCTTTCACAGTGAATTTTTCCGGAATGAAGACAATCAGCAGGAATTATTTATTTCTGCCGAATGCCCTGTTGATGATGAATATGTTAATCAGGCTGTGAATGCTTTCAACGCTCTGCCGGAAGATGTCATTCAGCAAATCTGTGAGGGGATTATCAGCCTCGCACAGCAGGGCGGAGAAAATGAAGATTTTGAACTTCCCGAACTTTCCGCACCGGAAGAAATTCTGGAATACTGCTGGTTTACTACTTTATATATCTGTCTTAATAACGTCACTGTTCTTGAAGGAGAAGGCGACTGGGGAGAAGTTATCGGCATTGTATGGGAGAATAACAAAATCATTTATATCGGAACAGATTATCTGAATCCGGAAAGTTGGTGCTGATAATGATAAAATTCAGATATGCCCCTGACGGTATCGGAGAGGGCAGTTTCAAAAGTAGTTATTTCAGAGATGATATGGGCGGAAATGAATTTACAGTTTATATCAAAGACAAATCGTTTCTGAACTATGCAGAAGAATGCATTCAGCATTTCAACGCCCTCTCGGAATCTGCGATAAATGACATCTGTCAGAAAATTATTGCCTATGTAAAACAGGACTGTGAAGATTTTGACCTTCCCGAACTCGAAAAAACCACGGATATTCTAAATTACTGTGGATTCGGTTCACTCGAAATCGGCTATCCGAAACATAGAATCTCTTATGTCATACAGGGGGAAGGCGATTGGGGAGAATATTTCGAGGTCATCATCAAAGACAGTATTCCGGTCTATGCCGGAGC
Organism: uncultured Ruminococcus sp.; assembly: GCA_902796255.1. Lineage (GTDB taxonomy): Bacteria > Bacillota > Clostridia > Oscillospirales > Ruminococcaceae > UBA3855. The sequence goes on from CADBOP010000166.1 coordinate 4,230, forward strand.
AGAATATTCTTACGAAGATTGGAGTTAAACTATAATAAAATCAAATTTGTCCTTAATCATTGACAAAAATCTAAAAATATGTTATCATATAAATAATTCGCATCTTGATAAAAGTAAAAATTGTTGGTTGTGCTGACAAAACATTCAGCATGTAAAATTTTTAGTGTGCCATTAAGTTTGTGAAAATGACAAAATTCGTTACACTTGAAAGACAGAATAGGGTGTAACGTGGATTGAAATAAAGCGATGCTCGTCAGCATTCC
>CADBOP010000167.1 GCA_902796255.1 uncultured Ruminococcus sp.
AATCCTGCAAGTGTACAGGCTGTGTTCGGCAGCTATGACCAGAATTTAATTCTCCTGCAACGGGAATATCAGGTCATGATTGCCGGCCGTGGCGGTGATGTGTTTGTGACAGGTGCTGAACCTGAACAAACCGCCAAAGCTGTACAGGCTCTCCGGATGCTCGGAGAACTTGCCGACAAAGGCCAGCAGCTTTCTGAACAGACTGTCCGCTATGTGATTTCCATGCTCTCTGATGGTGAATCCGAAGCCCTGAAAGAACTGAGTTCTGACGGGATTTGTATCACAACCAGCGGAAAAGTTGTCCGCCCCAAAACGGTCGGCCAGAAGAAATATGTTGATGCTATCCGCAAAAATACAATCGTCCTCGGTGTCGGCCCTGCCGGAACAGGCAAAACTTATCTTGCTGTGGCAATGGCTGTCAAGGCCTTTAAAGCCCATGAAGTACAGAAAATTATTCTGACACGCCCTGCTGTGGAAGCTGGTGAGAAACTCGGCTTTCTGCCCGGCGATTTGCAGAATAAAGTAGACCCTTATCTGAGGCCGCTCTATGATGCCTTGTTTGATATGTTCGGTGCAGAAACATTTGCAAGGCATATGGAAAAAAATATCATTGAGGTCGCCCCTCTTGCCTACATGCGTGGCCGTACACTCGATGATGCATTTATTATTCTTGATGAAGCCCAGAATACCACTTCTGAGCAAATCAAGATGTTTCTGACCCGTTTGGGAAATCAAAGCAAAATGGTCATTACAGGCGACATCACACAGATTGACCTGCCGGAAAAAAGAAAATCCGGTCTTATCGAAGCTATGAAAATTTTAAAAAATATCGATGATATTGCCATTATGCGATTTTCTGAAAAAGATGTCGTCCGCCATAAATTAGTACAGGATATTATCCGTGCTTATGAAAATTTTTATAAAAACCGTTCTTAAATTTATTTTAATCCAGAATAGAAAAGGAGATTTTTTTCATGCAGCAAACAGGTAAACTCAAAGTCAGCATCAAGAACAATCAGAACGCCATAAAAATTCCTTCCGGAATCCGGCTTTTAATCCGCCGCTGTTGCCATGCGGTTCTGATTTCCGAAGGATTTACGCAAAATGCCGAAGTCAGTGTTTCTTTTGTTACCAATCAGGAAATCCGGACTTTAAATAAAAACTATCGTCAGAAAGATACTTCTACAGATGTACTTTCCTTTCCGCTTACAAGCGAAGACGGTACAATGGAAATCAATGCAGAAACAGGTTATGTTCTGCTTGGCGATATTGTCATCTCTATCGAAACCGCTGTCAAACAGGCGAATATTTACGGCCATTCCCTGAGCCGTGAAATCGGTTTTCTGACAGTACATTCCATGCTTCATTTATTAGGCTATGACCATGAGAAAAGCTCTCTTGATGAACGCATTATGAGAGAAAAAGAAGAAGCTGTTCTCGAAAAACTTGGTATTTCCAGAGAACTGACATATACTACCCCAGAAGAGGAACAATCATGAGCGAAACAAAATCTATTTTTTTAACACTTTCCGGCAGAACCAATGCCGGAAAGTCTACTTTATTAAATGCCTTAATCGGTGAAAAAATTGCCTCTGTCAGCAGCAAACCGCAGACAACAAGAACCAGAATTACAGGCATTCTGACCCGTGAAGGCACACAGTTTGTCTTTATTGATACCCCCGGTCTGCACAAGCCGAAAAACAAATTAAGCGACCATATGCTGAAAACAGCACAAGATTCGGCTACAGATTCTGACGCTGTTCTGTATGTTATCGACTGTACAAAAAAACTGCATGAACAGGATGAATCTATGCTGAAAGCCATTACAGACAAAAAAATTTCCTGTATTATTATTATTAATAAAATTGATTTATTGCAGGATAAATCTGTCATGATGCCGCTGATGCTGAAATTAGAAAATACGTATCATCCGTATGCAATTATTCCTGTCAGTGCCGAACAGAATGACGGTCTCGAAGAAATCCTTGCAACTGCCGGAGAACTGGCAAAGCCCTCAGTACATTTCTTTCCTGATGATAAATTTACCGACCAGCCGGAACAGGTTCTTGCTGCGGAAATGATTCGTGAAAAGCTGCTCAGATTACTGAATGACGAAGTCCCCCATGGTATCGCTGTCACAATCGAATCTATGAAAGAACGTGATGATAAAGACATTCTTGATATTTCTGCTGTGATTTACTGTGAACGAGATTCGCATAAGGGTATTGTTATCGGCAAAAACGGGGCTATGCTGAAAAAAATTGCAAGCTCTGCAAGATATGAGCTTGAAAAATTTTTCCAGATTCAGGTCAATCTGAAATGCTTCGTCAAAGTCAAGGAAGACTGGAGGAATAAAGAAGGATTAATCCGGAGCTTTGGCCTTTCAGAATAATCCGGAATATTTCGCTCCGTTTTGCAGAAAATAATTCTGAAAAAAATCAGAACGGAGTGAAATATCATGTCAGTCTATCAGTTATGGGAACAATTCCAGAAAACCGGCACAGTAGCCGATTATCTGCAATATGCCGCACAGAAAGGAAATTATGACAGTCAAGGGAATCGTCCTGTCACAGAAGTCGTTCAGCGAACAGGATAAATTTATTGATATTCTTACAGAAACTGGTATTATCGAAATTGTCGTGAAAGGTTCGGCAAAAGTTACAAGCAAATCCGGCAGTGCATCACAGTTATTCGCATATTCAGAATTTGACATTTCTGACCATCATGCTAAAAATAAAGCCAGAATATTAACTGGTGTCACACCTGTTAATATTTTCTACGGATTAAGAAAAGATTTAAATGCCGTTGCACTGGCTTCATATTTTGCACAGGTGATATTATATTCCGCTCTGCCGAAAGCCGGCACACCGGAAATTCTGCGTCTGATGCTGAATACACTGCATTATCTCTCACAGCCGGAACATGATGAATTATTATTAAAAGCTATTTTTGAATTAAGAATTGCTTCTCTGCTGGGATTTCAGCCGGATGTCATCATGTGCCGTGAATGCGGAAATTATCTGCCGGAACATTTATATTTCTCTGTTGAGGACGGCTGTTTCTTCTGTGATGCCTGCCGGCAGCAGGGCATTCTGATGCCTGCCGGAACGTTGCAGGCCATCAGACATATTATCCTACAGGATTTCGAGAAGATTTTCTCGTTTCAGATTTCAGAACGCTGCCGTCAGCCTTTGTTTGAGTTTGCAGAACAGTTTCTGCAATATCATATTGATAAGAAATTTCCGGCACTGGAATATTACAAAAAAATAAAAATATAAACAGGTGTGGCGACCTTCCGTTGTCACATCTTTTCGTTAATTTTTAAGGAGACAGATATTTTATGAAATCTTTTGAAAAAGTTTTAGAATTAGATAAAGTCTTAGCACAAGCGGCGGAATTTGCCTCGAATGAAACTACCCGTCAGATGCTTCTGCACTGCAAGCCAAGCACCGACCTTTCCGAAGTCCGTCAGGAAGTCGAAAAAACAGATGATGCTTTGCAATTAGCCTTACAGTTCGGCACACCGCCTTTCACTGAATTCCGGAATATCTGCAACATGGTAACAAGAGCGGCCTCCGGTGCAAGGCTTTCCCTGAAAGATTTACTGGATGTTGCGGATTTGCTCCGGCAGGTACAGGGGCTTTACAGCTGGTACGGGCATTGCAGTGAATCAGCCACTTCTCTTGATTACTTATTTTCACTGATAATTCCGAATGACAATTTATTATCCACTCTGGAACGTTCTGTGATTTCAGAAGATGAAATCGCTGACAGTGCCAGCCCGACACTCGCTGAAATCCGGAAAAAACTGCTCCGTTCCCGTTCGCATCTGAGAGAAACACTCGACAGCATGGTGAAAAACAAAACCATGCAGAAATATTTGCAGGAAAATACTGTCACGCTCCGTGACGGCAGATTTGTACTCCCTGTCAAAGCAGAATACAGAAGTCAGGTTTCCGGTCTGATTCATGATACTTCTTCCAGCGGACAGACAATCTTTATTGAACCGATGCAGATTGTCGAAGCCAATAATGATATCAGATTATTAGAAAGCCGTGAACTCGAAGAAATTGACAGAATTATGAAAAAACTCTGTGCGGAAGTCGGTGCAGAAGCAGAATCTCTCAAGCGGCTGCATGATACCTGTGCAGAACTGAATTATTATTTTGCAAAAGCCAATTATGCGGCTTCTCTCAAAGCGATGAAGCCAATTATCAGTGATGACGGCATTCTGGAATTAAAAAAAGCCCGTCATCCTTTGCTGGATAAAAATAAAGCTGTTCCGATTGATATTGCTCTTGGTGAACAGCATAATGCTCTGATTGTGACAGGCCCTAACACAGGCGGTAAAACCGTTGCTCTCAAAACAGCAGGTTTATTAACTGCCATGACCATGTGCGGTTTTCTGATTCCTGTCACAGACGGAAGCAGGATTTCTGTTTTCCGTCATATTTTAGCCGATATCGGGGACAGCCAGAGCATTGAGCAAAATCTTTCTACTTTTTCTTCGCATACGCTGAATGTTGTTGAAATCTTACAGACTGCGGATGACAGCACATTGATTTTATTAGATGAATTAGGTTCCGGCACTGACCCTGTTGAGGGTGCAGCCTTGGCGATTTCAATTATTGATTATCTTAAACAGCTTGGTGCAAAACTCATGGTGACAACACATTATCAGGAATTAAAGCTCTATGCAGCAGATACACCTGATGTTATCAATGCATCCTGTGAATTTAATACAGAAACGCTCAAACCGACTTACAGATTAATCTTAGGTTCTCCGGGAAAGTCCAATGCTTTTGCGATTTCCGGACAGCTTGGCGTTCCGGAAGTGATTCTGAAACATGCAGAATCCCTCATCAGTGAGGAAAATAAAAAATTTGAACATGTTATCGAAAAATTTGAACAGGCCAGAAAAGAACTCGAAACAGAAAAAGAACAAGCTGCAAAGCTCCGGCAGGAGGCGGAAAGCTTAAAATCTGAGTGGGAACAGAAACGGAATCAGATTCTTGAAGAAGAAAAAGAAACTATTGAGAGAGCCGCTGCACAGGCCAGCAGGATTGTCGAATCTACCAAAGCACAGTCAAATGCTTTGCTGGATGAACTGGAACAGCTCAGGAAAGACAAGGAAAAAGCAGATTTCGCAAGCCGTGTTTCTTCCGTGAAATCGGCAAGCACACAGCAGCTTAGAGAAATGTATAAGACAGCCAATCCGGTTATCGGCAGTATTGGTGAGAATGGAGAATATATTCTCCCCCGCCCTCTGAAAAAAGGTGACAAAGTTCTGATTGCTGATTTACAGCAGGAAGCCGTAATTGCTTCAGAAGTCAATGAAAATGCAGATTCTGTTTTTGTGCAGATGGGTATCATGAAAATGAAAATTCAGATTTCCAGACTGCGGTTATTAGATACTTCTAAGACTAACCAGAAGCAGAAAAAGAAAAAATCGCATCAGGTTTCTGCAAAAGTTGAAAGAAAAGGCTCTATGGAATTAGATATCAGAGGCTATTCCTGTGACGAAGGCGTTTATGAGGTGGAACAGTTTATTTCCAGTGCAATGCTTGCCAATATCGGAACAGTGACTATTATACACGGCAAAGGAACAGGCGTATTGAGAAACGCTGTCCAGCAAAAATTAAAATCTATGAAATGTGTAAAAGAGTATCGAAATGGTGTTTATGGTGAAGGCGAAAACGGTGTAACAGTTGTAACACTGAAATAAACTTAGCATACTGCACAAAAAACAAATATTTTTTTCAGCACCGAAAACGATTTGTTCATAGTTTCTTTATTGCACATAACGTGTTTATTTGTTACAATAGAATATATAGAAATTAAATATAATCAAACCAGAATAAAAGTGATGGTGATTTTTATGAAAAAACGTAAAAAAATTGCTGTTCTTGCAGCAGGCATTGTACAAAGAGCCTATCAGCATTTATTTCTGAAAGGCATTATTTCACAGGCCATGTGCTTAAATTATGATGTCTGTATTTTCGCTCCTTTTATAAATTATGAAAGTCAATCAGAATATCAGCTCGGAGAAAACCAGATTTTTGATTTAGTTAACTATGATATGTTCGATGGTGTGATTTATGCTCCCTGTGCATTCAGCAGCAATTTGCTCAGAAAGCAGCTTGAACAGGATTTGGAAGAAAAATGTCATGTACCTGTCGTTGCCCTCGAAACAGATGATGACAGATATGCCTGTATCATGGTAGATGATGTAACAGCTTTTGAAAAAGTAGTCAATCATCTGATTGACCATCATCATTTGAAAAAGATTCTTTGTCTGACCGGATTTAAAGATAATATGCAGGCAGAAATGCGGGCACAGGGCTACAAAAACGCTATGAATGCCCATCATCTGGAAATTCCGGAAGGCTATATTATTTATGGCGATTTCTGGAAACAGGCAGCTCTGGAATTAGCTGAAAAAATTGCTGCCAATCAGATAGAAAAACCGGAAGCAGTTGTCTGCTGTTGTGATACTGTTGCAATTACACTTTGCAACAGACTGGTCGAACTGGGATTTAAAATACCGGAAGAAATAATCATTGTGGGATATGATGCCGGTAATGAAGCAGCTGAAAATGTACCTTCTGTGACAACTTATGCAAGGCCGATTACTGGTATGGGAATACAGGGTGTTTTAAAACTGCATGAACTTATCACTGGCGAACAGGCAGCCCCTGTCAGCATTGACCATGGTTATCTGATTTCGGCAGAAAGCTGTGGCTGCGGAAAAAATTTCAAACAAAAATTTGAAGAACGTCAGAAAGAAATCAATGAAATTGAAGACAAAAGAAAAATGTTTGAAGATACTCCCATGGCAGAACGGCTCAACTCTACCCCAACCATGAATGCTTTGTTTGATATGATTCTGAATCATCTGTATTTAATCAGTAATTTCTGTGATTTTTATCTCTGCATGTGTGATATGTGGGATGATTTATCCAAAAATTCAGATAACAAACAAGAGTATAATCAATATACAGAGAAAATGCATTTAAGAATTTCCTGTACGGAACATGAAGGAAAAGTACTTGATGAAGTATTTGCTTTACAGGAGATGCTTCCTGTGCTTCATGCCGACAGAGAAAAGCCAAGAGCCTATTATTTTACCCCCTTGCATTTTAATGAAAGATGCTTTGGCTATACTGTTGTCGGGTATGGTGATAAAATTTCAGCGTATGATTCACTATATCATAACTGGACAAGAAATTTAAACAATGCCTTTGAATTTATGCGTGTGAAAAATAATCTCAACAGTATGAACCAGAGATTATTTACCGCTTCGATTCGTGATACCCTCACAGGAATCTATAACAGGCACGGCTATCAGCATTATGCTAAAGAAATTTTTTATAAAGCACAAAATATTGAAAATAAAAAATTATTAATCTTTGCTGCCGATTTGGACGGCCTGAAAATTATCAATGATACTTATGGCCATCTGGAAGGTGACAATGCTATTTCTGTAGTTGCCAATGCACTGAACACCTGTTTTTCCCTGAATGAAATTTGTGCCAGAACCGGCGGCGATGAATTTCTTGTCATCGGCTGTGATGCTTATACAGAAGCAGATTTACAGAAATATATTCAGTATATTCTTACTTTTCTGGCACAGTACAATGCAGAATCCGGCAAGCCTTATCAGGTAGAAGCCAGTCTTGGATATATCTGTCAGAAAGTAACCGCTAAAGATGATTTACAGTTGCTGATGGATGAGGCAGATGCCCGTATGTATGCTAACAAAATAAAACGCCGGAAAAACAGGAAAGTATAATTTTATTTCAAATCACAAAGGAGGATTTTTTATGAAAGAAGCAAAAGAAATACAGGCAATCATTAAAGAAGCCGTCCGTGAAAATATTCAGAATGCAGTAAAAGAAGTACTCAGCGAAAAAGTCGAATTGCTGAAAGAACTGCCACAGACAAAACAAGTGCAGGAAAAGGCTCAGGAGCTTGGAAGCTTTTCCACGGAAACGGCAAGATTATTTGTAAATTTTATGCAATGCTTCGGAATTTTTATTATATTATTCTATGCTTTGCATCAGCTGATAAAAGAAATAAAATCGCCATTATAAAACAGCAATCCCCGAACAGAAGTTCGGGGATATTATTATATACGGAATCAGATTATAATCTTGGGTCAACGGGTTCGCTTTCCAGTGCAAGAACACCGAATGTGCATTCATGAATTTTATATAAAGGTTCATTTTTTACAAATCTGGAAAGTGATTCCATACCAAGTGCAAATTCTTTCAGAGCCAGTGCCCTTTTACGGCTGAGTGAACGCTTTTTAAGACGTTTCAGATGTTCCGGTTCAAGATATTCTGCACCGTAAATAATACGAAGATATTCCGCACCACGGCATTTCACAGCAGGCTGTAAAAGTGTGCCGTTTTGCTTGGCAATATAAAATTCCGGCTTGACAACCATGCCTTCACCGCCGGCGGCAGTCAGGGAAAGCCACCAGTCCACCCCTTTCCGGATACTTGCTTCATCAGAAGTATCTATGCAAATATACGGTGTTTCCATAAAAACAGGGTCAGTGCCTGTGATATATTTTTTTATCATTTCCATATGCCAGAGATGCGTTTCCTGTGAAAACGCTCTGCCTTCACAGGCTAAAATATGAAACGGTGCAATCCGGAAATCATCTGTAGAATGCACAGTCCAGCAGTATTCCCGATAGGCTTTTCTGTAATGCTGCATATCCTGCTGTCTGGCCTGATAGCGGGCAAGCAAATCTTCCGGCCGGATTTCGGATTCTGTATCAGAAATGCTGTGTTCCTGACAGAGCTGTGTCAGTGCCTGCACGGCAGAAGATAAACTCATTTCCCCCGCCTTCCCTGTCGGGGCATACTGAGAACGGATTAAAGCCTGTGCCTTCTCTGACCAAGGCATTAATTCTGTATCCAGACAAACCCAATCTGTCTGAAAATCTTCCCAGAATCCGGATTTTAGCAGAACAGCATCCAGCCTGTTGAGCAGTTCTGTTTCCGGTTCAAGCTTATCAAAAAATCTTCTTCCGGTACGGGTATAAATAATCCCTCTGGTATTATCTGTAATACCGAAACGTTTTCTGGCTGTTTCCGGATTCCGGCAGAGAATCAGCACAGCTCTTGAGCCCATATGCTTTTTTTCACAGATAATATTTTTGATTCTTCTGGTTTTATAATACTCAAAAGCCTGTAACGGATGTTCCAGATAATTATCTAAAGAACTGGTTTCACATGGTGACATTGTCGGCGGCAGATAAATCAGCCAGTGTGGGTCAGCAGCGAATCTTGACATAATTTCCAGTGCAGCAGCCGCATTATTTTCATGAATATTCACGGCCGGAAACAGTTCTGTCGTCAGATGCATTTTTTTATTAAAATCACCGACAGTCAGCAAATCGCCGAGATTCTGATTTTTCTGAGTATCCAGAGGCTTGACGGGAGTATAATATTCCTGCAATGCATCCACACTGACAATTTCCTTTTCCGGCCAGCGGTAAGCGGTCAGTTTTCCACCGAAAACACAGCCTGTATCAATACAATGTGTACCATTTAAAGATTTTACTTCTGTTCCGGCGATATGTCCGTAGACGACAGTGGCACGTCCTCTGTAATCTGCGGCCCAGTCCAGACGGACAGGCAGTCCGTAAGAATCAAATTCTCCGGTAACTTCACCATAAAGACAAAATTCACGTACTCTTGCCGAACCCCTGCCGATATATTCCTGTTTCAGTCCGGCATGGGCAATGACTAATTTTCCGTCATCCAGTACATAATGACTGATAAGGCTGTCCAGAAAACTTGCTGTTTCAGATTTAAAAGCCTCGCCCTGTTCTTCCAGTTCAGCAATTGTTTTATCAATGCCATGTGTCATGGCAACGCTTTTGCCTTTCAGATATTTCAAAAGCTTGGCATCATGATTCCCCGGAACAGCAAGAGCATTTCCGGATTTTACCATATCCATGACGATTCTGAGCACATCGGCATTTCTGTTGCCTCTGTCGCAGAAATCTCCTAAGAAAGCCGCTTTTCTGCCCTCCGGATGTGTATAGACCTGATTTTCTTTCTGATAGCCTAATTTTGTCAGCAGCAGTTCCAGTTCCTCACAGCAGCCGTGAATATCGCCGATAATATCAAAAGGCCCGTGTTCGGATTTTTTATCATTCCAGAGTTTTGTCCGGATAATTTCCGTATTTTCAAGCTGTTCCAGCGAATGAATGACATACACAAACCGGAAGCCTTCCCGTTTCAGATTCCGGATGCTTCTCCTGACATCACGGCAGTGCTGACGGATGACACGTTCCGGAAAATTTCTTTCCGGACGGGCTTTGTTTCTTTCCTGAATGATATCTTCCGGAAGATTCAGAACAATAGCCGCTGTATGAACGTCCTGTTCTTTTGCGAGGTCAATAATCTGTTTTCTGGAGGACTGCTGAATATTAGTTGCGTCTACAACAGTAAGTTTCCCGTTTTTCAGCCGTTTCTGAGCAATATAATATAATACGTCAAAGGCATCACCGGAAGCATTCTGGCTGGATTCCTCATCACAGACCATGCCACGGAAAAAATCAGAAGAGAGAATTTCTGTAGATTTAAAATATTTTTTAGCAAAGCTTGTTTTTCCGGAGGAAGTTGCTCCGACTAATGCCACAAGGCAAAATTCAGGAATTTCGATTTTATAGTTATCCATTTCTTGTAAACACCCCCATCTGAGTTGGCTGGCCGGCATTTTCGTCTGTTTCGCCGATACCACTGATTTCACAGTGATAATCAAATTTTTCACAGATATGTTCTGTCCATTTTTTAAATTCTTCTCTTGTCCATTCAAATCTGTGGTCACCATGACGAAGTTCATTTTCCTGCATGAACTGATAATTCTGATTATATTCCCTGTTAGGGGTTGTCAGAATTACGGTTCTGGGCTTGGCGAATTCAAATACCACACGCTCGAAAGCCGGAATCCGCATCGGTTCGATATGTTCAATCACTTCTATAATACAGGCACAGTCGAAGTTCTCGAAACGCTTGTCCTGATATGTCAGGGAAGCCTGCATGAGAGTCAGCTTGTTCCGGCGGTATGGCTGCATTCTGTCAAGATGAAGCTTTTGTGCTGCTTTTTCAAGTTCATGTACAGAGACATCACAGGCCGTGACATGTTTGATTTGTGATTCATTCAGAAGCAGAGAAGTCAGCCTGCATTCTCCGCAGCCTAAATCTATGACATTTGCTGCACCGGAAGCCAGTACTGCATTTAAAACCGTATTCATACGCAGAGTATTCAGAGGCGTATGTATTTCTTTTTCTGCATCAGATTCCGTGTCAGATACGCTTTCCGGAACGGCTTCTTCTGCAAGCAGAATATCAATTGCTTTTCTGGCATAGCTTCTCTTTGCGGTAAAATAGCGGTTAGCGATTTTATCCCTGCAAGGATGTGAAGCAAGCCAGCCCTCACCATGTGTCAGGAGTTTCTGAATTTCATCTTCTGCAATATAATAATGCTTTTGTTTGTCAAATACAGGAATCAGAACATAAAGATGATTTAATAATTCTGATAATTTCACAGTTCCTGTAATTGTCAGCTGCATATATGGTGACATACCCCATTCCGGAAATACAGTATCCAGAATTTCCCGTTCTGTATGTACTTCATAGCCAAGCGGTGCAAAAAGCTGTTCTGCCAGTTCGGTATCTCCATTATCTTTGAGTGCGGATAAACAAGCTGTCAGATGCAGCGGTGTATCTGCCAGTTCCGGATGGCTGTCGCATCTGCCGCTCATTGCTGTACCGAATACTCTGGAAATGGCTGTACTCATAAAAGAAGTGCAGGTATAGGGTCTGTCATTGACATAATCAAACAAACCGCCTTCTTTTGAACCGAGTTTTCCTCTTGCAAGGTCAAGCGGGTCTATTTCGAGCAGAAGTGCGGCAGTGGTTTTCTGGTCAGAAACTTCGGGGTAAAATACATAAGCTGTGCCGTAATTTAAAGAAAACTGCTGTATTTTATCCGGCCGCTTATGCAGAAGAAAGCCCAGATTCTGTGTCTGTGTTCCTGTATAAGTAATTGTGAGTAACAAACTGTTATCTCTCCTTTCTGTTATAATTAACTTTATATTATAGCATATTAATTTTAAAATGTCAAGTCGCTTGACAAATATACTTGTTTGTGCTATAATAAGACCAGATTCTGATAAAAAAGGATTGTTGCAGATGAGCAAAAAAATTCTGAAAAATAAGCTGAAAGAACTTCGTGAAAAACAAGGTATCTTACAGAAAGATATTGCCGAAACACTAAGAATCAGTACAAAAACTTACGGTCAGTATGAACGCTGCGAACGTGAGATTTCTACAGAAATCCTGCTGAAACTTGCCAGCCTGTTTAATGTTCCTGTCGATGAAATTTTTTTCCAAAAACTGCCAGACCGCTATATTGAGCTTTCAGCAGATGAGAGAAAATTTTTCATGCAGTATCAGTATCTGAATCAAGAAGAAAAGAAAATCATTCATTTTCTTGTAGACAGACTTTCTTCTGAAAATAAAATTATCTGTCAGACATATGCCCTGAAAACTGCAAGCCGTGATACAAAAAAATCTTCAGATACAGAATACGATATCTCACAGAAAACTATGCAGGATTTTGAGGATGCAGACGACTTTTCAGACGATTGAAATACCATATCACAGAAAGATTAATTTATGAATTATGGAATTTATAAACAGGTACGGAATGCTTCATGAAATTGTCTGCTGGACTGCCATGTCTGCACGCTTCAGGTGAGAGTTTCCCCGATTGCAGAATCTTATCAGATTAAATGCAAATACCAGACTGCAGAAGAACTTGGCGGAAAATCCGGCATGATTTTTCATAAAAATGACAAAACTATTATTCTTATCAACAGAGAAGAACCGCCTTTGCGGCAGAGATTTACAGCAATGCATGAACTGGGGCATTTTCTTCTTGGCCATCTGGGAGAAACACCGTTTTCACGCTGTGAAGATGACTGCCGTCAGTCAGAAGAACAGGCTGCTGATAAATTTGCGATTGATATGCTTGCTCCGGCCTGTGTACTGTGGGGGATGCGAATCCGCACACCGGAAGAAATTGCAGATTTGTGCAGGATTTCTTATGAGGCTGCCTGCTTTCGGGCAGAACGCATGAAACTCTTATACGAGCGTGACATGTTCCTTTCTCATCCTCTTGAACGGCGTGTATATCTTCAGTTTCTCCCGTTTATCCGTCAAAACAGAAAATAATTTATTACACAGAAAACAAAACAGAAAGGAAAGACATTCATGAACAAAACTGATACAAGAACAAAATCTGAATATGCCAGAAAAATTGAAGCCATGTTTGCGGATAAAAATTTTCTCTACCGGCGTGGCAATATTGTCTGGGTACATATTCCGGAAGACTGGAAAGGCAGTACTCATATCCAGTCAGGACTCCGGAGAGGTGTCATTTTCTCAAATGATGTCAATAATTTGTTTTCAGACCTGATTTATATTATTCCCTGCTCACGAAAGAAAAAACACATGAAGCTGCATGTCAAGCACCGGAATCAGTATATTCTTGCTGAACAGATTATCCCTGTTGACAAATCATGGATTCTTCCGGAACGAGGCATTGAAAAAATCGACATGCTGACTCTGAAAGAAGTAGAATCTAATTTTATGAAGCAGTTCGGTTTAAAAGACCTGATGGCTTCCTGAAATATTATTATATTACATAACAAAAATAAATAGTCAGTACAGAAAGGGGTGCAGATATGGGACTTAATGTTTCAATGAGAATCACTGGTGCTATGGATAAAAACACTATTACCGGACGGGAAATTCTGAAACCTGCATTTACATCCACTACCATCAGTCAGGCGAATATGGTATACCAGAACCCGTCACAAAATATACAGCAGAATATGGTTTCCCGTCCGCCTATGGGACAAAATACAGCCAATATGCAGAATCCTGCATTCCGGCCGCCTGTCCGGCAGAATGTGCCGAATCCTGTGCCGCCTGTCCGTCCTGTAATCCAGCCAGCACCTGCGGCCGCTCCAAGAACACCTTCTGCTCCGGTACTTCCTCCGCTTCCGGCATCCAGTACACTTCTCCGCCGAGGCCAGAAATTTACTGTTGCAGATAAAACAGGAGCAGTTCCGCAGAATTTAAAACTTGTTCTTGACTGGCAAGTGATAAATCCCCAGTGTGATTTGGATGCTTCTGCCTTTTTGCTTGCAGATAATGAAAAAGTCACTGGTGAAGAATGGTTTGTTTTTTATGGCCAGCCAGCCAGTCCGGATAACAGTATCCGCTATTCCGGCAATACCGGAAAAGGTGCATCCATGCTGATAAATCTGAATCAAATCAGCCCGCAGATTCAGAAAATCGCATTTGCTGTTACAATCTATGAAGCCATCCAGCAAAGACTGCATTTTGGTATGGTGCAGAATGTTTCAGCAAGAATTTTTGACCAGATGAAAAATACCGAACTTGCAAGAATTGAGCTGACAGACTGCACTGCCGGTGTGACAGCACTTGTTGTCGGCGAATTGTACCGCTATAAAGGAGCATGGAAATTCAATGCTGTCGGTTCAGGTGTTGCAAGAGATTTAGCCGGATTCTGTGCCATGTATGGTATTGAAGCAGGATAATTTCCCGAAAGGAGTCAGATTTTTTATGATTACATTTGAAACCCTTAACGAACTGACACTGAAAATCACATGTCAGGGCAGCAGAGATTTTATTTTCTCCAAAATGGGTGCATTTATTGCCGGAGAATGCTACGGGCCAAAAAATTATAAATTTACAAAAGTTATGCTTGGACCGGAACAGAATTTCGGACAGGCCTTATTAAACCAGATTGGCCGGCGGTTCACTGGTGAGAACCTGCCTTTGATGAAAGTAGAATTTGACGGTGATTCTGTTACCTATTATGCCAATAACCAGCAGCATGTTATTGTATACCATCTCCAGAACGGCGAGAGGATTTCTGTCGAGAGTGAAAATATTCTTGCTTTTACCCGTGACTGCAAATATGGTGTGCGTTTTATGGCACAGGGCGTTATTTCGCAGAAAGGCCTTGCCACTTCTACCTTAACCGGACAAGGCCCTGAAGCGTATGTCGCTGTACTGATTGACGGGAATCCGCTTGTGCTGAATAATGCCCAGAGCCGGTCAACTATCGAGGCTGACCCTGATGCTGTTGTCTGCTGGATTGGAGGCGACCCTGAAGTCAGAACAGATTTGTCATGGCGGAATCTGATTGGACAGGCTTCCGGTGAATCGTATATGTTTGAATGGAAAGAGAATAATCCGGCAATTGTTCTGATTCAGCCGATGGAACGCACTTCCGGTGTAGATGTTTCTATGGACGGCAGAAGAAGCGGCAGCAGACCTTCTGCACAGAGTTCTGTCAGCACACGGCAGACGGTAAATGATTTAAGTAATTTATATAATAATTTAAGATGAAATATCATAAATTCAGGAACAGAAAAGCGGCCGAAAAAATTCAGCCGCTTTGATTTTTATTTCAGATTTGTCATGCTTTTCATACCAACGGCAAGCGTGGAGGTATTATGCAGAAAAGCTGATGTTGCCGGCGGAAGTATTCCTGAAATGCCAAGAAACAGCAGAAGTGAATTAAACCCGATAATAAATCTGTAATTTGAATAAATTCTTTTCATAAGTGCATCACTCAGATATTTTAATTCTGTCAGTGCATATAAATCATCTGCCGAAATAGTAATATCTGCAATTTCTCTTGCAATTGCTGCCCCTGTGCTGATGGCAATGCCTGCATCTGCTTCGGAAAGTGCCGGAGAATCGTTAATGCCGTCACCAATCATAATCACTTTCCTGCCCTGTTCATGTGCCTGCCAGATATATCCGGCTTTCTCTTCCGGAAGTACTTCAGAATAAAACTCATTAATGCCAACAGTTTCAGCGATACTCCGTGCAGTATGTTTGCTGTCGCCTGTCATCATGACAATATGTGCAAAGCCCTGTTGCCGAAGTTTCTGAATGACATCCGGTGCTTCTTTCCGGAGCGGGTCTTCAATGCATATCACAGCAGCCAGTTCGTCCGCAATCGCCAGATAAAGCCTTGAATTATCTCTTGTAATTGAGCAGATTTTCTCTTCTTCTCCCAATGGTACATAACAGCCTTCATCTTCAAAAATAAAATGATAACTGCCGATTAAAACTCTCTTGTCACCGACACAGCTTGCAATACCATGAGCAATGATGTATTCCGGCTTGGAGTGGCATTCTTCATGCAGCAGCCCTCTTTCAGCCGCTGCCCTGACAACCGCATTTGCTACAGAATGCGGAAAATGTTCTTCCAGACAAGCAGCAAGCCGGAGCATTTCATTTTCATCACGGCCGCCGAATGTGATAATATCTGAAACTTTCGGAGAAGCATAAGTCAGTGTTCCGGTTTTGTCAAATACAATAGTATCCGCTTCGGAAACAGCTTCTAAAAATTTTCCGCCCTTGACAGTAATGCCTCTCTGAGAGCATTCCCGCATAGCAGACAGTACCGAAACCGGCATTGCTAATTTCAATGCACAGGAAAAATCAACCATCAGGACAGATAAAGCTTTTGTCAGGTTGCCTGTCAGCAGATAAACAAGTATTGTTCCGGCAAAACTGTAAGGCACTAATTTGTCAGCAAGATGTGATGCTTTATCCTCTGCCTGTGACTTGAGTTTTTCAGAAGATTCAATCATCTGGACGATTCTGTCATATTTTCCTGCACCTGAAACTTTTTCGACTCTAATCAGACATTCGCCTTCTTCTATGACAGTGCCGGCATAAACGGCAGAGCCTTCATATTTATGCACAGGTGCAGACTCTCCTGTCATAGAAGACTGGTTTACAGAAGCATCTCCGGAAATTACAACGCCATCAAACGGAATCACACTGCCCATACGGACAATAATACTGTCATCTTTCTGAATTTGATTTACCGGAACAAGAATTTCATTCTGTTCTGTTTTGAGCCAGACATGTTCAATTCCCAGTGACATAGTACGTGCTAAATCATCCACTGATTTTCTGTGTGTCCATTCATCAAGAATATCACCGATATTTAGCAAAAACATCACAGAACCGGCAGTATCGTAATCACCTTGCAGGATTGCCGCCGTTACAGCAGCTGCATCCAGAACACAGACTTCAAGCCTGCCTTTCAGGATGGCTTTCAGGCCTTCAAGAATATATTTCAGAGAGTTTCCGATAGTCAATAAAATTCTGACAGGTTCAGGAATCACTGTTCTTCTGCATATTTGCCTGAGAATCAGGCTTGTTAATTTTTCTTCGTAGATTCTGCTGAGTTCTCTTCCGGTATGTTCTGGCACAAGAGCAGCATTCTGTTCTGTATAGTCAAATTTTGCGAATTTCTGAATCAGTTCATTTCTGGAGCAGGTATATTTGACAATGACATCACATGTTCTGTCAAAAACTTTGACATCAGTAATACCTTTTTGAGAACGGAAATAATAATCCAGAATATCCGCCTGAGCGAGGGTCATACGTTTCTGGAGAAGCCGAACCCGCATAGTATTTCTGGATTCATGCAGGATTTTACATTTCATGTGCATTCACTCCCTTCTGACAGACAGGTTATTCCATCTGGTCAGGGGTATCCGGCTCAGCATCTTCAATAATTTCGTTTTCAATCACTGCATTTTCTTCCTGTGCAGCTCTCTGTTCGTTGATTTCCTTGGCATCTGTCAGGATATCGTTACAGTTTTCACGGATGTTGTCAGCCGTTGCCATGACACAGTCTTTGGCACGCAGTACAGCGGCTGTTGCTTGAGTATAGACTTTTTTTGCATCCTGACTGCCGAGAATTTTCAGTCCGGCTGTACCGAACAGCAGACCTCCGGCGAATAAGCCGATTTTAGACCATGGTAAATTTTTAAGTTTCAACATAAAGATTCCTCCTTGTAGTGTTTTAGTTATTATAACATACCCAAAAGGACACTTCTACTCCAAAAAGGCATTTATCAAATAATTTTCATAAAAAAATATGTTTAAAATTTATGCATATTGCACATATCGTTTTGGAATTGCTATGCTGAATTTTCAGACTTTTATGATTCAAGTATATCATATTTTTTTATTTATTATGCATTATTTTAGTAAATCTGTCATTTGCTTTCTGAAAAAAATAAAATCTGTAAAAATATACTATCAGATTCTGAAAAGATTTTTTAAAAAAAATAACATTCCCATATTGACGGAATCGAAAATTTCAGCTATAATATAAGATAGATAAAACTGTGAAAAAGAGAGGTAGGATTTATTTTGAATACAAAAATTGCTGCTTCACTTCTGAGTGCAGATATGCTGCATCTGGGTGATGAACTGGAACGGGTTAAACAAGCTGGTGTTGACTGGATTCATTATGATGTCATGGACGGCTGGTTTGTTCCGAATCTTTCATTCGGCTTGCCGGAACTGCAAGCCATTTCCAAGGGAACGGACATGTTCATTGACGTGCATTTGATGATAAACAATCCGGCACTGTATATCCGGAATTTTGCAAAATCCGGAGCGAATCTGATTACGTTCCATCTGGAAAGCTTAACTGACCCGTTTACGACGATTCAGACCATCCGGGAATATGGCTGTCAGGTTGGCATCTCGGTTAAGCCCAGAACCCCGGCGAAAGCCCTTCTGCCATTTTTGGATGACATCGATGTGATTCTTGTCATGACTGTAGAGCCGGGGTTCGGCGGTCAGAGCTATATGCATGAAATGACAGCAAAAATTTCAGAAATCCGGAATATGATTCAGGGCAGAAATATTAAAATAGAAGTAGACGGCGGTGTGGATAATACCACCGCTCCGGAAGCTGTTTCTGCCGGAGCAGATATTCTTGTTTCCGGAAGCTATTTATTTAAACAGAAAGAAATGCAGAGAGCTGTAGAAAAGCTCAGAAATATAAAATAATTTTATCAGAGAGGAGATAACAGATTTTCCATGAAAATCAAGCCAAAAGGCCGGAAAATCTACCGCCGGAAAGACCGAATCGCCTATTATAAAAAAATTCGTCATGATACCGGTTCGGCTGTGGTTACTGTCTTGATTGCCGGAGTACTTGTATTTGTAGGATACAGTGCCGGAGCACCAGTGATAGCATTCTTACAGGAGAGAAATTTTCTTGCTCCGCCAAGTCGGAATGTATCTTTGCAGGTAGAGGAAACTATCACACAGAATACAGAAAATACAGAATCTGTTTCAGAGCCGGTTTTAAATCCCGTATCCGGAACAGAAACAGAAACCGTTCCGGAAACAGAATCCGAAACAGAAGAAAATATCGGCTTTGTCCAGAAAGCCCCGTCTATACAGGGCTATCTGCTGGAGTCATCTGCACTTATGACAGAATCTGCATTACTGAATGCATTAGAAGAACTTCCGGCGGGTATTTCACATCTGTTTGTCCCCCTGAAATCCGAAGGCGGTGAAATTTATTATGCTACATCTGTCAGAGATGCTGTCAGAAGCAATGCTGTACAGGCAGTAATCCCGCTTCCGACAATTTATCAGGAAATTTCTGCAAAAGGGATAGAACCCGTTGCCGTGATTAATACACTGCAAGATTCTGTTTTCCCTAAAAATGCACCAGATGCTTCTTATTTATACACTGAAACAGGTGAATTCTGGACAGATAAATCTTCTGTACAGGAAAAACTCTGGCTTGCTCCGTTCAGTTCGCTGACAAAGGATTATCTTTCAGAGTTATCCGAAGAAATAGAAACTGCCGGATTCCGTATCATTGTCTGTGATGGTCTGGAATATCCTGCTTTTCCGAGAACAGAGCTGTCTGCTCTTGCACCGGAATGCGGAGAACCGGAGCGGTATCAGTATCTGACAGATTTGCTCACTGCTATGCGTGCAAAAGCACCCGAAAGTTCATTTTTTGTCAGAATCCATGGTGATGCTGTACTGAATGGCGATACAGAAACCCTTATGGCTGCGGAAGCATTTCCGGCAGACTGTCTGCTTGTGACAGCAGATACAGAATCACAGAAAGATATTGAAAAATTAAAAGAAATTTCCAATTCTGTTCCGGTAATTCTGGAATGGCAGGGGGAAGAAATTCCTGAAAATCTGAAGCTCAGAAGCTATGTTCTGAATCCTGAAAAATAATAAATATATTATAATTATAATTTAAAATAATTTTAAAGGAGTATTGTTATGGCTGAAAAATTTACAATTTCGCTGAAAAAAATTATTGACGAGTTCAAGCTTGAAGTAATCTATACCCCAAAAGACCCTGCTGAAATTCTGATTGATGAAAATGATGTCAATCGTCCCGGTTTGCAGCTGATGGGATTTTATGAGTATTTCAATCCGGAAAGAATGCAGATTATCGGTAAAATGGAATTCGCCTATTTATCCACTATCGATGAAAAAACAAGACGGGAACGTCTGGAATTGTTATTCTCCCAGAAACTTCCGGCTCTGATTATTACCAGAGAACTCCCCTATTTCTCTGAAATGCTTGAACTGGCACAGAAATATGAAATGCCCCTGCTCCGGAGTAAAGAAAGTACTTCTAATTTCATGTCCGGTCTGATTGCATTCCTGAATCTGAATCTTGCCCCCAGAATTACCCGTCACGGTGTTCTGATAGAAATTTATGGTGAAGGGGTATTCCTGACAGGTGAAAGCGGTGTCGGCAAGAGTGAAACTGCCATTGAGCTGGTAAAGCGTGGCCATCGCCTTGTAGCGGATGATGCTGTAGAAATCCGGAAAGTATCCAATATCAGTCTTGTCGGCAGTTCGCCGGATAATATCCGCCATTTTCTGGAACTCCGTGGTATTGGCATTATCAATGCAAGACGGCTCTTTGGTATGGGTGCTGTCAAGATGACAGAAAAAATAGATTTGGTTGTTGAAATGGAACTCTGGAATCCGGAGAAAATTTATGACAGAATGGGTATTGATACAGAATATGCATCTATCTTAGGGGTAAAAGTGCCTTCACTGACAATTCCGGTAAAACCCGGCAGAAATCTCGCTGTGATTCTGGAAGTAGCAGCTATGAATAACCGTCAGAAGAAAATGGGTTATAATGCCGCTACAGAATTGCTTGACCGCCTCGGTATGGATATGGAAGGCACAGAAACTATCAAAGACTATGATGCATTTTAATTGGAGGGTTTATATTCATGAAAAATAAACTGCAACAGCTTTGTGACAGTTATCAGATGGAATTTATGACTGATGTACCGCTTGACGGACATACAACATTTCATATCGGCGGAAATGCTGATTACTGGATAGAAGTTAATTCTGTACAGGGACTCAGTGCCGCTCTGCGGTTCTGCTGTGAAAATCATCTGCCCTATTTTGTCATGGGCAGAGGGAGCAACATTCTGGCATCTGATAATGGCTTTCAAGGTGTGATTCTGCATATTGGCAATGCATTTTCCAGTATCACAGCTGACGGAGATACTTTGACTTGTCAGGCTGGTGCATCACTGACAGCAGCAGCCACTTTTGCATCCAGAAAACAGCTTTCCGGCATGGAAGCCCTGAGCGGTATCCCCGGTACAGTCGGTGGTGCTTTGTTTATGAATGCCGGTGCATACCAACACGAAATGAAAGATATTGTCACTTCCTGTACCTATCTGGACAGTACCGGAACAGAACATATTCTTACACAGGAGAAACTGAATTTATCCTACCGGCACAGCTTTTTTACAGAACATCCGGACTGCATTATCACATCTGTTACAATGCATCTGCAAAAAGACAATCCGGAAGAAATTCTCTCCAGAATGAAAGAATATTCCAGACGCAGAAAAGAAAAACAACCTTTGGAATATCCCAGTGCAGGCAGTACGTTCAAACGTCCGGAAGGCAGCTATGCTTCTAAATTAATTGATGAATGCGGTCTGAAAGGCTATCAGGTGGGAGATGCTCAGGTGAGCGAAAAACATGCAGGTTTTGTCATTAACCGCAATCATGCAACCTGTGAACAGGTTCTTCGTCTGTGTCGGGATGTGCATGACAAAGTTCTGGCCGAAACAGGATATATTTTAGAACTGGAGCCTGTGCTTTTAGGATTTCAGGAAGGTGAAATTTCATGCAGTTAATTATTATTACAGGCATGTCCGGTTCTGGAAAATCGACAGCCATGAAAGTTCTGGAAGATATCGGGTATTATTGCATTGATAATCTTCCGCCGCAGTTTATTCCTAATTTTGCAGATGTCTGCAATCGTACAGGAGGCAGCCTGAATCAGGTTGCCCTTGCGGTAGATATCCGCACCGGAGATATGTTCTCTGAAATTCATGAGATTATAAAAAATTTAAAAAAAAATATGCCTGATGAAGTGAAAGTTATTTTCATGGAATCTTCTGATGATATTTTAATTCAGCGTTATAAAGAAACCAGACGCCGGCATCCGCTTGCAGAAAAATATAACAGTCTGCTCGAAGCTCTTGAAGCCGAACGGGAAGCATTACTGCCTTTGCGTTCATATGCAGATTATTATATCGAAACCTCAAAATTAAGCACATCTCAGCTTGGTGAAGAAATACGGCAGATTTTTTTAGAAAATCAACTGGATTCAATTGTTGTGAAAGTCATGTCTTTTGGCTATAAATACGGAATTTCGGCAGAATCAGATTTAATTTTTGATGTCCGCTGTCTGCCGAATCCGTTCTATGTGCCGGAGCTGAAAAATCATACCGGACAGGAAGCCTGTGTCAGAGACTATGTAATGCAGTTTCCGCAGTCGCAGACATTGTTAAATAAAATCAATGATTTACTGGAATTTTTACTGCCGTTATATATTTCAGAAGGGAAAAGCCAGCTTGTGATTTCCTTCGGATGTACCGGCGGTAAGCACAGAAGTGTGACGTTTGCAGAACTTGTGGCCGATGCCCTCAAGGAAAAAGGCTATCGTGTGCATAAAATGCACAGAGATATTCAAAAGGGGAAGTAACGGAAATTATAAAATATCCTGAAAAATTATCTCAGAAATATAGAACAGAATGAGGTGAAAGCCATGTCTTTTTCGCATGATGTCCGTGAATGCATCCGGAGTACAATCAATGACCACGACAAACGTTTTGCCTGCTTATACGGAATGCTGCTGTTCGGCCGGACT